>JBJTUM010000219.1:0-33353 GCA_046080725.1 Cyanobium sp. | reverse complement strand
GCGGCTTGTGGGCCAGGTGTTGACCACCACCTGCACGGGTTCCCAGGGACCGGGTGGGGGCTGACGAAGCTGGGCCGCCAGCAACTGGACCAGAACCTCAGCCCGATTGCTGCGATAAAGCGTCAGCAAGGCCCAATCCTCAAATCACCGGTGCGTACCGGTGATCCACTGGGCTGTGTTGGGAAGGCTGGGGCGTGACGGCCGGACCGGCCACGCTCAGGAGATCACCGGATTCCGGGCAATAAGCGGTGAGTCTTCCGCCGTAGCAGGCGCCGGTGTCAATCACCAGGATCTGATTCAACCGACGCACGTGCTCTGCTGGGGTATGGCCCACAATCACTTCGCCGTACCGGCCATCATAAGCCTGCCAAAACGGTAAGCGGATTCCCAAATCAGGCACCCAGCGGACAGGGTCAAAACCGGCGTGGGTGGCTACCCACCCCTCGCCCCAGAACGCCGTGGGTAGCCCCTGGAGACGGTGAAACCATTGCTGGCAGCGGCGATGGCCCAGTTGGCGGTAGGTGTCACAGCCTGCCAGAAAGGGGAACACATCCCAGCTTTGGGATCCCAGAGCGTCAATCAGCCTTTTCTCGTGATTTCCCATCAGCCAGATCCCTCGGCCGCGGCCAACCAACTCCCAGGCCAGCTCCATGGCTTCTTCGATCGCTGGCCCTCGGTTGATCACGTCCCCCAGCAGCACCAGCCGGTCGGACGGGGGGAGCAGGCCCACCAGTTGCTCCAAGGCCTTTCCACAGCCATGGACATCCCCGATGACCCAATGGCGTGGCGCCATGGCCGGTGAGGGGATTTGCGGCGAGGGCATGCAGCAGTCGACGTCCTCACCAGTCTTGCCTGAATAAGCCTGTCCTGTCACCTCGCCGGGGATGGAGCGACCAACGCTTGCCGCTACCGTGCCCCGAACGCTAGCTGGGACAACGGAAGGGGGACCATGAACGAATCGCAACATTCCGAGGCCAGCGGCCGCACCCCAGACCTGCGCAGCCTCCCCGTTATCCAGCGCGTGGGGCTTTTGGTGAAGGCGCTCAATGGGGCCAAACGCACCAATGAGGCTTTGGCCCGTTGCCGCGATGGGGAGGAGATGCTGGATGTGCTGGTGGATGCCTCCCAGCGCCTGGGGCTGGGCCTCAATCGAGCAGACCTGCAGAACACCCCCCCGATCCGGGACTGGATTTGGTGGAAG
Source organism: Cyanobium sp. (assembly GCA_046080725.1). GTDB lineage: Bacteria > Cyanobacteriota > Cyanobacteriia > PCC-6307 > Cyanobiaceae > Cyanobium. Next base: position 32,152 of record JBJTUM010000219.1, on the reverse strand, counting down.
AACAAGGAAGCAGTGTTCACCATCGGGGATGCCAAGCCCCGCTACCAGCAGGATGGGGGGCAGGGGCGGACTCCCGACACTCCTTCGGCTGAGGGGGTAGAAGCCCCGCGCAAAAAATTTCTTGGTTTGTTTTAGGCCTAAGCGGCGGCCAGAGGATCGGGAATGGCGGCGCTGGGGGCTTCAAACTGCCCGCGCAGCACAAATTCCAGCCGCAACTTCATGAAGGTGATGAAGGTTTCGTCGGTCGACACCACGGCGGCTGCAGGACGGGGAACGGCTTGAGCGCTATCCACCAGCTGGCTGCTTTCCAGGAAGGCAGGACGGCGCACCAGCCAGAAATCAATGGATTTTCCGGCCTCCTCGTAATGCCGGGTACGCTCACGCAACACTTCCTCCAGGGGTTCCTCTTCGGTGAGAAAGGCTTCACTGGCGGCGATGAAGTGATAGGTGCTCATGGCTGGCGGCTGCCAAACAGGGGCTCTTGTCTTGGATTTTGGATCAACGCTCGCATCTCCCGCACAGCCTGGGTCAGACCCACGGCTAGAGCACGGGCCACGATGGTGTGGCCGATGTTGAGCTCCTCTATTCCTGGGATGGCGGCGATCGGCTCCACGTTCTGATAAGTCAGTCCGTGGCCCGCATTCACCCGAAGCCCCATGTGCCGTGCCAACTCGCAGGCCGATGCCAGGCGCCGCAGTTCCTCGCTCTGGTGTTCCCATGGGGCTTCCGCATAGCGGCCCGTGTGGAGCTCCACCCACCGGGCGCCGGTGGCCACGCAGCCATCAAGCTGGGCCTGCTCCGCATCCACAAACAAGCTGACTCCAACCCCTGCCTCCTGCAAGCGCCCCACGATCTCCCCCAAGCGTCCCACCTGGCTGACCACGTCCAGCCCCCCCTCCGTGGTGACCTCCTCGCGGCGCTCGGGCACGAGGGTCACCATGTCGGGTCGCAGGCGCAGGGCAATGGCTTCCATCTCCACGGTGGCCGCCATTTCTAGATTCAGTCGACTGCGCACGGTGGCGCGAAGTAGCTCCACATCCCGATCCTGGATGTGGCGTCGGTCTTCCCGCAGGTGAACAGTGATGCCGTCCGCTCCCCCCAGTTCTGCCAGGAGGGCATAGGTCACTGGATCGGGTTCCACGGTCCGCCTGGCCTGGCGCACATTGGCCACGTGGTCGATGTTCACCCCAAGGCTGGCCATGTGGATGATGGGCTGGGCAGACGCGTGACAAAGGTGATCGTAGGCAGCAATTCGGCCGCAGGAGCAACTGCCCGAAGCTCCTACCCGTAGTGACCGGCGGCCCCTACCTTCAGACCTGTGTGTTCTCCGCCCAGGTCGAGGTGTTGGCCCCTCTCTCCAAGATTTGGCAGCAACCGGCTGGATCCGTTCACGGAACCAACTCTCGAGCGTTGACCTCTAGAGAGACCGTTTTGTGCAACGGCGTCAGCCCCTGGTTGGCGCCCCTGGCGGTGATGGTCACGGAGGATGTGGCCTTGCCCGCCTTTTTCTCTGGCGTGAAGGTGTTGGGTCGGGAGCACTTGCCTGCCAAGGGGCCGGTGCTCTTGGCCCCGACCCACCGGGCCCGCTGGGATGCCCTACTGATTCCCTATGCGGCCGGACGAAGGGTCACGGGGCGCGATTGCCGCTTCATGGTCACGATTGATGAAATGGCCGGCTTGCAGGGTTGGTTTCTGCATCGCCTGGGTTGTTTTCCGGTCGACCAAGGCCGACCCACCATGGCAAGCCTTCGCCTGGCCATCGATTTGCTCGCCAAGGGCCAGCAGGTGGTGGTGTTTCCAGAGGGCCGGATTGAACGGGATGATGGCGACATTCGCCTGCATCAGGGTTTGGCACGTTTGGCTCAGCTCGCCGAGGGCCAGGGTGTAGCAGTGACAGTGGTACCCATCGGCATTGGCTATTCCCAACCCATACCCAGGCACGGAGCGCAAGCGGCCCTATGTTTCGGTCCTGCTTTGCGGCCCGCCGGCTCGGGACGGGAGATGGCCAAGGCCTTCACCATCGAGCTGTCCGAGGCGATGCGGTCGGCCGAGCAAGCGGCCCGAGCGGCCGTGGGTCGTCCGATGGCTTCCCCGTAAAGTTCGCCACACCTGCGCTTCGCCCGTGAAGAGGCTTTTGTCTCCCCAACGCCTCCGCCGGGTGGTCTGTTCGAAGGCCCTGATTTTGGCCATCGTTGTCCCCTCCACCCTTCCACCGGTGCTGGCCCAAACTGGTGCCAGCCCTGCGGCCGCTTCCTCTGCCACCGCCTTTGATGTGCGTGCGGTGCAGGCCCTATTGGCTCGAGGCGATGCTGCCGCTGCCGCTGGCAACCTGCCGGAGGCCAGGCGCTATTACGACCAGGCCAGGGATGCCAGCAAACAGCTGCTCGGGTTTTATCGGGATCTCAGCGGAGCCTTCCGAGGGCTCGATGCCCGCATCCCAAGAGAAATGGACGACAAGGGGAGGCAGGTGTTGGATGCCCTTGTGCAGTCCAACCTGCGCCTGGCGGCCCTCTTTCGTCGTCAAAACCAACCTGAGGTGGCCGTTCCTCTCCTGATTGAGGTGGTGAAAACCATGACGCCATCGACGGAAGTGGGCCGGAAGGCCTACCAGCAACTGCTTGAAATCGGCTTTGCTTCCACGCCCTACACGGCACCCAGTGCCAACCCCAACTAGATTCCCCCCAGTTCACCTCCTCTTCATGGTTCATCCGGACCACGTGCGATCGGCCATCAAGCAAGCTCTCCCTGATGCTTCTGTGGTCGTGGAGGATCTCACCGGCGGTGGTGACCATCTCCAGGTGAAGGTGGTTTCTGAGGCGTTTGTCGGTCTGTCCAGGGTGAAGCAACACCAGATGGTGTATGGAGCCCTTCGCGGTGAATTGGCAAGTGAAGCCATTCACGCCCTGGCCGTGCAAACAGCAACTCCCACCTAGGGAGGTGCCTTTAACTTCTTTGAGACTTCATTTTTCCATCCCACTCCAAGTTATGGATTCACAAGTTCAGCAACGTATCGAGGGATTGATTGCCAGCAGCCCAGTGGTTGTGTTTATGAAGGGGAACAAACTGATGCCCCAATGTGGGTTTTCCAACAACGTGGTGCAGATCCTTCAGAGCTTGGGCGTTCCATTCGAAACTTTTGATGTGCTCTCCGATCCCGAGATCCGCCAGGGCATCAAGGAGTTTTCTGATTGGCCCACCATCCCCCAGGTGTATGTGAAGGGTGAATTCATGGGCGGATCAGATATTTTGATCGAGATGTACAACAGCGGCGAGTTGCGCGAAAAGCTAGAGGTCGCTTTGGCCTCCTAAGTTCGGGTTGTGGACGCAGGATTCAGCGAAGTTCCCTCTCGAGGAGCGTGAGGGGTTGGCCATCTGAGCCTGAAAAACCCGAGGGATCCTGGATCCAGCGATCGATGAGCTCCTCCAATCGGCGTTGGGAGTGATGATTGAGCACGGCAGTGCGCCTCAGGGCATGCAGATAGCCGTCTGCATACAGACGGAGCTCGGAAGGACTGTGATAACGGTGAGCCAGCTCCTGACAGGCATCGCAGAGCGACTGGAAGTGTCGGATGGCGTCGGGGTGTTGCAGAGCGGTCATGAACAGGGCAGACCCTCCATCCATTCTGGCGTTTGCGCAACCCCTTGTGCGGCACATTCCAGAGGGGGAACCGCCATTTTGATGGGGTTCCCCCTCTGGAACCCTGACCAAAACAAGTGGTCCTTCCTTATGGGCAAAAAACAGTGTTATTCTGTAACGATGCATGTCTCGCCAGACTCATATTAGACTCTTATGGCTCAGCCGAACGATATCGATCACGGCGGCCATGCCAGGAGGGTTCTGGTGGTCGACCCCCACGTCACCCTCCGCACTGTTCTGGCCCAAAGACTTCGACAAGATGGCCATCTTGCGGCTGCGGTGGGCACAGCCCGGGAAGCCTTAGAGATCTGCCAAGGGCAGGCTCCCCATCTCCTTGTCAGTGCGGAGCTCCTCGAAGAAACATCCGCCCTGCGGCTGGCGGCCCAACTTCATTGCCCTGTGATGGTGCTCACGGCCCGTTCGGGGTCGGAGCCGGTGGTGACCCTGCTAGATGCAGGCGCCGATGACGTGCTTCGCAAACCCTTTGGCCTCGAAGAGCTAGCGGCCCGCTGCCGCACCCTCCTTCGAAGGAGTGGTGCAGGCCTGCAGGAGCGGGTCTGTGTGGGCCCTCTGGAGGTGCACTTGCTCCTACGCCAGGTCACCCTGCGTGACCAGCCTGTCGAACTCAGTCCAAGGGAATTCGCCCTGCTTTGCGCCCTTTTGATGCCTCCAGGGGTGGTTCGCACCAGACAGGAACTGCTCCGCATGGCCTGGCCACCTTTCAGTGGTGGCCCCCGTTCGGTGGACACCCAGGTGCTAACCCTGCGCAGGAAACTCGAGCAAGCCGGCTTGGGAGAAGGCGGCGGGATCGAAACCATGCGCCAACAGGGCTACCGATTCAGTCTGGACACCCTCCCGGATCAAGAGGAGTCGTTCCCAACTACCGTGAAATCTGCAGGGGTCTTGCAGCAGAGCAACGGCACATGTCTCATGTAGAGACAGTTTCCTAACCCCCGATCCTGGCCAAGCTGATCACTTCTCCCACGATCATGGCCCCGCTCATGATCGCCAAGAGTTGGTAGGTCCATGGAGGGGTAATGCGGGCAACAGAATCTGTGGGGATTCCGCTGAACGTAGAGAAGGCACTGAGAAAATCAGGGAAATTCTCTACGCGCTGGGGGAGTAGATAGGCGCTTTTCACGCGGGCTGATCCCGGTGCCATGGCAGGTGCGGTGCGGACGTAGAACACTCGACCCCCTTGGCTGGTGGCCACGGGGGTAAGACCCTCCACCTGCCCCCAGGAGAGCTCCCAACCGCGGCGCAAGAACCAACGACACCAGGCCGGATGGGTATAGCGCAGCCCTTCCCCATCGAGGATCACCTGTTCACTGGTGATTGCCAGCACGAGAGCGAATCCCAGGGCCAGGGCAGCCCAGATATAAAGCTGCCAGTTCTCCTGCGCCATCACGGGCAGGGGGAGCACCAGAGCGAAGTAGAGCCCCATCAGCGTGAAGCGGATCTGGGGCGCCATGCCGTAGATCTGCGGCTCCCGATTGGAGTCGGTCATCGGTCTTCAGCTGAACCTGGGAGGGGTTCGATCAGGGAAGGGGGTTGATAGGTTCCGCCGAACACCTCCTGTTCTCGGCCTTTCCAGAATTCTCCCAGGCGCATCAGATCGGCATGGGCTTCCTGCACCTTTTGCAAGTACTCCTCAGGGCTGAAGCTGTCCTTGTTTTCCTGGAGTTTGCTCATGCGCAACAGGTGCCAGAGCCAGGGTTTGCCCAGTTCGCCCCTGGCTTGGAGGTAAGTCGCCAGATCTTTGGAACTGGGGAGGGGTGGTGTGCTCATCGCCTCCATGCTCATTGAAGGCGCTCACCCTATGGACAATGAGCGCAAGGTGTGAGCGCTTCAAGGATGACCAGCCGCCAACCTCCTGGCTCCAACCCCTTACCCCCCGATCTTCCTGAGGACGCCCTCCCAGAGAACGGGATGCGCGGGGATGGGGCCTATGAGCTCATCCACGGCCATCTGCTCCTCGATGGCAACGCCAGGCTCAATCTGGCCACCTTCGTTGGCACCTGGATGGAGCCCGAGGCTCGCCGCCTGATGGAGGAATGTGCTGAAAAGAATCTCATCGAGAAGGATGAGTATCCCCAGACCGCTGATCTGGAGCAACGCTGCCTGCGGATTCTGGCCCACCTCTGGCATGCCCCAGACCCGGCAGACACCGTGGGCGCGTCAACCACGGGCTCCAGCGAGGGCTGCATGCTGGCGGGGCTGGTGATGCGTTGGCACTGGCGAAAGAAGCGGCAGTGCGCGGGTCTGGACTTGGCTCGGCCCAATGTGGTGATGGGAGCCAACCGCCAGGTGTGCTGGGACAAGTTCTGCGCCTATTTCGATGTGGAGCCCCGCTTCATGCCCCTCGCCCCTGGGCGTCTCCATCTGAGCGCAGCGGAAGCGGTGGCTCTCTCGGATGAGCACACGATCGGTGTGGTGGCCGTGCTGGGCAGCGTGGTGGATGGCAGCTATGAGCCCATCGCCGAGATTGCCGCAGCCTTGGATGGGCTGGAGGACCGAACCGGGCTCTCCATCCCCCTCCATGTGGATGCAGCGTCTGGGGGATTTGTAGCTCCCTTCAACAGTCCTGGGCTCCACTGGGATTTCCGGCTGTCCAGGGTGCAGTCGATCAATGCCAGCGGCCACAAATACGGGGGGTGCTACCGGGTGTGGGCTGGGTGCTCTGGCGCAAAGAGAACTGCCTCCCCCAGGAGTTGCGATTTGATGTGAATTATCTGGGAGGCATCACACCCACGATCGGCATCAATTTCTCCCGGTCCGGCGCCCAAGTAGTAGCACAGTACTACAACTTCATCCACCTCGGGCGGAGGGGATTTGAGAAACGGATGGCGGCCCTGGAAGCCATCGCCTGCCATCTTGCCGATGGATTGGCAGCCCTGCCGACCCTGCGACTTGTCAGCCATCCCCGTGGCCAGTTGCCCGTGTTCTGCATGGAGCTGGATCCTGCCATCACCGCGTGGAACGTCTTTCATCTCTCCGACAAGCTGCAAGAAAGGGGGTGGTTGGTGCCGGCCTACTCCCTGCCGGCGGACCAGAGCGAGCGGGCCGTGCTCCGCTTTGTGGTGCGCGCTGGCTTCAGTCGCCACCTGGCGGAGGAGCTGCTGGAGGACGTGAGACGGGCTGTGGAATGGTTGACCAGCCTGGAGAGCCCCATGCCGGTGGGACCTTCCATATCCAGCCTCTTCCACCACTGAGACCTTTCTTCATCAAGAGAGATGTCTACAGATCACGAGCCATCACAAATTTGGCGTCTCTGCCTGTGCGCTTTTGCTGGGCACATCACGATGGGGGCAACAGATCGGAGGCGTCCATGGACGACACGCCACCCAATCAGACTCCAGGAGCTCGCTGACGTTCGGACCCTGCTCCAACACTCTCAAGCGATGTCTGGTTTTCCTGGCCCGACCAGGCCTAGTCCTCGTCTAGTGCCAAAGCGCCAACTTCATGCACCGTTGAAAAGCCCTTGAAAAGCACCCGGCTCTAGGTGCCCCGAAGGAAGGAAAACCCTGCTAGACCCCTGGCCCCAGGTGGCCTGCGCCAGCAGCTCCGACCCACAACACCACATCTCTGATCGCAATAGCGTTTTTGCCTGCAACGATCCAACGACCGCAAAGCCCCTCCCTTTCCTGAAGGGTCACGATGGCTGAGCTTGCAAAGCCTGGGCTTCCAGCCCAGGCTTTGTTGTTCGGCGCCCACCCCAGTAAGCGCATTCAGGGCACGGATTGGAGCGCGGGTGGGCAGACCTTGGCGGCCCAGTCGCATCCCGCTAATGCAGGTTTCTGCCACTGGAGGGGGATCTCCAGCAAATCCCGGGTGCCACTGATGGCTTGCCCCACAAACAGGATGGCGGCCAGCCCACTCGCGATCAGATGGATGCGCCTCCACCGCGGTTCCCGCAAAATTTCCGGCCGAGCGCCCAGGGAAAACAGCATGAGTCCCACCACCGCCATGCCGCTCCAGTAGTGGGAGCTCCAGAACTCGCCTTGGAGGGGGTTGTCACTGAGTCGATACACCTCGGGCTGGGCGCCAAGGGTGAGCAACCCGAGCCAGGTGATGAGGGCAAAGGCCAAACGGAGCCCCTTGGCATGGGCCCACCAAAGGGCAGCCAGGGCGGCCGTGCTACCTGCCAGCACAAGCAACAGCTGGATGGCCCGGCCGGCTCCCCCCCGAAACTCAGTCCATGGGGTGGCAGTCGCGATCACCACCGCGAGAGCAACCATCACGATGGCTACCACGGCAAGGGCGAGCCAGCGCCCAAGATCGCTGTGGTCCCGCCCGGTGCTGGGCGGGAGCTTGGCGCCTTCCACACGACGCTCCCGGGTCTGCACCCCGAGCCGCGCCACGATCCCCACCAGGGGGTAGACCACCGCAACCGCCAGGGCGGGGTGGAGAATCCAGAGCCAATCCTTGGTGTCCACTGCTGCAAAAGGGGGCACAACTCCAAGGATGGCGCCATTGGGCCCCTTTGGCAGGCTGCCTAGAGATCGTGGGGTGAACAGACTGGGGCTGGTTGCCGCTCATCGCCATTCACGAGTTGAGCCTGATGATGGCCCTCGCCGAGCGGGTGCTGGAGGTGGCCACCCGTGAGGGGGCCGAGCGGGTGGTGGCGATTCACCTCAGGGTGGGCCATCTGGCCGGAGTGGATTCCTTTTCCTTGCGCACGGCAGGCGAGATCGTGCTGCGGGGAACCATTGCCGAGGGTGCCCGTCTGGATCTTGAAGAGGTGCCCGCAGCCTGGTAGTGCCTGCCCTGCCGCAGGGAGTTTCCTGCCTCTGAGATCCTGGGCGAGTGTCCAGCCTGCGGCCACGCCAGCCGTCAGATGCTGCGCGGCCATGACCTGCTCCTCCATGCTCTTGAGCTCGATCCCTGACCGGGAGCCCTTGGCTTGCCTAGCCTGGATGGAGGCTTTGCTGATGTCCCATGTGCAGCCACTGTGCCTGCGGCTTGCCAGCAGCCCCACGGCCCCGACAGGTGGTGCTGGGGGAAATCCCTCCTGGCCCGCAACGACCACCAGGCGGCCCACAACCGGGAGCACTTCCGTGCAGCTGGGGTTCAGGTGGTGAACGTGCTCTCCTCCCCAGGCACGGGCAAGACCGCCCTACTGGAGGCTTTGGCCGCCCGGGCCCCCTCCACCCTGCGTCTGGCCGCGCTTGTGGGGGATCTCGCCACCGATCAGGATGCCCGCCGACTCCAGCAGGCCGGTCTGCCTGCGGTGCAGATCACCACAGGTCAGGTTTGCCATCTCGATGCGGCCATGGTGCACCTGGCCCTCTCCAGGCTTGAGGAGGCGGGTCACCCCCTGGCTGCCCTGGATCTGCTGCTGATCGATAATGTGGGAAATCTGGTATGCCCGGCCTCCTTTGCTCTCGGCGAGGATCGGCGCCTGGTCCTCCTCTCGGTGACGGAAGGGGAGGACAAACCGCTCAAATATCCCACCACGTTCCACAGCGCCGATCTGGTGGTGATCACCAAAGTGGATCTGGCGGAGGCCGTGGGGTTTGATCGCCCCCTTGCTTATCACTATCTGCAGCAGGTGGCGCCGGCCGCTCGGGTGCTGGAGACGTCCGCCCGCCATGGGCTGGGGATGGACGCCTTGCTGGAGGCCCTGGTGAGCGGGTGAGGCGAGCGGACCGCCAGGTGGCTCGCTTGCAGGTGGCCTGCCGAGGGGTGGTGCAGGGCCTGGGGGCGCGACCTGCCCTACAGCGCCTGGCGAGCCAACGGCAGTTGCGAGGGCGCTTGAGCAACACATTTGGGGCGTTACAGATCGATCTGGCGGGTCCCCGGGAGGCGTTGGAGGCGTTTGTGCAGGCTCTGCCCGCTGCCTTGCCCGGACAGGGGCCGTGGGATCTGGTGGATCTGCGATGGCTGGAGGCACCCGAGCCCCTTTGGCCGGATGGCGTGGAGCTGGCGAGTGCTGGGGTCGTGCCCCTGGGCCAGGCTCTCTTTGCCCCGGGCCTTTCGGCCGATCGGGCGCCCTGTCCCCGCTGTCTGGCAGAGCTGCGCGACCGGGCCTCCCGCCGCCACCGCTATCCCTTCATCAGCTGCTGCGACTGTGGTCCGCGCTTCAGCCTGGCCACGGCCCTTCCCTTCTGCCGGGCCCACACCACCCTGGCCTCATTTCCCCCCTGCGCTGCCTGTGCCCAGGAGTTCAGCACTCCAGGGGATCGCCGTTTTCATGCCGAAACCATCAGCTGCCCCCTCTGTGGACCCCGCTTGAGCCTGTGGGATGGAGCCGGCCAGCTGATCAAGGGCTCGGAGGCGGGGTTGGCTGCGACGGCCGACCTCCTCCTGGAGGGGCAGATCCTGGCTTTGCAGGGCGTGGGGGGCTTTCAGTTACTCGTCGATGCCACCTCCCCGGCGGCGGTGGAGCGTCTGCGTGAGCGCAAGCGCCGCCCTGCCAAGCCCTTCGCCATGCTCGTCGCCCATCCCCGGGAACTGGAGCCAGCGGTGTGGGTGTCTGCGGAGGAGGAGGAGGCCCTGCGCCATCCCGCTGCGCCGATCGTATTGATGCGGCGGCGTTGCGGGCCTGGCGGCGATCCTTGGGAGCCTGTGGCGCCTGGCAGCCCGGCCCTGGGGGTAATGCTGCCTGCCTCCGGGCTCCACCATCTCTTGGTGGAACGTGTGGGCCGGCCCCTGGTGGCCACCAGCGCCAACCGCAGCGGCGAACCGCTCTGCATCGCACCCCAGGAGGCTGTCGAGCGGCTGTCTGGCCTCAGCGATGGCTTCCTCGTGAACGATTTGCCCATCGCCCGCCCCCTGGATGATTCGCTTCTCCAGGTGATTGATGGGCGCCCGGCCCTGTTGCGCCGAGCGAGGGGCTTTGTGCCCGAACCTCTCCTCTGGCCAGGCCCCTCGAGGGCCGCCTTGCTGGCCGTGGGGGCCGACTTGAAGGCCGCGCCGGCCTTGGTGCAGGGGGATCGGATTTGGTTGGCACCCCATCTAGGAGACTTGGCGGATGCCTCCATGCAGAAGCGCTGGCAGGGGGGCCTGGAGGATCAGCTCCAGAGCGATTGGCTGCCGGTGGTGGAGCTGGTTTGCGATGCCCATCCGGGATACGTGAGCCACCAGCACCTGTGCTCCCTGGCCCACCGCACCGGGCTGCCGCTCTCCACCGTGCCGCACCATCTCGCCCATGGACTAGCCGTGGGTGTGGAACATGGTCTGCGGCCGCCCTTTCTGGTGCTGGCCTGCGATGGCCTTGGCCTGGCGGACCCTGCACGGCCCGAGGGGGAGGAGCGGCTCTGGGGTGGAGAGTTGCTGTGGGTGAAGGGCTTCATGGAGGGAGCCCTGAACTGGGAGCGGCTGGCGGCCCTGCGGCCTTTCCCCCTTCCCGGCGGGGAGCGGGCCAGCCGGGAGCCGCGCCGCTGTGCCCTGGGCTTGCTGGCGGCCTCCGGGGCCTGGGCCCTGGCCCATTCCGGGGCGGGCTCCACGCTGGAGGCCTTCTCCTCCCAGGAGCGATCCCTCCTTCTCCAGGTCTTGGCCCAGGGGAGTCTGGCCCCGCTCACCAGTTCCCTGGGCCGTCTGCTGGATGGGCTCGTGTCCCTATTGCAGCTGGCCCAAATCCTCAGCTACGAAGGAGAAGGGGGCCTGCTCTGGCAGGGGGCTGCGGCACGGGGGCGGGCCCAGCTGGAGGCTCAGGGGGCGTCCCAGGAGCTGTGGCCCTTTCCCCTCGAGAGCGCTTGCCCCGGGGATCCTTTCCCCCTTCTTCTGGGCCGTTGGGATTGGGAGCCCCTGCTCGCGGTCCTGCTGGCAGATCGGGCCGCCGGTGGCGATCCCACGCGGGCGGCATGGCAGCTGGAGCGGGGGATTGTGGCTGGACTTGTGGAGGGCGCCTGCGCCGCAGCGGCTTCCACGGGATGCCGCCAAGTGGCCCTTTCGGGGGGATGTTTTCAGAACAGATCCCTCCTGGAGGGCTGTCTGCGTGGTCTGCGCCAGCGGGGGCTGACCCCCCTGTGGAATGAACAGGTGCCGTGCAACGACGGTGGATTGGCCCTGGGGCAGGCCTGGGCCGTTCAGGCGTCGCGAGCCGCTCCATAACCAGAACAGAGCCTGCCAAATGCGCCATGTGCCTGGCCGTGCCCGGGCGGATTCTCTCGATCGCCTTCCAGGCGCCGGACGGTGGGGAAGAGGAGGATCTCTGGCGCACAGCAGAGGTCGACTTCGGTGGTGTGCGTCAACAGGTGAGCCTGGCCTGCTTGCCCCAGGCCCGCGTCGGGGATCGGGTATTGGTGCACGTGGGTTTTGCCCTGAGTTTGGTTGAGGAACCGGAGCCGTTGCCATGACCGACATGACCCCATTACTCCGGCTACTCCCATGGGGGAGTGGGCCGATCACTGGCGTGCGGAAGGCAGACCCAACCTCTGGGGCCAGGTGCCCACGGTGGTGGAACTGCAGAGCGAGGCTGGTGCGGCGGGAACGGTGCACGGAGCGCTCCAGGCAGGGGCCCTCACCACCACCTTCACGGCGTCCCAGGGGCTCTTGTTGATGATCCCCAATCTCTACCGCTGGGCTGGGGAGCTCACGCCGGTGGTGGTGCATGTAGCGTCGCGGGCCCCATGCGGCCCAGGGCCTCTCGATCTTTGGCGACCACTCCGATGGGATGGCCTGCCGCGCCACGGGATGCGCGATCCTCGTTTCAGCCTCAGTGCAAGAAGCGGGCGACTTTGCCGCCATCGCCACCTGCGTCACGCTGCACGGCCGGGTACCTGTTCTGCATCTCTTTGATGGCTTTCGCACCTCCCATGAAATCCAAAAGGTGGAGCCCATTCCAGATGCCACCCTCGAGGCCCTGATCCCCCATGAGGCCATCCACGCCCACCGGCAGCGGGCCCTGACGCCAGAGCGGCCGATGTTGCGCGGCACGGCCCAAAACCCAGACGTCTACTTCCAGGGCAGGGAAACGGTGAATCCCTTCACCGAAGCTCTTGGCGGTCATGTGCACGCGGCGATGGCGCACTTTGCCGCGCTCACAGGACGTGCCTACCAGCCCTACGAGTATGTGGGCCCTCCCGATGCCCAGCGGGTGCTGGTGCTGATGGGCTCTGCCTGCGAGACGGCTGTCGCAACAGCGGAGGTATTGGCGGAGGCAGGGGAGCCGGTGGGAGTTCAGAAGGTGCGGCTCTTTCGGCCCCTGGTGGCCTCCTGGCTTGTGGAGGCCCTTCCAGCCTCCACCCGCGCCATGGCGGTGCTGGATCGGTGCAAAGAGCCAGGGGCCCCTGGAGAGCCCCTCTATTTGGACGTGGTGGTGGCCCTGGCGGAGGAATGGGGCCAACTCCATCCGGACTCACCTCTTCCCCATGTGGTGGGGGGGCGCTACGGCCTGGGCTCCAAGGAGTTCACCCCAGCCATGGCCCATGCCGTTTTCGACCATCTGGCAGAGGTGTCGCCGCGAAACCATTTCACTGTGGGCATCGACGATGACCTCACCCACCGCTCCCTTCAAGTCGACAACGGCTTTCAGATGGAAGCGCCGGATGAGGTGCGGGCGGTGTTCTATGGGCTGGGAAGTGATGGCACGGTGGGGGCCAACAAGGCCACGATCGAGATCATTGGGGATACGACGCCGCTCTTCGCCCAGGGCTATTTCGTCTACGACTCCAAGAAGTCGGGATCCCTCACGGTGTCGCACCTCCGCTTCGGGCCGCGACCGATCCGGGCTCCCTACCTGATCACCCATCCCACCGTGGTGGCCGTGCACCAATGGGATCTTCTTGCCCAGTTGGAGGGGCTCCAGGGGTTGGTGCCCGGGGGCACCCTCCTCCTCAACAGCCCCTACACTCCCGCAGACTCCTGGCGGCGGATGCCGCTTGAGGCCCGTCACCAGGTGAAGACCCTGGGGGCTCGGGTGTGGCAGATCAATGCCCACCAGGTGGCCCAGAGCGCCGGATTGGGCAACCGAATCAACACGGTGATGCAGGCGGCGTTTTTTGCCATCAGCGGGGTGCTGCCCCAAGACGAGGCCCTGGCGCACATTCGCGACGCCATTCGCCACAGCTACAGCCGTAAGGGGGAGGCTGTGGTGCGCAGGAACCTCCAGGCCCTGGATGCGAGCCTGGCGGCCCTTCAACCCTTGCTGTGGCACGACTTGGAGCTCCAGAGCCCTGCGGCAGATCTGGATCAGGCCCAGGCCGCGGCGCTTCCGACCCATCTCCGGGACGCACCGCCGTTCGTGCGGGAGGTGATCGCACCGATGCTGGCCCATCGCGGAGATGGCCTACCGGTGAGCGCCCTTCCCTGTGATGGCACCTGGCCCACGGGTACCGCCCGCTGGGAGAAACGCAACCTGGCTGCCGAGGTGCCGGTGTGGGAGAGCGACCTGTGCGTGCAATGTGGCAAATGCGTGATGGTGTGCCCCCACGCGGTGATCCGCGCCAAGGTGGCCAGCCCGCACGCCCTGGAGAAGGCGCCAGAAGGTTTTCGCGAAGCGGCCGCGCGGGATCCGGCCTTTGGAGACCAGCGCTTCACGATCCAGGTGGCGGTGGAGGATTGCACCGGCTGCCAGCTTTGTGTGGAGGTATGCCCCGCCAAGGATCGGCAAACGCCGAAGCGCAAGGCCCTCAACATGGCGCCCCAACGTCCCCTTCGGGAGCTGGGTCGAGCCCACTGGGAATTTTTCCTCAGCCTGCCGGAGGCCCCTCGACACCAGCTGAACCTGCACAAGATCGGCCAGCAGCAGCTGCAACAACCCCTGTTTGAATTTTTCGGGGGCTTGCGCTGGCTGCGGCGAAACCCCCTATCTCAAACTTCTCAGTCAGCTGTTCGGCGATCGGTTGCTGATTGCCAATGCCACTGGTTGCAGTTCGATCTATGGCGGTAGCCTGCCCACCACTCCCTGGAGCACCAACGGGGAAGGGAGAGGACCGGCCTGGAGCAATTCCCTTTTTGAAGACAACGCTGAATTCGGCTACGGCATGCGGGTAGCCCTCGATCAACAACGGGCAATGGCACTCCATCGCCTTCGCCTTCCCCTCTCACCAGGCAGTGAGCCTCTCCCCCCATCCCTGGTGGAGGCGTTGGCGGCGGCCGCCCTTCATCAGCACGACGAGTCCGACGTCGTTCTGCAGCGGGAGCGGGTGGGGGAGCTGAAGCGTCTGCTGAGGGCAGGCCTGAAGCGCCTGCCTGCGGAGAAAGAAGCCATGGCACCCGAAGCCCAGCTGCTCGATCTGGCTGATGCCCTGGTGAAGACCAGCGTTTGGTTGGTGGGAGGGGATGGCTGGGCCTACGACATCGGCTGTGGCGGCCTGGATCATGTGCTCGCCTCAGGCCGCGACGTGAATGTGCTGGTGCTCGACACCGAGGTGTACTCCAACACCGGTGGCCAGGCATCAAAGGCCACGCCTCTCGGCGCTGTGGCGAAATTCGCTAGCGACTGCAAGGCCTCCGCAAAGAAGGATCTGGGCCTGATGGCCATTACCCAGGGGGGAGTGTATGTGGCCAGCGTGGCCATGGGTGCCCGGGATGAGCACACCCTCCGCGCTTTCCTGGAGGCCGAGCGGTATCCAGGCCCATCCTTGATCCTGGCCTACTCCCATTGCATCGCCCACGGCATCGACATGGCCAAGGGGATGGAGCACCAGCGCCTGGCGGTGGAGTCGGGGCGTTGGTTGCTCTATCGCTACGACCCACGCCGGGTGGAGCAGGGGCTGTCTCCTCTGCAGATGGACAGCCCCCCTCCCCGAAGGCCCCTGGCGGAGGCCATGGCGACAGAAAATCGATTTAGAATGTTGGCGTATAGAGATCCGGAGCGTTCGCGGGAGTTGGCGCGGCAGGCCCAGGTGGAGCTCAAGCACCGTTGGGCCCTCTATGGGGCCTTGGCTCAGGCATCGTCGTCTTCCAGCAGCAGTTGGGCGAAGGACGAGTAGAGATCCTGTCCTTCTTTGCTACCTCCTCCCCTCACTGCTCGGCTAGATGTCTTGCCCTGAGGTTTGGCCTTGGGCGCCTGGCCAGCTGGCGGTTTGCTGCCCTTCTCTTGAGCCGTTGGCACCTGGGGAGAGGTTTCCAGCTCCCGCAACCGCTCCAGCAGGTGGGGGGGCACGGTTCCATCCGGACTGGTTTTCATCAGCACCCGGAAGAGTTCCGCCGGATCTTGCTCTTTCTCCAAACTGTGGCGGGCGGCTTCCCCCCGCTTTCCACCGCTGCCGGCAGGCTGGGGATTTCCGGTGGAGAGGCCTTTCGTGGCATCGGGAAGGGGAAGTTTTTTCGGCAAGGTGCGCCCCAGTGCTTCGAGGCGTTCCTTGCTGCGGGCATCAAAGCTCATGGTCGGCAACACTCAGGGGCAGTTGAGGGTGTCGCGGGTGAGGCGGTGGCTGATGGGATGGCTGCCTGTGGCCGCAGCGCAGAGCACCTTTCGGGCGTCTGGCCGCAGGTCGACGTTGGTGAAATCCGCCCCGTCGATGCGCACCTCCTCAAAGCGGGTGTTGAAGGCGAAGGCATTTTCAAGCCAAGCGTCCCGCAAGTCAGTGCCCTTGAGCACGGCCGAATCCAGGGTGGCTTCGCGCAAATCGGCGCCGCGGAGATTGGCTTCCTGCAGTTTGGCTCCAAACAGGCTGGCGAGCCGCAGGTCTGCCCCAGAGAAATCGGCCTCCCGAAGGTTGGTGAGGTTGAAAGTGGCACCCCGCAGGTCAGCACCGTGGAAGTCCGCACCAATGAGCACCTGCTTGGCCACATCCATGGCCGCCACAGCCGGGTGGGTTGGAAGCACGAGAAAGGGCAGGAACACGGACAGGCCCAGCAGCAGGCCAAACATGCAATCAAAAAAGGATCGACCGAGCATCCAGGAACCATCGAAGCTGGATCGACCCTAGGGCGCCAAAAGGGAGATCAGAAGAGCGACATTGCTCGGATTTTGGCCAGCTTCTCCGCATCAAGGCCATTCAGATCATCAAAAACCAAGAGTCCATCCTTCACGAAGCTGGCAAAGACAAAGAGAATGCCTTCGAGGCGAAAATCAAAACGTCCTTCCATATCGAATCGCTGGGTGCTCAGAAAATCGTGGAGTTGCCAGAGTGAATCCAGCGAGCTCAGCCCTGAGGCATGGCGCTGAACTTTGCCGATAAGCGTGGTAATCGCGCGACCATGGGCGGTTTCAAAAGCTTCCTTAGCAATGTCCTGTTCCTGCGGAGTCCAGAACAGGACAGCTGTGTTGGTCATCGTTAAAACAGCAGGGGGAACGGTTAGCACAAGGCTTTCCCGCACCTTATCGCCCGTTTAAGGACACCGCGAAGGGGACGGCGGGTTTGATGTGTTCTTTGATTTGGCGCCTGGCTTGCGGCAATTGATGCCAAGCCAAATGGGGGAAGGCGTGGTGTTCCCAGTGATAGCCAAAGTGGTAGCAGCAGAGCAGAGAGATCCAAGGGGGGCAGTTAAGACTGCGGGGCCCGTGGCTCGGCTCCAATTCGGAAGATATTCCAACATTCCGATGGGGTATGTAGGTGCCAACAAAAAAGAGTTGCAGGGAACTCAGCAGGGTGGGGAGAATGCAGTACAGGGCCACATTGGTGAAGGCCGTGGTGGAGATCCCAGCGGTCAACGCCCAGATGGTGCACCACAGAAGCGCGAGACAGATGATCTGGCCTCGAGACAGGTAGGCCGCCATGAAGGAGCAAAACCACGGGGCTAAGCGTCCCTGGCCGGCTCGATGATGATCGGGATCCCGGGCACTCCCTGCATGGAGATGGTGCCGCTGATGGTTAGCCAAGCAGTGGCTGTAGGGCAGGGCGGCGTAGAGCAGAAGAAGGCTTTGGCCGATGCGCTGGTTGGCCCCCGGCCGCTCTGGCCAAAGGGTGCCATGCATAGCGTCGTGGGCCACAATAAAAAGTCCGGTCTGGAGCAAGGTGCGCACCAGAACGGACAAGGTGATCAAGCCCAGGGGAAGGTTTGCCGAGGTGGTGGGGAGCAGGGTCACCAAACTCCCCAGCCAACTCATCACGATCCCAGCCGCCAGGAGCAGGCCACGCCGGGTAATGGCCGTCAACGGGCAAACTTGAGAAGTTCAGCGGCAGAGGCCAGCAGATCGATGGCCACAAAATAAATCTTGCCTTCGGGGCTCAGTAGGAAGCGCCAGGCCACGTTCATTCCAACGCCAGCTCCAAACCAGGGAGTTTGGACCTTGCCTGTCACCTTCACCTGGTTGAACCCACCTTCAGCGGGCTCGGAATAGCCACGCTCGGGGAGGAGCTTGAGGTTTTGGCAATCTTCCTTGAAGAAGCGCAGGATCGCGTCCCGGCCCACGATGGGCTTTTGGAAGGGGGGCTGGAGAGCGCCGTCGGGAAGGAACAGCTCGATCAGGGCATCAAAGTCGTTGGCATTAAGCAGGTCCATATAGGCGTTGATCGTGGGGTTGATGATGCCCTCGATGAAGACTTTCTGGCGGCTTTCCTCAGGGGTGGGGGCTGCGATGGGCTCCATCACCCGCTGGCCTTCTCCCTTGGTGGGATCGAAGCCCATGTCTTCAACGAAGTTGCGCAGCAGGGTGATCTGCTGACCCTGCTCCACCCCTTTCACGGAATTGAGCACGGCAGCGGCGTTAGCTGAAAGCTGATAACCCTTGGGGATCGGTGCCACGAGTCCAGCAGCCATCCATTGGCCGAGCTGATACCAGAAGCCCAACTTGATGTTGACGGACCAATTGGCATAAGTGCGACCGATGGGGGTGTCGGATCGGTTGGCAAGATCGCACATGGCCTGGCTTTGCTGGGCGAAGGACATGGCCTTGATTTCGTTCAGCATGGGCTCGGCGAACTGCATCCGGGCCGCGCCGGGGGCAGCGATCGTGATGGTTTGGCCCATTTCCAAGTAGGCAAACCAGATCAGGGCGAGCTGGTCTTCCGCGTTGAGCAGACGGAAACGAGCCGTGATGGCGGGCACCGCATCAGCGCTCAGGGTGTCCGGAAAGATCTGGGTGGCCTGGGAAAGGGTGTACATCCGCTCTGCTTGGATTGTGAAGATTTCCTGCAGACCCTAACCTTTTTTTTGGAATCTGACTAGCGACCCTCAGGTGCGGTCGGTTCGGTATCCCCTCCCATTCGGCGCCCTGGCGGAGGACGGGAACCCTTCAGTTGTTTCTCCATTGTTTCACCATGCCGTTGACGACCCGCCAGCTTGAGGGCCGCTGGGCGGAACAGAGGGCCCTGCGGTTGTTACAGGAGCGGGGCTGGCGGCTGGTCTCCAGAAATTGGCGTTGTCGCTGGGGAGAGCTTGATCTGGTGCTTTGCAAACCGGATCGGTTGCTGCTGGTGGAGGTGAAGGGCAGGGGGCCGATGCATCGGGATGGCGGCGGCATTGGGGCCCTTCACAGGGGCAAGCGGAAGCGCCTGGAGCGGGCCTGGTCCTGCTGGCAGGCCGATCACCCCCATCTGGCCCACCAGCCGATGGAGTTCGTCGCCGCCCTTGTGCCCCTCCCGCCCCGACGGTCCCCAGTGCGCTGGTTGCACCTGTTTTGAGGCCGATCTGCAGCAGGCCTGCTTAGGGGACTGCTGGGGATGCAGGTGCCGCTGGTGCCGCCGGCGCTGGTAGGGCTGGCGTGAACCACACCGTGCAGCGGAACCGGGGCAGGCTGCCCATCCGTCCCACCCCCACCTCCTGGCAGCGGGTGTTGCTGATGCCAGATCGATCCGCAACGGGGATCTGGTCGATGGCCCGCTGTTCGGCGTCGCTCTGGCTCCAGATCGATTCGGCCGTTCGGCTTTCGGCCTGGGCTGGGGAAGCGATCAGCACCAGCGCGGAGAGGGGGAGGCTGAGGAGAAAGAGCCTGGGAAGGGTCATGGGGTTGTGCGGCAGCCATCCCTATGCATAGCCGGTTTCGCAGGGAACAGCTGAGCTGCAATGGTGAGAGGAGTGGTCCGATCCCATGGCTTCCTCCTCCGCTTTCGGTGCCCATCAGGTCCGCCATCGTTTCGGCCAGCATTGGTTGGTGGATCAGGAGGTGCAGGGGCAGATCGTGCGGGCGGCCGAACTGACGGCGACCGACCACGTTCTGGAGGTGGGGCCCGGCCGTGGGGTGCTAACGCAAGCTCTCCTGGCCTCGCCGGTGGCCCAGGTGACGGCCGTGGAACTCGATCGCGATCTGGTGGCAGGCCTGAAGCAACGCTTCGGTGCAGATCCCCGCTTCACGCTGGTGAGCGGCGACATCCTGTCGGTTCCCCTGCCCCCCGTGGCCCCCCCTGGCCCGAACAAGGTGGTGGCCAACATCCCGTACAACATCACTGGCCCTTTGTTGGAGCGGCTGCTGGGCCGGTTGGATCGGCCTCTCACCCCTCCCTTTCAGCGGCTGGTGCTTCTGGTGCAGCGGGAGGTAGGGGAACGGCTCCGGGCATCGGCGGGCTCGAGCGCCTTTTCCGCTTTAAGCGTGCGGATGCAGCTGCTGGGAACCATCCAGGGGGTTTGCCCGGTACCGCCCCGCTGTTTCCAGCCTCCCCCGAGAGTGCACTCGGAGGTGATCCAGATCGATCCCCTGCCGCCTGAGCAAAGGCTGCCCCTGGAGCAGGCGGGGGCGGTTGAGCCCCTGGTGCGGCGGGCGTTCATGGCGCGCCGCAAAATGCTGCGCAACAGCCTGGCTGGCCTGCTTCCGGAAGACACTCTGGCTGCCCATGCCGCGGATGCCGGGGTGAGCCTTCAGTCCCGGCCCCAGGAGCTCTCGCCCGCCCAATGGGTAGCGCTGGCCACCAGCTTGAATCGCGCCATGCCCTCCGCCCTCCAGGCCCCCTAACCCATGGCGCACTGCAGCGTGCTGGCTCCAGCCAAGATGAATCTGCACTTGGAGGTGCTGGGGCTGCGGCCAGACGGGTATCACGAGCTGGCGATGCTGATGCAGAGCATCGACCTGGCGGATCATCTGCACGTTCAAGATCGCTCCGATGGGGCCATCACCCTTCGCTGCGACCGGGCCGATCTTTCCGTTGGGCCCGACAACCTGGTGGTGCGGGCTGCCGAGAAACTGCGGGCCCATGGGGGCCAGGGCCACCGGGGGGTGGAGATCCTGTTGGAGAAGCGCATCCCCATCGGGGCAGGTCTGGCGGGGGGATCCAGCGATGCGGCAGCCACCCTCGTGGGCCTCGATGTCCTCTGGGAGATGCACACCCCAGGGGCCGAGCTGGCGGCCCTAGCGGCGGAGCTGGGGTCCGATGTGCCTTTCTGCCTCGAGGGCGGATCCCAGCTCTGTTTTGGCCGTGGGGAACGGCTGGAGCCCTGCCCGCAGGCAACCGCCCCCCTGGGGGTGTTGCTGGTGAAACACCCGGAGGCGAGCGTATCGACGCCCTGGGCCTATGGCCTTTGCCGAGAGTGGCGGGGTGATTTTTATCTCAGCCACGAGGCGGATTGTGAGCAACGGCGCCAGGCCCTGCGCCAGAGCCCCCTGCTGGAGGCCCTGCGTGGGGAGAGGGCTTTTCCGCCGTTGCGCAACGACCTGCAGGCCGTGGTGGCCCCTGAGGTGCCCAGCGTGGCCCAGGCCCTTGAATTGCTGCAGGGGGCCCCAGGGGTTTTGGTGGTGGCCATGAGCGGCTCGGGCCCCACCGTGTTTGCCCTGTTCCCTTGCCTGGAGGCGGCAACCCTGGCCCAAGGAGCCCTGGCGGAGCCGTTGCGGGCTGCTGGGCTGGAGAGCTGGAGCTGCGGCTTGCGGTCGTCCGGTGCCACCCTGTGGGAGCCCGGCCCCCCACCATGAGCGATTCTCCTCCTCCCCGCCTTTCCCCCTCTCCTGCCGTTGAAGGGGAGAGCAAGAGCCCCACCAGCCTGCGCAAGGGGCCCCTGAGTTTTCTGAGTGGGGCGATCACCAGCGCCCTCCTAGCCTGGCTCTCCTTTGGGCTGAGCCAGAGGGTGGTGGCCTATTACGCCACCCATCCACCCCACTACAACAGCCAGGTGGCCCAGAGCATCGGCACGGCCGTGAAAACCCTGGTGGTGGGCATGACCTTCCTGGCCACCTTCAGCTTTGCCTTTGTGGGCCTGGGGCTGTTTCTTACCTTTCTCCGCAGCCTCTGGCTCGGCGGGTCGCAGCAGAGTTCTGCAGGGCAAGGGGGACCTTCCTAAGCTGGGTGATCCGTTGTATGGGGCATGACCGTTCACGACCTGGGTCTGCTGGTGGTGTTGCTGCTGCCGGGCATGCTCCTCTCTGTGCTCATCCTCAGCACCTTCGCCGCAGGAGGCTGAGATAGGTTGGCCCCACTGTGCCTGCAGCCCGCGCCGTGGCCCCAACCCTGCTGTTCAACGCGCTCCGGGAAGCCATCGATGAAGAGATGGCCCGTGATCCCCATGTTTGTGTCATCGGGGAGGACGTGGGGCACTACGGCGGCTCCTACAAGGTGACCAAGGATCTCCACAAAAAATATGGAGATCTCCGCATCCTTGATACGCCCATTGCGGAAAACAGCTTTACGGGGATGGCCGTCGGAGCGGCGATGACGGGCCTGCGGCCGATTGTGGAGGGCATGAATATGGGCTTTTTACTGCTGGCGTTTAATCAAATTTCCAACAATATGGGCATGCTCCGCTACACCAGCGGTGGCAATTACACCATCCCCACCGTGGTGCGCGGGCCTGGTGGGGTAGGCCGGCAGCTGGGGGCGGAGCACAGCCAGCGACTCGAGGCCTATTTCCACGCCATCCCCGGCATCAAAATTGTGGCCTGCAGCACGCCCACCAATGCCAAAGGGCTATTGAAAGCCGCGATTCGAGACGACAATCCTGTCGTGTTCTTTGAACACGTCCTGCTCTACAACCTCTCTGAAGACCTGCCAGAAGGTGACTACATTTGTGCCTTAGACCAGGCGGAAGTGGTAAGAGAAGGGAAGGATATCACCATCCTTACCTACTCCCGTATGCGGCATCACTGCCTCAAAGCTGTGGAGCAACTGGAGCAAGATGGTGTGGATGTGGAGCTCATTGATCTGATCAGCCTCAAACCCTTTGATCTCGATACCATCGGTCGCTCCGTGCGCAAAACCCACAGGGTGATCGTGGTGGAGGAATGCATGAAAACTGGCGGCATCGGTGCCGAGCTGCTTGCCTTGATCACCGAACACTGCTTTGACGATCTGGATTGCCGTCCTGTGCGGCTCTCCTCCCAGGACATCCCCACTCCCTACAACGGCAACTTGGAGAATCTCACCATTATTCAGCCGCACCAGATTGTGGAAGCGGCGCGCCAAATGAAAGCGGGCCTGATCTGAGATGGCACGACCCCAGGGCTGGCTTGCCCTCATCCTGGCTCTGGCCATCGCCGCCGGAGCCCTGTTGGCCACCTATGGCCTGCGCCTAGGCCTGGATCTCAGGGGCGGCAGCCAGCTCACCCTCCAGGTGCTCCCTGCCGGTGCCATCCAGCGGGTGGAGCCGGAGCAGTTGGAGGCGGTGAAGGATGTGCTGGAGCGGCGCATCAACGGGTTGGGGGTGGCCGAATCCACCCTGCAGACCGTGGGCAACGATCAACTTGTGCTGCAGCTCCCCGGGGAGCAGGACCCCACCCGGGCTTCGAAGGTGCTGGGCACCACGGCCCTGCTCGAGTTTCGCCCGCAAACTCCTGGAAGCGAGAAGGAGTTTCGCTCCCTGTTGCCCCTGAAGCGCCAGGTGGAAGCTGTGCTGCGGAGCCGGCGTGCTCCTGCCCCAGCTGCTGATTCCAGCCAACCCCCACCACCGGAATTGGCGCCGGAAGACCTGCGCAAAGCCCTCGTTGCCCTGGGTCTCTCCATTCCGGAGGGCACCTCCGAGCTCGATCAGTTGGAGCTTCTGGAGAAGGAAGTCAACAAGCGCATCGTGGCCCTCTATGGCCCCCCCGCCCTCACGGGCAAGGACCTTACCGGGGCGGGACGGGTGCAACAGGCGAGTGGCAACGCCTGGGATGTCACCTTGAATTTCAACAAAGAAGGCGGTGACAAGTTCGCCGCACTCACGAAAGGGCTGGCGGGCACGGATCGGGTGTTGGGCATCGTGCTGGACGGCCGCTCCATCAGCGAAGCCACCGTGGGCGACCAATTCAAGGTGGCCGGCATCACGGGGGGCGCCGCCAGCATCACAGGCAACTTCAGTGCCGAGGAAGCGCGGGATCTCGAGGTGCAGCTGCGGGGTGGGTCCCTGCCCCTGCCGGTGAAGATCGTGGAGGTGCGCACGGTGGGCCCGTCCCTCGGCGCAGCCAACATCCGCCGCAGCCTGCTCGCCGGTTTGGCGGGCCTGGCCCTGGTGGGGCTGTTCATGGTGGTGGTCTACCGCCTCCCCGGGGTGGTGGCTGTGGCTGCCCTGAGCCTCTATGCCCTCTTCAACCTGGCCATCTACTCCCTGGTACCCGTCACCCTCACCCTGCCTGGTATCGCGGGCTTCATCCTCTCGGTGGGCATGGCAGTGGATGCCAATGTGCTGATCTTCGAGCGGGTGAAGGAGGAGCTGAGAGGTGGCAACACTCTGATCCGCTCGATTGATTCCGGCTTTTCCCGCGCCTTCTCCTCCATCCTCGATGGCCATGTCACTGGTTTGATCAGCTGCATCGCCCTCTTCCTGCTCGGCACCGGGCTCGTGAAGGGTTTTGCGGTCACCCTGGCCATCGGCCTTCTCTTGAGCCTGTTTACTGCTCTCACCTGCACCCGCACCCTCTTGCGGGTGTTGATGAGCTATCCGGCCCTGCGCCGGCCCACCTATTTCCTGCCGGCGAGCAAGCTGCCGGCAACGGCAGCCTGAGGACCGTTCTCTTGACCCATCCCGAACCCCGCTTTCGCGTCAACCGCCACCGCCGCCTGGCCTGGTGGGGATCCGCCCTGGCCAGTGCGCTCAGTGTGCTGGGCCTGGTGCTCTGTTGGTTGAACCCCGCGATCCAGAGTCCTCTCAAGCCAGGCTTGGATTTCACGGGCGGCACCCAGATTCAGCTTCAACGCGACTGCGGCACGGCCTGTACGGGCCTGACTGTGACTGAGGTGCAGCGCCAATTAGGCAGCCTCTCCTTGGCCGCCGAAGAAGGCCAGCAGGCGCCCAATCTCAGTGCCTCCACCGTGCAGGTGCTCGATGGGGGCCGATCCGTGGTGGTGCGGGCTCCTGCCCTGAGCCCAGCCCAGGGTCAGGCCTTAATCGAGGCCCTGAAACCCGCCTTGGGCCCTCTGAGCAGCAAAGGAACCTCTGTTGAAACGATCGGCCCTACCCTGGGGTCCAGGCTGCTGCGCAGCAGCCTGCTCTCGTTGGTGGTCAGTTTTGCGGCGATCGCGGCCTACATCAGCTTTCGCTACAGCGGCATCTTTGCCCTCCTGGCCTTGCTCTGCCTAGCTCACGATGTGCTCATCACCTGTGGGTTGTTTGCCTGGCTGGGCCTGCTGAAAGGCGTGGAGGTGGATTCATTGTTTGCCGTTGCCCTGATCACGGTGGCGGGCTACTCCGTTACCGACACGGTGGTGGTGTACGACCGGATCCGTGAGCAAAAGACGGCCTTGGCCGATCTTTCCCTCACCGAGCAGGTGGATGTGGCGGTGGATGCCACCCTCACCCGTTCGCTCTACACCTCCCTCACCACCCTGTTGCCCTTGCTGGGGCTGATCTTCTTTGGTGGCAACAGTTTGTTCTGGTTCGCAATCGCCCTCGCCCTGGGGATTGCGGTGGGCAGCTGGTCGAGCATCGGCCTGGCGCCCACCCTCTTGCCCCTGCTCTCGCGCCAGTGAAGCGCAAGGTGCCCCTGATCCCTCTTCTACTGCTTGGTTTAGCCCTTGCGGATCTGAAATCGGAGATCCGGTTGTTGCTGGATCACTTCACGCTCACCACCTTGCTGGTGGCGATTCAGAACCACCTGCTGGCATTCACGATCCTGGCCCTGCTCCCTTCCCTCTGGAGGCGTTACCGAAGGGATCAAGCCTGATCAGGTTTGCCATCCCATTGATCCATCACGTCGCGCACGAGCACTTCCTTGCCCAAGACCTGGAGCACCACCACCAGGGGGAGGGCCAAGAGCACTCCCGGTAAGCCCAGGAGCACGCCGAGGGACAGCTGGGACACAAGGGCCACCGTGGGCAGCAGATTCACGGTGCGGCTCAGCAAGATCGGAGTGAGCACAAAAGCCTCCAAGTTTTGGAGGATCAGCCGAAGGATCAGCACCTGCACCATCTTTCCAGGAGATACCAGCAGTAGGGCCACTCCCATGGGGAGAAGGGTGCCGAGGGTGGGCCCGATGGTGGGCACAAAAGTGAGCAAACCACAGGCCAGGGCGCACAGAAGGGCAAGGGGCACCTTGAGGAGGGCCAGCCCAGCCCAGGTGGAGAGGAACACCACCACGGCCGAGAGGGTCATGCCAGCGAGCCAACCGCCAAGGGCTTCCCTCGATTCGCGCATCACCAGCTGGATGCGGGGGCGGTAGAAGTTGGGGGTGAAGGCGGTGACCAGGCGCTGGTGGCTGCGGGGATCGAGGGCGAAGAGCACGGCCAGGAGTGCCATCAGCAGGGTTTGGAGGGTGCCGTTGGCGGCTCCTCCGGCAAAACCAAGGAGCTGTTCGCCGACGGGCTGAATTCGCTCGAGGGAGGCCTTGCTGAGGAGTTCCCGCTCGAGGTTTTGCAGGGCTGGCACCTGGCGCACCAGCTTGTTGAGCTGCTCCGGCAAGGCTGGGATGATGCGCTGCAGAAGGTTGGCCTGTTCAATCACCTCCGGCAGCAGGAGCCAGGAGAGGAAAGTGCCCATGCCGAGCAGAACAGCCAGCACCAGCACCAGGGCGGCGGGGCGGCTGAGGGGAAATGTTTTGCGCAGCCAGGTGATGGGCACGTCGAGGGCGACGGCGAGCACCACAGCTCCGAAGAGGATGAGCAACACCCAGCGCAGCTGCCACACCAGGAGGGTGGCCACCACCAGGGCCAGGGCACCGATCAGATAGCGGGCGTTCATGGTGGATCTGCGGCGGCGGGGGTCCAGTGGTCGAGAATGTCGCGGATCAGCACCTCCCGCAGAATCACCTGCAGGCACACGGCCAGGGGGAGGGCAAGGATCAGGCCGAGGGGGCCGAAGAGCACGGTGAAGATCAGCTGGGCTGTGAGGGTGAGACCGGGAAGGAGCTTGAGCTGATGGTGCATCACCGAAGGGGTGATCACGTAGCTCTCCAGGTTTTGGATGATGATGTACATCACCAGCACGGCCGCGGCTTTCCAGGGAGCATCCAGCAGAGCCACCGACATGGGGAAGAGGGTGCTGAGGGTGGGCCCCACATTGGGGATGATGTTCAACAGGCCTGCCAGCACGGCGTTGGCCGCCACGAGTTTCACGCCCAGCAATAGGAGGCTCAAGGCGGCGAGGGTGCCCACGCAGAGGGAGCTGATCAGCACGCCGCCCATCCAGGCGCTGAGGGATTCGCCGCACTGGAGGAGCACCTCCCGGGCCCGGCGCCGATAGAAGCCTGGCACCAGCAGGAGGGCCACCTCTCGATAGGCGGTGGGTTGGGCCGTGATCATCAGGGCCACGGCCACCACGAAGAGGGTTTGCAGCAGGGTGGTGCCGAGGTTGCCGGCCACGCCCAGGAGCTTCCAGGCCCCACCTGTGATGTTCTCGAAGATGCCGCCGCTGGCCCCGTTTCCAGTGGGAAGGGTGAGGCCCTGCTTCAGCCAGCCCAGCCCGCCATCCCGGCTGCCGTAGAGCATCTTCGAGGCAGCCTCCAGGGCCTGGTTCATCAGGTTGAGGAGGGTTTGGGCGGCGGTGGGGAGTTTTTGGATCAGCTCGGCAAATTCCGCCATGAAGGGCGGAATAATGGCGGTGGCTACGATGGCCAGCAGCAGGGCCACCCCCAGCAGGCTGAGGGCCAGGGCCAGGGGCCGCTGGCAGCCGAGACGCCGCTGCACGGTGCCCACCAGGGTGCAAAGGGCCATCGCCAGCACGATGGCGGCAAACAGCCACACCAGGGCCTCACGCAAGCTCCAAAGGAGGAGCAGGGCGGCGAGGAGGGCACTGAGGCTCAGCCAATTCCCGAAGCTCAAGCCTCTTGGTCCCCTTCCACTGCGTCGTCTTCATTTTGGCCGGAGAAGCCAAGCCCATGGCTTTCGGCATAGCGCTCGGCGAAGCGCATGAAGCGTTCGAAATCACCGGGGGTTTTCCAGGTGTAGGTGGCTTCCAGGGCGCTCGCCTTGCCGTTCACGAAGCGGGCTTTCACTTCCCTCGACACCAATTGGCCTTCCTCATCCACCAGATACATGCCCGTGATGTCGCCCATGGTTTCAGGGGCGAGGGCTTCGGGCTGCTCGAACACGAAGAGGGCCTGGCCGGTGCGGCCATCTCGGGAGCGGGTGAGGCGAATGTCCGGCACGGTTGGCTCATCCACACCCTGAAAAAACTGGATGGAGGCGGGCATGGAGTCGTGGCGAAAACTCTCCGATCCTAGGCAGTGCCCCTGCAGGCTTCCTCGGGCTTGAGATAGGGTGCCAAAGCCGACTGCTGCACCAGCTGATCGCCTGCCATGCTTTCCGGTGCTCCGGTGTCCAGCACGCTCCGGGCTGATCAACTCCTGGAGCAATTCCTCCAGGGCTCCGATCGTCAGGCCCGAACCCTTGTCAAATCGTTGCGTCAGCGGGTGGCCGATCTAGCCCCCCTGATCGGCGAGCAGCTCCGCAGTTCTGATCGGAAAGAGGAGTCGTGGCGGGTGGGCTTTCTCCTGCAGCTGCTGCAGGAAACGACTGAGCCCTTGGCGGTGGTGGAGGGGCTGGAGAGCTGGCCGGAGGGATGGCTGATCGCCCCGAGTGCGGCGGGGCTCGACTACGGGCCGCTGCAGGACCATTTGATGCGACAGGAGTTTGAGGCGGCCGACAGGCTGACCAGCACCCACCTGCGCCAGTTGGCTGGACCGGCGGCGGAGACGCGTGGTTACGTGTATTTCAGTGAGGTGGCGGCGATGTCGCCCCTGGATCTGGAGAGTTTGGATCGGCTCTGGATCACCTATTCCCTGGGGCGGTTTGGCTTTTCGGTGCAGGGGCAGATCCTGCGGCGGTGCCAGGGGCGCTGGGAGGAGCTTTGGCCGCGGCTGGGCTGGAAGCAGGAAGGGATCTGGACCCGCTATCCGGGCTCCTTCACCTGGTCGTTGGAGGCACCGGAGGGGCACATGCCATTGGTGAATCAACTGCGGGGGGTGCGGTTGATGGATGCCTTGCTCCAACACCCGGCGTTGTTGAAGCGAACGGAAGCGGCCCTGGGCACCGCCAAGGGTTAAGGTCGAAATGTCTGCCGCAAACGGTTTCACGCCGCACGATGGCACTGCGCTGGGCTGATTTCATCACCCCCTCCACTTTGCAGCTGGCTCCCCTGCTGGATCTGTTGTTGGAGCCGCTGCGCTTGGCGCCCGATGCCCGCATGGATCTGCAACTGGGGTTGCAGGAAGCACTGTTGAATGCGGTGCGCCACGGCAATGGCTGTGATCCGTGTAAATGCTTGCGGGTGCGGCGGATTCTCACGCCGAATTGGGTGATTTGGCAGGTACAAGATGAGGGGCCTGGCATCACAAGCGAGGCGCGCCAGAGGGAGCTGCCCACCAACCCGGAGGCGCTCACGGGCCGGGGGCTGTTCATCATCCATAGCTGTTTTGATGATGTGCGCTGGAGTGGCCGGGGCAACCGGCTCCAGTTGGCGGTGCGGCGGGCGAGGGTCAGCGGCCGTGGCTGGGGCAACCCGGATCGCTGATCTCCGCCCGAAGCCAACCGAGGGCATGTTCCACAAGGGCGGTGGCGTCCTGGCGGGCGGGGGTGGGTCGGGAGGCCTTGGGATCATCGGCGGCCAGGAGTTGCACCAGGGCCGCAGCGAGCTGTTCGGCGGCCCTACGGGAGCGTTGGCTTTTCAGCCGATGCCATTGCCGGTCGTCGATCGAGAGGCTGCGCTGCAGCTGCTGGGCCAGGGCCAGGGATTCCGGCGGCCAGGGGGCTTCAGGCATGCCGGCGGCAGACATGGAGACGAGACAACAAGGTGGATGCCATCCTGGCGTGGGATGTTTCCGCTTGAGGAGGGTCTTGGCTGCATGTCTGCCCGCCATCGAGGCCCCCGCCGCCTGGGCCGTCCCGATCCTGCCCCCCGGCTGCTCCACCACCTGCAGGCCCTGCTGGCCCTCGCGGGGCGGCCGCCGGCCCCCAGCGCAACAGGGGAT
The DNA here is from genome assembly GCA_046080725.1 of Cyanobium sp. Lineage (GTDB taxonomy): Bacteria > Cyanobacteriota > Cyanobacteriia > PCC-6307 > Cyanobiaceae > Cyanobium. The sequence continues at coordinate 2,444 of JBJTUM010000219.1, read as the reverse complement.
CAACCCCCCGGCCGCTCGGAACGGCGTCGCCGCCAGCACCTGGCCTTGAGCCAACGGCTCCTGGATCCCCTGCCTGAGGCCCTGCGCGCGAAGGATCACGGTGGGGATCGCTTCTGGACCGTGCTGCGCTGGGGCGGCTGCGGCATGGTGCTGGCTCAGTGGCTGGGGCGGTAGGAAGAGACATGGGTTCCCTCGCTGACCTTGTTCAACCCCTTGCCACGCGTGCTGCGACTGCATCGGGGGATCGCAGGATCGATGCTCTCGTCGGGGGATCAGCACTTAACCCACCGGCACCCCTGAGTTATTTCTTCCCCTCCGCTGCCCTCCTGGCGAAGGCGACGGAAGACGCCAGCCTCGATGGCCCTCTCTGGGCGATCAATACGGGTCAACAGGCCATCTTTCGAGCCCAGATGGCGAAATGGATGGCCGTTTGCCCGATCAGGCCCCAGGAAGTGTTGGCCATCGATCAGGCAAACATGGCGGTGTATGGCATCACAAAGGGCAACTCCCATGTGACCACCATCAATGGATCGCCGGTCCAAATGGCCTTCCTCAAGGATGAGGGCCCGAACCAATCCGGTGGGTTCGAGATCGGCACGATCCTCCATGAGATCGGGCACGCCTTGGGACTGAAGCATCCCTTCGAGGGGAACCCGCAATTATTCGGTGAGGAGAATGGCTTCCACTCCACGGTGATGGCCTACGACTCCTGGTATGACAAGAATCGTCATTTCGTGGAACCTTCCACGCCGCAGCTTTACGATGTACTAGCTCTCCAATATCTCTACGGCAGGAATACAGTCTACAAATCCGGCAATGATGTCTACAGATGGAGCAATGGGGCGGTGGTGTTCCAGTGCATCTGGGATGGCGGCGGCATCGACGCGATCGACGCCACCAACCAGTCCAGTCCTGTGGTGATCAATCTTGAGCCTGGCAGTTTCAGCGCGATTGGGGCTGCGATTAGCAAGGAAAAATTCGTGGAGGACCCGAAGGGACGCTCCACGCAAACACAGACCACCACGGTGAACGGCGTCACCACAGTCGACACGAGAAGGGGAAACTTCATCACAACCACCCGCCGCGACAACCTCTCGATCGCCTATGGATGCTTGATTGAGAATGCGCTGGGAAGCAATCTTTCGGACAAGCTTGTTGGCAACAGCGCCGATAATCGGCTGAGCGGCCATGCAGGAGACGATCAGCTCAGTGGCCTTGGTGGCAACGACACGCTTGAGGGAGGCTTTGGTGCTGATCGATTGGTCGGTGGTGCCAGCAGGGATCTGTTTGTCTATTCCAAGGCTGGCCATTCCGGCGTGGATTCCCGACGGGACCGGATCATCGATTTTGTCAGCGGAGTGGACCGGCTTGATCTGCGCCAAATCGATGCTGACACCAGAAAGCCTGGCCAACAGCGCTTCCGATTCGTGGCCAGGGCCCCCCTCGCCACCGCTGGCCAGCTGACCTACAACCGCTCTTCAGGCATCCTGGCCGGCGAACTCGATGGCAAGGGAAGGGCCGACTTCCAGATCGAGCTCACCTCCAGGCCTGCCCTGCTTGCCACCGACCTTCTGCTCTGACCTGCCCGGCCAATCCATGGCCTGCTTTGAAATGCCCCCGTTTGGGGGCAGCGCCGAGCCACCAGATCCAGGACACTGAAGCCATCCCTAGGAGGTCCACCATGAAGGACTCCACCGTTATGACTAGTACGCACAGCTGCCTTGGACGCACGTGCCTGAAATGGGGCTCTGATGGTGAACTCTCGCCGCTAGATCTGGCCTTGGTGATGGGGCGCTTGGCCCAGGTGGATCAGGAGGTGTCGGTTCTTCCGCAGCACAACCCGGAGTTGACGCCATGGCGATCGAGCAGGTGAAGTCGCTGCTTGGTGCTCAAACAACGTGCCTCGGATCAGGGCCAAACCTTGGCCACTGTCCTCAGAGATTGATCTAGCTGCGTGGCAGCAGAAAATGGAGGGAGTGACGCCATTCGTTTGCGCCTTTCCTCTGACGCCCACCCTCCCTTAAGCCCCGAAAGGGGCTGGCAATTCTGGATCGATCGGGGCGGCACCTTTACCGATGTGGTGGCCTGTCCCCCCCACGGCCCCCTGCAAGTGCGCAAGGTGCTCTCCGTGCGGCCCGACCAACCTGGTGACCCGGCTGTGGCGGCCATTCGGGAGCTGCTGGGGGTGGACCCCCATCAGGACCTGCAGCCGGCGTTGGTAGAGGAGGTGCGGCTGGGCACCACCGTGGCCACCAACGCCCTGCTGGAGCAGGCCAGCGCTCCGGTGCTCCTGCTGCTGAATCGGGGACTGGGTGATCTGCTGGCCATCGGCGATCAGCACCGGCCCGATCTCTTCGCCCTGCGGATCGAGCGCGCCCAGCCCCTGGATGTGCGGGTGGTGGAGGTGGAGGGGCGCCTCGGCGCCGATGGCCAGGAGGTGAGCC
>JBJTUM010000218.1:0-7993 GCA_046080725.1 Cyanobium sp. | reverse complement strand
CTCAGGGCCATACTCCACGCTGCTGCGGCGCCGGATGCCTGCCGTATCGAGAAGCTTCCAGATGCGCCCATCCCGCTCCAAGGTGGTGTCGATCGTGTCGCGGGTGGTGCCCCGGATGGGGCTCACAATGGCTCGCTGCTCACCGCAGATGGCGTTGAGGAAGCTCGACTTGCCCACATCCGGCCGGCCCACGATGGCCAGCTGGATGGGTTCCTACCCCTCTTCCTCCGGGGCCGGGGGGAGCAGGGTCACCAGTTGATCCAACAGCTCGCCCGTGCCAGCACCATGGATCGCAGAGATGGCGTAGGGCTCCCCCAGTCCCAGGGTCCAGAACTCGGAGGCCATGGCCAGGCCTTGCTGGGGCGACTCGCACTTGTTCACGGCCACCAGCACGGGCACCTTCTGGAAGCGAAGCCACTCCGCGATGCTTTCATCGGCAGCGGTGAGGCCCTGCTGTCCATCCACCACCAGAATCGCGGCGGCGGCTTCCTCCAGGGCGAGCTTGGCCTGCTCCCGGATCTCCGGCAGGAATTCACTGTCGTCGGCAAACACCAGCCCCCCCGTATCCACCACCTTGAAGTGGTGGTCGCCCCAGAAAGCCTCCTGATAGGTGCGATCCCGAGTGACTCCAGGCTCATCGTGCACGATGGCCTCTCGGCTGCGGCAGAGCCTGTTGACAAAGGTCGACTTCCCCACATTGGGGCGCCCGAGGATGGCCACCACCGGAAGAGCCACGCTGTAAACCCACCCAACTGGTGCTGAAGCGACCCTACCGCGCGGCCCCCATTGGCAAGGAACGGTGTCCAGGGGCAACCAGCAAATTGGCCAAACCCAAAGCTGGAGCATGGGCACTGCTGTTAAGTGTTAGCCATGGATTTCGGCCCTTCTGAGCCTTCGCCGCCCTCCGGCTCCCCCTTCTCAGCCAAGGGAGCACACCTTGAGGCTCTTCCGGTTCGAGCGGTCGTCTTGTGCTGCGATGGCCTCTACCAGCGCGCGTTGGTGCAACGGACCCGGACCCACTTCCATTTGGTGGGCGTGGTGGTCCAGCATCCGCCCCCAGCCTCTTCTGCTCGGCGGTGGGATCGCTTGCGCCGCTATCGGGATCCCAGGGCTGTCCTGCGCCAGGCATGGTCGCGCCTGGCTTTGAGGCCCTATCAGCGCCGCGGCCGGGAGCTGGAGGATCGCCTGTTCCGGCCAGAGGGCTCTGAACCCGGCTTGCCGATGGACGTGCCGGTGCACCACACCTCGGCCATCAATGGGGCAGAAACGGTGGAGTTCCTACGGGACCTGGCTCCGGAGTTAATTCTCGTGAACGGCACTCAGCTCCTGCGCGAACCGATCCTCTCCCTGCGGCCCCAGATCCGCCATGGGATCTTGAACCTGCACACCGGGCTCTCCCCCTATTCCCGGGGCGCCAACTGCAACCTTTACATGGTGCTGGAGGGTCATCCGGAGCTGGTGGGGGTGACGGTGCATCACATCGATCCAGGGATCGACAGCGGTGACATCATTCGCTCCGCCCAGGTGCCGATGCAGCCGGACGACAACTTTGAAACCATCGATGTGCGCAGTTTTGATGTGGGCATCAACCTGCTACTGGAGGGTGCCCGCGATCTAGTGGAAGGCCGGGCCCAGCGGGTGCGCCAGTGGGAGAAAGGCAAGCTCTTCCTGCAACGCACCGGCTACCACTACGAACCCTGGCAGAGGCTCCAGGCCAATCGGCTCCTCAAGCAGGGAATGCTCCGCGACTACCTGGCCCACAAGGCGGCCCGGGACTCCGGCCTCCGGCTGATCGGAAGCGTCGAGGAGAGCGTAGGGGCCCAGGAGAGCCTGGTCTGATGGCGCTGCTGCAACGGGTGGCCAATCGGGGGATGGATCTGCTGTTCGTGCCTGGAACGAGCACCCTCTGGCGCCAACGGCTCAAGGGTCAGATCCTCTGCCTGCTGTATCACCGGGTCGACACGCCCGGCCGGATCCCCTTCCTCGATCGCTACGGCGTGCCGCCGATCCCCCCCGAGGAACTGCGGGGGGAACTGGCGTTTCTTCAGGCCAGGGGCGCTGAGTTTCTCACCTTCGCTGATCTGCGCCGGGGCCGGTTCCCAGGCCCCGATCGCTTCGGGGTGATCGTCTGCTTCGACGATGGCCTGCGCTGCAACTACACCACGGGTCTAGAGGTGCTCGATGGGCTCCAGATCCCTGGTGTGATCTTTCAATCCACAGCGCTGGTGGGGGCCACCACCCTGATCTGGGAGCACACCCTCTACGCCCACAGCTTTGAACCCCAGCGCGCCGCGGTGCTGGGCGAGCTGGCCCACGCCCACCTGCCCGCCAGCGGGCCCTATGGGGGCGATGCCCTGGTGGCCCACCTGCGGGACGAACAACCGGTGGAGCAGGTGGAGGTGCTGTTGGCGGAGGTGAGCGAGCGCACCCGCAGCACCCGGGAGCTGGAGGAGCTGGCCCAAGCGCTCTACCCCAGCGCCGACCAGCTGCGCGCCCTGCGGGGCGGCCCCCATGAGATCGGCAGCCATGGCCACCACCACTACCCCCGCAGCGGCATCGACGAACAGACCTTCCGCGCCGAGCTCATCCGTTCCCGGGACGACCTCGAGGCGATCCTGGGTGAACGGCCCCTGGCCTATTCCTATCCCTTCAACAGCCACGGCCCCGGCGACCCAGCCATCTGCCAGGAGCACTACACCCAGGTGGCCACGGTCGAGGCCCGGCCCATCACCCCCTCCACGCCCTCTCACGAACTGCCGCGCTGCACCTGGCCCGGCCCCCTGCGCCACGGCCTGCAGCGCCGCCGCTGGCTCCTCACCGGCCATCTCTGAGGCCAGTGCCCCCCTACCCCACGGGCAGGTCGCCGGGATGGCCGCAGCGGGGATCCGCGGGGGGCTCCAGTAGGGGTGGGAGGGGTCCGGTGTCCGAGAGGGTTGCGCCTTGCTCCGCCAGCTGGGCCAGCAGCCAGTTCACGGCGGTGGCCCGGCGGGTGCGGCGCGGATAGAGCTCCCCGATGCGGTAGCCAGCAAAACCCAGCTGCTGCTTCAGCAACTGCTTGTGGGCTGACGGCACGGAGCGGGTGAGAGCCACACTGGCGGGCCGCTGGGCGATCACCTCCGGCGCCTGGGGGAAGGCCTCCGCCCATGGGGCAGGGGTTTGGCCCCCCGCCAACCAGAGAGTGGGCCCAGACCCATCCCCCGGGGAGGGCCAGTAGCCCAGCCGCTCCCACACCAGCTCACACACGAAGCGATCGCTGGTGCGATCGGCCAGCACGGCCTCCAGGAGGGCACGGCTGAGCGGGTAGGCCTGGGGAGCGGGAGCTGGGGCGTCGCTCATGGAGGTGGCATCCGACAATCGGCTCACCATGATGGCCACCCTCTCCCCACCCCTTGCTCTCGCTGGCAACGGCACCCCCCGCCTGCTGAGCTGCCGGGTGCTGCAATCCCCCCTGGCGGGGGTGAGCGACCAGGTGTTCCGGGGGCTGGTGCGGCGCTGGGCACCGGAGGCCCTGCTCTTCACCGAGATGGTGAACGCCACCAGCCTGGAGCTCGGCCACGGCCGGCGGAAGGTAGAGGAGCTGGCTGAGGAGAGCGGCCCCATCGGCGTGCAGTTGCTAGATCATCGTCCGGGGGCAAGGGCGGAAGCCGCCCGACGGGCCGAGGCTGCAGGCGCCTTCTTGATCGACATCAACATGGGCTGCCCGGTGAAGAAGATCGCCCGCAAGGGCGGGGGCAGCAGCCTCATTCGCGATCCGGATCTGGCAGCCCGCATCGTGGAAACGGTGGCCGCGGCCGTGGCCATTCCGGTGACGGTGAAGACCCGGCTGGGGTGGTGCCATCCAGAACCCAGCCCAAACCTCTCCGACACCCCAGCCGTGGCCTGGTGCCGGCGCCTGCAGGAGGCCGGCGCCCAGATGGTCACCCTCCATGGCCGCACCCGGGAGCAGGGCTTCCGGGGCCAGGCCGACTGGTCGGCCATCGCCGCGGTGAAACGGGCCCTCACCATTCCCCTTGTGGCCAACGGCGACATCCACAACCCGGCCGATGCCCTGCGCTGCCTGGCGATCACCGGCACCGATGGGGTGATGGTGGGGCGCGGCACCATGGGGGCTCCCTGGCTGGTGGGCCAGATCGCCGCGGCCCTTGCGGGCCGGCCCGTGCCCCCCACCCCAGGCCCGGCCGAGCGGCTGGCCTTGGCCCAGCACCAACTGGAAAGCCTGCTGGCGCGCCATGGCGACCATGGCCTCCTGATCGCCCGCAAGCACCTGGCCTGGACCTGCAGTGGCTTTGATGGAGGCCCCCAGCTGCGCCACGCGCTGATGGCCGCAGCCACCCCCACAAAAGCCCAGGCCCTGCTGGCGGAGGCCCGAAGCCGGGTGGCGGGCCTGGGCTAGGGCAGCACGGAGGGCCAGGTGCGACGGATCAGCAGCATGGAGAAGTAGGGCTGGGCCTCAGCTGGAACGGCGGCCGCGGGCCCCAGCCGCTGGTCGGGCCAGCCCACCCGCTGGGCCAGGAGCGCGTGATCGAGCCATCCCCGGGCTGCCAGGTGCTGGCGCACCCAGGGCCAGCGCCGGCCGAGCTTGAGCAACACCACCACCCCCTCCAGGTGGGCGGCAAAGAGCTGATCGAGGGCCTCCGGCGTTTCGGGGGTGGGGCGGATTAGAAGAGGCTCCTGTTGCAACGCCAAGGGCCAGGGGCCAAGGGGCCCGCAGGCGGCGGCAGCCGCCGCCGCTAGAGAGGTGATGCCGGGAACCACCTTCAGCGGCACGGTGGGATGGCGAGCCGCCAAGGCAAGCAAGAGGTAGGAGCCTGATGCATAGAGGGAGGCATCCCCCTCACAGAGAAGGGCCACGGCCTGGCCGGAGGCCACCTCGGCGGCCAGGGCCCCGGCGGCGGCATGCCAGGCCAGGCGCCGGGGCTGGGCTTCCTCCACCATCGGCAGCACGAGGGGCAGCCGCCGCTGATCCGGACCGATCCAGGGGGCCGCAATGCGGGCCGCCATGCCATCGCCCCCCTCCTGGGCTACCGGGTAGGCCACCACGACCGCAGCCCGAATGACCCGCACCGCAGCCACGGTGAGCAGGTCGGGATCGCCGGGCCCCACCCCCACCAGGGTCACCCCTGCGGGGGCAGGCTCGGGGGAGGGGAACTCTTGAGGGGCCTGGTTCAAAGACGGATCGCCATCAAGGGCTTTCTAAGCTGGCTGGGCTGTGGGGTCTATTCATGAGTCATCTGCAGATCTTTCCCGACCAAGGAAGCCATCCGCTGCCCAGCCTCTCCTCCAACGATCCGGAGGTGATTACGGCGGAGCTTGCGAGCCGGGGCATCGGCTTCCAGCGCTTGCCCGCACGCATGGAGTTGGGCGAGAGCGCGGAACAGGCAGAGATCCTGACCGCCTATGCCGAGGAGATCGCCGCTGTGCAAGCCAGTGGCCCCTATCCCACAGTGGATGCCATCCGTCTCACACCCAACCACCCCGACCGGGAAGCCCTGCGCCAGAAGTTTCTGGCGGAGCACACGCACAGCGAAGATGAGGTGCGCTTTTTTGTCGAAGGCCAGGGCCTCTTTTGCCTGCACATCGGCGATGAGGTGGTGCAGGTGCTCTGCCAGGCCGACGATTGGATCAGCGTTCCAGCAGGCACCCGCCACTGGTTCGACATGGGGCCGGCTCCTCTCTTCACCGCTATTCGCTTTTTCGACAATCCCCAAGGGTGGGTGGCCCAGTTCACCGGCGATCCTCTGGCTGAGCGCTATCCCTTGCTGGAGTCGTTCTGAGGCACCTAAAGGCCGAGTTTTGATCAGGCTAGGAGGGGCAGGAGGAAGGTGACCACCAGGGCCAACCCATACCCCAGCAGGGAGATCCCGAACAGCAGGCGGGCCTGACGTTGCAATTGGAGGCAGGCCCGGCGCCTCTCAGGATCGCTGGGGCAGGAGCCACGGTTTGCCTGTCGCCATAGGGCCAGCCCTGCCAACAGCAACCCCATCCCCGCCAGGGTGAAGACAAAGGCTTTGTGCTGGGAGAGCACCACGAGAGCAGGAACGGCGCTCACCAGGCTGGCCATCACTGATCCCGCGCCGATGAGCACCAAGGTGGCGGGCAGCACACAGCACACCAGAGTGCCGGAAGTGAAGAGCAGACTGAGCAGCTGGATCGCGCGCAACCTGCGGCCCTGCGCCAGGGATCGGCCCCCATCACCGGAACGGGGGCTGTCCATCAGTTGGGGTTCACCGTGGCCTTGGCGGCCGGAGCGTTGGAGGTCAGCGGCCCATCCACCCGACGGACGTCGTACCCCGCGTCCCGGATGGCCCGCTTCAGGGAGTCGGCATCGATGGTGGCTCCGGGACGAGCGGTCACTTCCACCAAGCCTTTGGAGAGATCAATGCGCACCGATTGGGTTCCCGGGATGGCCTGAACGCGCTTCTCGATTCCCTGGGCACAAAAGGAGCACACCATTCCGCTCACAGTGATCCTGTAGAGGGAGGAGCCCGCCCAGGCAGCCGCCTGGGTGAAGGCAGCTAACCCAAGGGCCCAAACCGGAAGAAGACGTCGTGGAATGGTCATGGAAGGGTGGGGGTATCAGAACGTGTAAGTCAGGTTGAAGCGGGCGGCACCACCGGTGCTCACCCCAGCCTCTGCAAGGATCCGGCGGTGGATCACCCGAAGCAGGGGAGTGATTTCAACCCCCTCTTCCATCCCCTCCATGGTGCGGGCTTCCACCATCAGCCAGGGCTGCCAGCGGTTGTAATCGGCGGTCATGAGGGCCACTCCAGCCCGAGCTGAGGTCATCAGCCGGCCAATGTCGGCCGCCTGGAACCAGTGGGCGGAAGCCCCCAGGTAAAGCCGCCGCGTCTCCCAGTCCGCTTGGGCCCATGGAGACCAGCCCAGGCGATTGTCAGAGCGGCTGCCGTCCTCATGAAAGAGGGTGAGAACGCCAACGCCTGCTCCAGCCCAGAGATTGGCTTGATAGTGGGCGCCGTTCCAGCGGTGCAGTCGCTGGGTGAGCGAGACCAGGCTCCAGAGTTCCTGGCTCCCCTGGCTGGGACTCTCCGCTGAGGAGATTTGCCCCTGGTCAGGGTGCTGCCCATCAGGGTGTGGGCCCTGGTCTAGGTGCTGCCCACTTGGGGGGACGGGGGAGTGGTCGACCTGATGGGAGTTTTTCTTCTTTCCCCCCTGGTGATGGGTTTGAGGCACCAACCAGTGAAGAGAAGGACCCACACCGGTGGTGCGGGTGAGGGTTGAGGTGATGGTGAAGAACGACCAATGGGGATCGTATTCCCCACTGACAATGACGCTTCCCTTGTGAGCCAATGGAGCCGCAAGCGCTGGAGCGTGGAAAGCGATCCAGAGGCCCGCAAGCAAGGGCAGCAGAAGTGGACTCCACGCAGCGATGGGCTGAAAGGACTGCAAGGGAACCCCATCCGCCAATCAATCATAAAAAACTTTAACTCAAAATGTAGGCTTCCGCTCGTCAAGCCTTGCCGTAAAGGCCCTAGCTGTGCATGCGCGGCTGGGGGTGGAGGCTGCTCAGGATCTCGGCTTCCACCTCAGCTAGTTGGGTCAGCCGCTCGCTGAGCCTGTTCTTGGGAGCCTCCTGCTCCGCTAGCAGCCAGTAGAGGCCGAAATGGCGGGCTTCGCTGCCGAGGAGGTCGCCATAGAGCTGACGCAACTCGGGATCGGGGCTGTGGAGGGCCAGCAAACCCATGCGCTCATGGCTGCGGGCCTCGATCAGCCCGGCCACCAGCAGGCTGTCCAGTCGACGCTCGGGCTCGTGCCGCCGAACATGGACCTGGAGAGCCCCGCCGTAGGGGGGCGCCTTGAGGGGCTGCAGGGAGACGCCCCGGCGGCTCAGCAGGGCCTGCACCCGCTCAAAATGCTCCAGCTCCTCCCGAGCCAAGGGGCTGAGCACCTGTGAAAGAGCACAGTCTGCGGGGTACCGGAACATCAGCTGCAGGGCCACCCCCGCCGCTTTCCTCTCGCAGTGAGCATGGTCGAT
>JBJTUM010000217.1:0-4375 GCA_046080725.1 Cyanobium sp. | reverse complement strand
TCTCAGCCAGCTTGGTGATGGCCACCTGGGCACCGCGCACGCTGAGGGGTTGGCCGGCCTGGCCAGGGAACAGCCAGCCCTTCTTCGTGGTGGGGCACACCTGGCGCCACTCCTGCAACCACTTGCAGGCAGCAGGGGGCAGGGTGAAGCGGCGGCTGGCTCCGGTCTTGGTGATCCCGCCAGGGATGGTGATGGAGCACTCCTCCACATCAGCCCAGGCCAGCAGGGTGGCTTCTCCCACGCGCATGGCGCCCACACACATCAGCACCACCAGGGCGGCATCCCTGGGGCTGGCCGCGGCAAGCATGGCGCTGATCTGCTCAGCGCTGAGCACGGCAGCCCGCTTGACGGCGGTGGAACGGGCAGGGCGGTCCCTCAGGAGTGCACGGTCTGCGGAGCGGCGGGGGGCGGCGGCCACGGGGCGGAAGGCTGGCGTCCCTTCATTATGCACCTTCTCCACAAAAGGCGCAACTCTCGTGAGAAGCCGCGCAGGGACTGGGCTCTTAGCGCTGGCAGCGGGCTTATTGAGAATGCCAATTGCCGGAGTGGGGTTTCATTGAAGCCTGAAGAGGGAGTGGCTTAGTGCCTGCCATAAACCTATGCTCGCGGTAATGGTGCCAGCCACAGATGGACTTGATCGATCAGCTCAAAGCCCTTGCACTTCGAGCGGAGAAGACAGGTCCAAACCTGACAAACGAGGAGGCAACCAAGATGGCGCTGATTGCTCCGTTTATCCAGGCGTTGGGCTACGACATTTTCAACCCTGCAGAGGTAATGCCTGAATTCAGAGCAGATCTCCCAGGAATCAAGCAAGGTGAGCGAGTTGATTATGCAGTGATCATGAACGAAAAACCCCAAATCCTGATTGAAGCCAAGCCGTTTGGCATGGATTTAAGAGATGCAGAGATGGGTCAACTCTCAAGATATTTCCATGCCACGGAGGCCAGGATTGCTATTCTCAGCAATGGGAGGCAATTCAGGTTTTTCAGCGATTTGGAGAAAAGCAACGTAATGGATACATCTCCTTTTGCAGAAGTCGACCTGAATGATCTTGCAAACGCCCCTCTTGAGGAATTGAAGAAGCTTTCCAAGACTCTTTTCGATTTAGAGTCTTTACTGACAACTGCAGAAGCTCTCAAGATCATTAGAGCAGTCAAGAAAGAGCTAAAGGCAGAGCTGCTGAATCCAAGTGACTGGCTCGTAAAAGAAATGGCAACACGTTGTCATTCTGCTAAAAATGTCACCGAGAAAGTGAAAGAGCAAGTGAAGCCTTTAGTCATTGAAGCTATTAAGCAAGTGATTTCTGATCGAATCAATGAGAGGCTCGGCGCTGCTCTTCAGGCTGAGCAGAATCATGCTCAATCCGATGGTGATCAAGGCGCAGGCGAGGGCGAGAGCGAGGGCACGGATAATGGCATTATCACCACAGAGGATGAACTTGGAGGCCTTTTGATAATCAGAGCAATTTGCTCTGAGGGGGTAGACCCAAACCGACTTTTGCCAAAGGATACAAAAAGTTATTTCAATGTGTTGGTTGATGGCAACACACGTAAGCCTGTCGTTCGCTTCCGTTTTGATGGGAACATCAAAAGGGTTGAGTTTTGTGATGGGATGGAGCCGAAATCCGAAGTTATTGAAGGGCCATCGGGGTTGTACCAGCATCAGGAAAGAATCAGGAAATCACTCAATGCACAGTTAGGCAGCTCCGATCTAATCCCACCGAACATTCAGTGACACCTAGCCCCGGCTCCCTCCGAAGTTCCTCTCGATTAACGTCAGCAGCGCGCTCGCGTCTCCCCAATGCAGGCGGCCTGCAGCTGCAAGGGTGGCAGCCGCAGCCACCAACCGGGAAACCATGAAGGCCGTTTGGTTGGCCATCTTGCCTAATTCTGCGGCCTGTGCATGGTCTCCCTCGTCAGCGAGCCTTCGCCTCTGTTCAATCTCTAGCCGCATGTTTTCCCGCACCAGTCTGACCAGCTCCAGCATCTCCTCTGCCTCAATGACAAAAGTTCGGCCAACCTTCCGCATCGCTGCGGCGTAATCCCGCATCTCGTTCCTCTGGTGTGCCAGATCGTGTTCAAACTTGGCCGATCTCAGAACATCCGGATCTGAAGGTGGTTGGCCTGCTCCCTCTGGTGGGGAACCTCCACCTGCTGAGGTATTGGCTTTCGGTTGAGAGGGCGGTGGTGGCGGTGGTGGTGGGCAGCGCCCTGCAGCAGCTTCCGCTTCATCCCATGCACGTGCTCTCTGGCGCCAGTTGTACCGGCGAGCCGTTTCATAAAGGGCCTGCCGTGAGATGCCTTGGGCAGCAGCGAAGGAAGCCAAGGAACGATCCGGCCCAAGATCCAGCCATGCTCTGAACCTGCTGTAGCTGGCAGGGCGCTCAAGTGGGCCTTCATACCCTTGGCCTCGTTCCCAGATCCCAAGCGGTGGAGTGGCCTCAGACATAAAAATGGCAGGGTTTTGTAAAGGTCCCTGCCTTTAGATTTCCCGGTTTCCTCAGCAGTCCACGCTTTCTTCCAGGGACAGCAGCATCACCACCAGGTCAGGCACTCTTCATCCCACTGATCAGCATGCCATTTCTGCCGTTGCCTCGGATCATTCAGCAAGCGATCCACCAGGGTTAGGATTCGGGTCCTGTAACGCTCTCTGCTGGGGCGTGGCATGGCTTCAACTACATCACGCAACAGTCGGTCGTACCGCTCCACACTTTGAGCTGATACGTTCTGCCATCCATCCAAGTAGAAGTAGGCGTTCCGCTCGTCTGCCTCAAAATCACGCTGGTTCAGCTCACCACGACCCCGGCTGCGTTTTAGGTCGATCAGGTGTTGTTCGGATTTTTCTATCTGGGTTTGGGCCTCCTGTTCTTGCCATAGGAGCCGCGCCAGATCCTGGACAGGATTGTTCGTCAACTGCTGCCAGATTTCGCTGATCTCCTCCTCCGCCATGCGGATTATCTGGCGGTTCAACCGGTAGTCATAGGAGCCGGTGATATTGCGGAAACGGATCCGCACGCTTCCGGCTTGTTGGCGTGGGATCTCCACCCACCAGGCAGCACGTTGATGCAATCGAGCATCAGCAGGCTGGCCAGTCCATGCTGGTAGGTCTTCCCATAAGCGAAACTTCCACCTCACCAACCGCTCCAAAAGCAGCGGGGCACTCAGATCACCCAGCGCCACCAAAACACGCGTCCGCAGGCCATCCACGTGTTCGCCCAGCTCCATGTCCACAGTTCGCCAGCCCGTATCGGTGCGCCGATGGGTGCGCCATTGCCACCTCCCATAGATCCTGCCCTTCGCCGTTTTGCTCACCAGCCGGAGCGAACCTGGAGGGCGCCTATTGGCTTTGGCAGCCTGTTTTGAGGCCATCTCAGCCCCCTAGGAAATCGTTGTACCCCACGACATTCTGTAAGCGCCCACGGAGAGGCACCCAGAAGCCTCTGCAAGGGGCCTCGATTCTCAAGACGGAGGAAGACACGCCAGGGCAGGTCGGGGCGCTCATGCCGCTGTGATCCTCTTGCGCTCAACCAGTTGGCTTTTGTCCTGGGGATTCACGACCAAGATGCGGGTGGATGGCCCAGCACGGGCAGGCAGTGGCGCGGGAAGGTGCCAGCCGGGCTCTCCATCCACTTGGACGGGGATCAGCGGCACAGGACTAGCCGGTGCTGTTTTGTGCAGCCCGTGTTCTCTGCTGTGCACCTCTTCCTTTTTCACTAGATCCACTGCCGCAGGCTCGTTTTGCTTGGGCGTGTACCCCGTGCACCCCGTTTTGCCATCACCTTCCCGCTGTTCCCCCATCGCCAGGGCAAGGCAGGAACTCTCTCCTGCTTTTTCATCCACTCTTTGAGAAATAGGGTGCACGGGGTGCACGCCTAGGCTTGATCCTGCGCTAGTCGGCGGTTCTAGAGGGATGTAAGGGGTGTGCACGGTGGGGTGCACGTGGGCCACGGTTCCCTCTGGTGGCCAGAGTCCCTCCCTCGGCTCCCTTCCTTCGCTCCTGCCGCGCCGATGCTTCCACCCCAGTCTCTCGGCGATGTCGCGCACACGCTTGGCGTTAGGCGTGTTGTGTCGCTCCTTTGGCACCTCCAAATGTTTCAGCAGGTCGGGCACCTTGACGGGGAGGCTCAGCTCCCTCCTGGCTCTGTCCAGGTATTGGCGAACTGATTCACTCCATGGGTCTTCATCCAGGAAGTCCGCGTTTCGAGCTTCAACCTCCAACCGCTCCTGCTCGTCGGTGCGGATCCAGGGGACGCCGGAGCGGTATTGCTGCAGCGCCCGTGCCCATAGAGCATCCCGATGTTGCTTTGCCCAGTCGAGCGGGAGCATCCGATCAGGGATCGGGATGCAAACGAACCGCGTCGCTCCGGTGGAATCCC
>JBJTUM010000216.1:0-3493 GCA_046080725.1 Cyanobium sp. | reverse complement strand
GCCGTTTCCCCGGATTGCGCTGGAGCAATCCGCTTCTCGGAACACCCTGAACAGCAATCAGCTGTTCGTGCGTGTCTTTGTGTGCCCTCACGCCACGATCGCCTCAAACCGCATCGAGATGTCCAGCCAGCTGCTGCGGGTGATCGGTGCACTCGTGGAGATCAGATCCACGCCGCTGGCGGCGGTGGCCCGCAGAGCTTCGGGCTTCACCCCGGAGGCTTCCAGCACCGCCTGCGGCGCCAGTTGCCGCAGACGCGGCACCACCGCCACCAGCTGCTCGGGCGAAAACCCATCCAGCAACACCGCATCGGCTCCGGCCCGCAGGGCCTGCTGAGCTTCCTCTTCCGTTTCCGCTTCCACGATCAGCCTTGCCGGCCAAGGGGCCGTGGCCCGCACCGCCCGCACTGCCGGCCCGATGCCCCCGGCCCAGGCCAGGTGGTTTTCCTTGAGCATGGCCGCATCATCCAACCCCAAGCGGTGGTTGATGCCGCCGCCGCAGCGCACGGCGTATTTCTCCAGCACCCGCAGCCCCGGGGTGGTCTTGCGGGTGTCCACCAGCCGCACCCCCGTGCCCTCCAGCTCCTCCACCAGCTCCGCGGTGGCCGTGGCCACCCCCGAGAGCCGCATGGCCAGGTTGAGCGCCGTGCGCTCCCCCGCCACCAGGGCCGCCGCATTCCCGGCCAGGGTGAGCAGGAGCTGGCCGGCACGGATTCGCGTTCCATCAGCCAACCTCCCTTCCACCCGCACCTGGGGATCCAACAGGCGAAACAGTGGTTCCACAAGATCTCCGCCGCAGAACACCCCCTCCTGCTGGCTGATCCACTGGGCCCGACCCTCGCGATGGATCAGGGCCGGGCTGGTGAGATCCCCCCGGCCCAGATCTTCTGCCAGCCAAGCTTCCAGCTGGTGGAGCAGCTCGGGCTGCAGGGGGGGGGAGAGAAGGGGCATCGACACCTCGAGCTTGCCCATCCTCGGATGCCAAGGCCTCCCTCAGATCCGGGACAGAACTGCCACCCAAAGGCCCTTGCAGAGCAGGTGGAGCATCTGATCGGTGTGAACATTGATCCGACCCCGGCATTTGCCGTGATCAATCAGGGTGTGAAGGGCTGTTTCCGCAAGTCCCAGTAGGGGCACCCCCGTCAGCAGGGCCACGGCCAGGCCATGGATGGCCCCATGGGCCGTCAACCACCATCCCCAGGGGAGCGTGGAATCACAGCCTGCACATTTCTCGCGGGCCATCCGATCGCTCTGCAGGCCGAAATCACAGAGGAAATGGGCCATCAGCAAGAGCAGCAGCAGATTCAGACCAGTGGAGCTGGACAAGACGATTCAAAGCGGGGTGTTGGCGGATGCCACCTTCAGCGGCCACAGTGGACTGGATCCACCGTATCCAGCCGGCCCATGGCCCTTCCCGACCTGGCGGCACCCATGGCCACGATCGGTGTGCCCACCGAAATCAAACGCGATGAACAGCGCGTGGCCATCACCCCTGATGGGGTGCGGGAACTCGTGGCGCAGGGGATGGAGGTGCGGGTGCAGGAAGGGGCCGGCCTGGGGGCAGGCATCAGCGACGACGCTTACCGGGTGGCCGGTGCCCGCCTGGTGGATCGGGAGGAGGCCTGGGCCGCCCATCTGGTGGTGAAGGTGAAGGAGCCCCAGCCAGAGGAATTCCGTTTCCTGCGGCGCGACCTGGTGCTCTTCACCTATCTCCACCTCGCCGCCTACACCGATGTGGGGCGGGCTCTGATCGAGGCCGGCACCACAGGAGTGGCTTATGAAACCGTGCAACTGGAGGACGGCAGCCTGCCCCTGCTGGCCCCCATGAGCGAGGTGGCCGGACGGTTGGCGGCCCAGGTGGGGGCGCGCCTGCTTGAGAAGCCCCAGGGGGGCCGCGGCCTGCTCATCGGCGGGTGCACCGGCGTGCAACCTGCCCGGGTGACCGTGCTGGGGGCAGGCACGGTGGGATGGAATGCGGCCCGCCTGGCCGCCGCCATGGATGCGGAGGTGTTTCTCCTCGATCGCTCACCCCAGCGTTTGCGCCAGCTGGAGAGCAACCGCAAGGGCAGGCTCACCACCCTGGTGAGCAGCCGGGCCCTGGTCGAGCGCCTGGTGCCCGGCACCGACCTGCTCATCGGTGCGGTGCTGCTCCCCGGCGGCCGGGCCCCCACCCTGGTGGAGGAGGAGTGGGTGCAGCGCATGCGCTCCGGATCGGTGATCGTGGATGTGGCCATCGATCAGGGGGGCTGCATCGCCACCAGCAGGGAAACCACCCACACCGATCCCGTGGTCACCATCCATGGCGTGCAGCACTACGCGGTGGGCAACATGCCCGGCGCCGTGCCCTTCACCTCCACCGAAGCCCTGGTGAGCGTCACCCTGCCCTACATCCTGGTGATGGCCGGCCGGGGCCTCACCGAAGCGATCACCGATCGCCCCGAGCTCCTCTCGGGCCTCAACACGGTGAACGGGGCTGTGTGCCATCCGGGGGTGGCCAAGGCCCTGGGAGTCGCCCCGCGCCATCCCATGGCCTGCCTGCGTTGAGGGCCTGCGTTTCCAGCGCCAACCCCTCCCGCAGAGCCAGCACCAGCCCCGCCGCCTCCGCGTAACTGCTGGCCTCCACCACCGGCAGATGCAAGGCGGCTCCGTCCACCTGCAGCACGCAGGGGTTTCCGGTGACGGCGATCAGGGGCACCCCCCGCTCGGCGCAGGCGAGCACTGCTTCTCCCCCCAGGGCCCCGGCCGGGGCCACCACCGCCCCCAGCTCATCCGCGCGGAGAAGCCCCGGGCCACCGGCACCGCTCCCCCCCCCTGTGACCACCAGATTCGGCGCCCGGCTGAGGCCCACCAGCACGCAGGGCAGGAAGGTGTGGCCCAGTTCCTCGGCGGCAGCACGAGGATCCAGCAGGGGATCGGGGGGCAGGGGGGCCAGGGCGGGGGCATGGGCGCAGGGCACCCCCAAGTGGCGGCTCAGCAGATGGGAGATCACGGCTTCCGCCCCCGCCAGCCCATCCACCCCCGCCCCATGGCGATAGGCCTCCAGGGCACCGCTCTCGGGATCATCGGGGAAGCGGGCCACCACGGCGATCGCCGTGCCACCCTCCGCCACCACCTTCTCCCCAGCCTGCAATAGGGCTCCGGGGGCCTGGAGGCTGCCCCAGCTGGTGCCGCTGCCCCCCCATGCCAGGCCCACCCCGAGGGGTTCATCGGTGGTGACCACCGGCCCGATTGAAAGGCCCAGGCTGGCGCCGCAGGCCTGGACCGCCTGGAGGTGGCGCAGGCGCAGCGGCTCCTCGATGCCTTGATCCAGCACCAGCCCCACCCGTTGCCGCCGGCAGGGAGCCAGGGCCAGATCCCCGCAGGCGAAGCGGTTGAGCGCCCAGCCCTCCACGTAGTGAATCCGTGGATCGCTCCAATAGAGGGCGGCGGCGTTGAGCACATTGGGGTGAGTGATCAGGCAGCCGCTCGCCGCCGCCAACAGCCGGGCCGCCGGCAG
>JBJTUM010000215.1:0-3907 GCA_046080725.1 Cyanobium sp. | reverse complement strand
TGGTAATTTGTGAGATGTGGTTCTCTGCTGAGAGCACACCCCAGTTGTTACCTCTTAACCCAACGCGTACTTTTCGACACGCGGCCATCCTGCTGGGCCTCTCGGCAGCTGGTGGCACAGTTTTTGTGAGCTCAGCTCACGCGGCAGTAATGGATTCGTTTTCAAATCCTGGGGATCCTTTAACCTCCTCGAATCTACCTTCAGTAATTCTCGACCCTGCCTTAGGATCTACACAAGATGGACCTAGTATTGGTTCTGGAATGGTAACCCTTGAGAATAATGCTATTGATACTTATTCCGTAAAAACTGGTTTTGCCCCAACAGCTCTGGTTACGCCAGCTGCGGGCCCTCAAATGTTCAAGTATGATCTAACACTCTTGAATGGCCAAACTTGGTCTACAGCCCAGCTGACATCTAATATTCTTGCCGGTTTCTCTGGCATCACCTTTACAAAGGAGGTTTGCTCAGGCGGCTTTGGAATTGCCCCATGGGTGATTACACCTTCTATTCCTGATACAGGCACCAGCGGTATCCTCAACCTTACAGGTTTTGGCAGTCAAATTTTCGTTACAGATGCATTCACGAGCAGTAGCCCTACGGCACGAGCCTCCGATTTTACCAATACGTTTACAACCGTTCCCGGCCCCCTGCCTGTCTTAGGCGTCGGCGCTGCTTTTGGCTTCTCCCGCAAGCTCAGAAATCGCATCAAGGCCTCTGCTTGATTGCCTCCCTCTAGGGCTAAATCAATAAACCCGGGTGCCCACCCGGTTTTATTGTGCCCACAGTTTTTTCCAGCAAGCAGCTGAGGCGCGAAAACGCCAGGGAGAAAGCCTTTGATGGAGGCGCTCAACTGCAAACCTTCCTCAACTTGATCAGCGAACCTCCGACCCCAGAAGACGAGCAGAGCGTCTGAGGCCTCCAGATCAAGACAGCTCAACTAAGCGCCAGTGCCCGCAAGGGCAGCGTCACCAACTTGTCCCAACATCCGCCTTCAAAGAGCACAGCAGCCCGATCGCCACTCAGCCGCTGCACGATCCCCTTGTAGCCCCGGTAGATGGAGGTGGCGTCGCTCACAGTCACCAGGCTGCCGGGAAGGATGACCGGAGCGTCGAGGGAATTGGCGACGGGAGCGGCCATTAGGATGCCAAACAACGGCGTCCATTATCACCCGCTTCCACCGCATCCAGCAGAGCCGAAAGCTCCGCCTTGGCAGCAGCCAGGCTGATGCTGCGCATCACCAAATGGTCAACTGGTCATGAGCGCAAGGCGGAAGCCTGAGCCTCGGCAGGCCTGAGCAACTGGCCTCGCTTCTGGCCCAAGCGCCACTATTGGGCGGTGCGTTCTCGCTTGAATGGCGGCACCACACGACATCGCCCGCCTTCGCCTGCCATGGCCACCCCACCGTTGGTTCCCCTGATCCTCTGCGGTGGCACGGGCACCCGTCTGTGGCCACTGTCGCGCGCCTCCTATCCCAAGCAGTATTGGCCCCTAGCCGGCACCAGCGAAGCCACCTTGCTGCAGCAAACCCAGCAGCGCCTGGCGGGCCTGCCAGGGCTGGCGCCCCCCATCCTGGTGTGCAACGAAGATCACCGCTTCATCGTGGCCGAGCAGATGCGCCAGATCGATGTGGATCCGGCGGCCATCCTCCTCGAACCCGTAGGCCGCAACACGGCACCTGCCGTGGCCGTGGCTGCCCTGCATGCCACCGCCCGGGGAGACGACCCACTCCTGCTTGTTCTCGCTGCCGATCACGTCATCCGGCAGGACGACCGTTTTCGGCAAACGGTGAGCGCCGGCATCGCCGCCGCAGCCGCTGGCCAGTTGGTGACCTTCGGCATTGTGCCCACGGCGCCGGAGACGGGCTATGGCTACATCGAATCCGCCGAATCCCTCAATCCCCAGCAACCGGTGCCCATCGCCCGTTTTGTCGAGAAACCTGATCGGAGCACGGCCGAGGGCTTTCTGGCCACGGGGCGCTTCACCTGGAACAGCGGCATGTTCCTCTTCCGCGCCAGTGCCATTCTTGTCGAAATGGAGCGGCTCTCTCCAGATGTGGTGAGCGCTTGCCGCAGCGCCCTCGAGCACGACAGCGCCGATCTGGATTTCCTCCGCCTGGAGCGCGAGGCCTTTGCAGGGTGCCCCTCGATCGCCATCGACGTGGCGGTAATGGAGCGCACCGACCGGGGTTGCGTGCTGCCGCTGGAAGCCCAATGGAGCGATGTGGGCAGTTGGAGCGCCCTCTGGGAAACGGCGGATCGCGACAGCCATGGGAACGTGCTGCGCGGGCGGGTGATCAGCCAAGACTCGCGCAACTGCTACCTGCGCAGTGAGCACCGCCTGGTGGTGGGCCTGGGGGTGGAGGATCTGGTGGTGGTGGAAACAGATGATGTGGTGCGCGTCGCCCATCGCGAACGGGCTCAGGAGGTGAAAACCGTGGTGGGTCAGCTGGAGCGGCAGGGGGCACCTGAAAGCAAGGCGCACCGCCGCATCTACCGCCCGTGGGGGCACTACGACGGGGTGGTGGAAGGGGATCGGTGGCAAGTGAAAAAAATTCAAGTGAAACCAGGCGCCTCCCTCTCCCTGCAGATGCATCACCATCGAGCGGAGCACTGGGTGGTGGTGAAGGGAACCGCCGTGGTGGAAAAAGACGGCGTGGAGGAACTGGTGGGCGAAAACCAAAGCACCTACATCCCCTTGGGCGCTCGCCATCGCCTGATCAATCCCGGCAAGATTCCCGTGGAATTGATCGAGGTTCAAAGTGGTGCCTATCTCGGGGAGGACGATATTGTGCGCTTTGAAGACCGTTATGGCCGCACGGATCACCAACCTCTGGCCCCGGCTTGATCGTTGCGGTACCTTTTTTCTGCGATGGAAAGCGAATGATTCCTAACGACGCTGAGTTACTGGAGAGCAGCGGCCTTTTTGGCGACGTCGCCAACCCGGATGAGTTCATCAACGAGGGCTCTTTGAAAGAGTGGGCTGCAGGGGCTCGCTACACCTATTGGGTGGGTGTTGTGCTGCTCGGCTCCTTCCTCACGGGTTTGATCAATGCGGCCCCTCCCCGTTTGGCCGACCCAACGTGGCAACTCAACTTTGTAAGCCTTCTGCTGTCGAGCGGAGCCGTCACCTTGATCGGAGCCCTGCTGATCTGCCTGGCCCGGATCTTCGACCAAACGGACCGACAACTCCTCAACCGCGCTCAGCTGGTGCGCAAGCTGGCGCCCTGGGTGGCCCTCGGCTGGCTTCTCCTGATCCCGCTACAACTCTTCGTTGGCACGCGGCTCATGAACAGCAAAACAACAACAGAATTGGAGCAGATTCGAACCCTTGAAGGCTTCGCCAAATCTGTACGCGATTCCAATTCGGAAGCTGAGCTCCGCCAAGCCATGGCTCAGGTGCCCAATCAGCCCCCCCTGCCGCCCCTGACCGTGCCGCTGCCTGTGGCCAAGGCGAATCTGCTGGCCCAATTCCAGAAGACCATCAACACGGCCAAGAACAACCAGGACCTGGGCAGCGCCAACCGGTTACAGATCTGGCTGAAAGAAGCCTTCCGCAACTCTATCCAGAGCCTGCTGCTCGCTACGGGATTCCTGGCCATCGGCAAGCACCGCCTTCTCGATGAATTCCCCAACAGCAACGCCCAGGGCGGGTTTCGAAGGAGAGGCCGCTAATCCTCGATCCCCACTCTCAGACTGGGAATCACCCAAGAATCTTAGAATCCGTTTTTTTGCTGAAACAGGTGCTTTTTGCACTATGGTGATGGAGGGCATTTTTGATTGCCAAAACCGCCTGGTCCACGTTCAAAGTCTCTCACCCATGAAAACCCTCAGGAATCTCACCCTCCTGGCAGGTCTCACGGCTGGTCTCGGGGTTCTTCAAGCCACCCCGGCTCAAGCTCAGGTCTGCA
>JBJTUM010000214.1:0-4443 GCA_046080725.1 Cyanobium sp. | reverse complement strand
CCCTTCCCTTCCAGAGGCATCCCCATTGTCCGAAAGCGCAACTCCTGGACCCAGTGGCGGGACCGATTCCGGTTCCCCCCGCCCTGCCGCTTCTCCGGCCACTCCCAACACGCCTGGAGCCGATGGGGCCTCTGCGGGTGGAGCGGCCCGTCAGTTGCTCGGCATGAAGGGGGCCAGCGAAACCAGCGCGATCTGGAAGATCCGCCTCCAGCTGATGAAACCTGTCACCTGGATCCCCCTGATCTGGGGAGTGATCTGTGGGGCGGCTGCCTCCGGCGGCTTCCAGTGGCGTTGGCCGGATGTGCTGGCGTCGCTGGCTTGCATGTTGATGAGCGGCCCCCTGCTGGCGGGCTACACCCAAACCCTCAACGACTACTACGACCTGGAGATCGACGCGATCAACGAGCCCTATCGGCCGATCCCCTCGGGCGCGATCCCCCTGGGCCAGGTGAAGGCCCAGATCCTACTGTTGTTGGCTGCGGGGCTGGCGGTGGCCTGGGGGCTCGATCGCTGGGCGGGCCACACCTACCCGGTGTTGTTCATGCTGGCGCTGGGGGGCTCATTTGTGAGTTACATCTATTCAGCGCCACCTTTGAAGCTCAAGCAGAACGGCTGGCTCGGCAACTACGCCCTAGGGGCAAGCTACATCGCCCTGCCCTGGTGGGCAGGGCAGGCGTTGTTTGGCCGGCTCACCTGGACCACGGCCCTGCTCACCCTGGCCTACAGCCTGGCGGGGTTGGGCATCGCGGTGGTGAACGATTTCAAGAGTGTGGAGGGGGACCGGGCAATGGGGCTCCAATCCCTGCCGGTGGTGTTCGGAATCCAGCGGGCCAGCTGGATCAGCGCCGCCATGATCGATGGCTTCCAGCTGGCGATGGTGGCGGTTTTGATCGCCATCGGCCAACATTTGGCGGCCGTGCTCTTGGTGTTGCTGATCGTGCCCCAGATCACCTTTCAAGACATCTGGCTGCTGCGGGATCCGGTCGCCTTTGACGTCAAATATCAAGCCAGCGCCCAGCCCTTTTTGGTGCTGGGGATGCTGGTGACGGCCCTGGCCATCGGCCACAGCGCCCTAATCCCTTCGGTGCTGTGAGTCAGGCGTCGCCGCTACTGCCAAAGCGCCTAGGTGCGCTCTGGCCCGCGGGGGCCGTGGCCCTGGGGTTGGGGGGGATGCTGGCTTTGGGGCAGGGGATGCTCACCATGGGCACCGATGCCCTGCTGCCGGATGTGGGGGGGATTCGGAGTTTCAATCGCCCGGGCACCCTCACCGTGCTCGCCTCCGATGGAACGGTGGTCTACAAGCAAGGCCCGGCCACAAGGGAAAAGCTGAAACCCGGCCGGATGCCCCTGCTGGTGCAGAAGGCCTTCATCGCTGCAGAAGATCGGCGCTTCTATCAACACGACGGCGTGGATGGGGTGGGCATCCTGCGGGCGATCGGCCGCAACATCAGCCGGGGTTCGGTGGAGGAGGGCGCCAGCACCATCACCCAGCAGCTGGCGCGGATGGTGTTTCTCAGCCAAGACCGCACGATCATCCGCAAGGTGAAGGAAGCAGCCCTGGCGGGAAAGATCGAGCGGGAGCTCAGCAAGGAGCAGATCCTGGAGGAATATGTGAATAACGTGTATCTGGGCTCCAGCGCCTATGGGGTGTCGGATGCGGCGTGGGTGTATTTCTCCAAAACGCCCGACCAACTCACCTTGCCGGAAGCGGCCCTGATTGCGGGCCTGCCGCCCGCCCCCACGGTGTATTCCCCCCTAGTGAACAGTGAACTGGCCTTGAAACGGCGAGCCATTGTGCTGCGCCGCATGCGGGAGGCGGGCTTCATCGATGATCGCCAGCTGATGGAGGCCAGCGAGGCCCCCCTGGGCCTGAAGCCCACTGAACCCAAGTATTTCGCCAATCCGGCGCCTTGGTTCATCAGCTGGATGGAGCAGGAACTGCCGAAGGTGCTCACCAAGGAGCAGTTGGAAGTGGGCGGGCTCACGGTGCGCAGCAGCCTCAATGCCAAATGGCAGGCGGCGGCCCAAGAGGCGGTGAAGGCCCATGCGGGCGGCGGCATGGAAGGGGCTCTGGTGTCGATGGAGCCAGGCACGGGCCTGGTGCGGGCGATGGTGGGGGGGATGGATTGGGAGAAGAGTCAGTTCAACCGTGCCACCCAGGCGCTGCGCTCGCCGGGTTCCACCTTCAAGCTCTTCGCCTACACCGCTGCTCTGCGCTACGGCATGACGCCGGACGACACGATCAGCGCCAAAACCCGTTGTTACAAGGATGGCTGGCCCCCGAAGCGCTTCTGCATTCCAGGCACGGGAGGAAGCATCACCCTGCGGGATGCGGTGGCGCGCTCGGTGAACCCGGCGGCGGTGGCCACTGCGGAGAAGGTGGGCTACCCCAGGGTGATCGATACGGCCCGCCGGCTGGGCATCACCGGTGAGATTGGCGAATACCCGGCGATGGTGCTGGGCTCCAACGAGAAAACGGTGATGGAGATGACGGCGGCCTATACGGCCATCAACAACCGGGGCTTGTATGTGGCGCCCACGCCGTTTGAGGAGATCATCGGCCCGGATGGCAAGCGGCTCTACAGCCGGGCGGCGAAGGCCAAGGCGCCGCGGCAGGCGGTGAGCAGCGATGTGGCGGATGCCATGACCTACATGCTGGAGGGGGTGGTGAACCGTGGCACGGGCACAGGTGCCTCCCTGCCGGATCGGCCGGCGGCGGGCAAGACGGGCACGGCTGAGGGGGCGAGGGATCTGTGGTTCATCGGGTCGATTCCCCAGCTCACCACGGCGGTTTGGTACGGCTACGACGAGAATTGGAAGACGGGCAGCAGCAGCGCCCAGGCGGCCTATGCCTGGGGCTCCTACATGCGGACAGTGATCAAGGATCTGCCCGTGAAGGAGTTCCCACCGAAACCGGAGCTGAACAGCACGTTCATCCCCTACGTGCCACCCAAGCGGAAGGATGAGAAGGGTGAGGCCTCAAGGGAGGGCCGATGGGAGGCTCCGGAATTGATTGATGGGCCGCCGCCAGGGGATCAAGAGCGGCGCTGGGAGCCTCCCACCGACGATCGCCCCCAGCAGGGCCGCAATTGGGAACCCGAGGAACCGCGCCGTTGGCAACCTCAGTCTGAGCCGACCGGTCCGTTGATCCCGCCCGCCCAGCCGTCGGCCCCCGATGTGCCCGCGCCCCCCTCGCCGGCGGCCGAGGTTCCAGCCCCTGCGGCGCCACCGCCACCGCCCCCCCTCCCCGTGGCACCACCCCCGCCGCCGCCACCCCTTCCCTGATCCACGCTCTCATCATCCCCATGTCCATCCAAAAAGAGGGCGGCGTAGAAGCCATCGCCGCCTCCAGGGTGGGGCCACCATTGGCGCTCTTCAGCCAGCTGCCAGTGGCTCTGGCGGGCGAGAAACGGGGCGATTTGCCCCTGGTTTTCCCTGGGGTGCACGGTGCAGGTGGCGTAGACGAAACGGCCTCCTGGCGCCAGAAGAGGAGCCAGAGCGGCCAGCAGGTTGGCCTGAAGGGTTTCCAGCTCGGCGATGGTGGCAGGGGTTTGGCGCCAGCGGGCATCGGCATGGCGGGCCAGGGTGCCCAGGCCTGAGCAGGGAGCATCCAGGAGGATGCGATCAAAGCGCCCCCTCCAGCTGGGGCGATCCGCCAGCAGGGTGGTGGCATCGGCGGCCAGGGGGTGGAGGGTGTGAAGCCCCAGTCGCTCGGCGTTGATGGCCAGCCGCTGGAGCCGGGCGGCAGAGCGGTCGACGGCCCACACCTCCCCCTGGTTCGCCATGCGCTCGGCGCAGTGGGTGGCCTTGCCTCCGGGTGCGGCGCAGGCATCGAGAAGGAGTTCTCCAGGCTGGGGATCGAGCAGGAGCACGATGCGCTGGGCCTGGCGATCCTGCACGCTCCAGTGGCCCTCGGCGTAGCCGGGCAGGGCCCGCAGATCCCCGGGGCGATCGAGCAGGGTGAGGCCCTCGGGCAGATCGGCCAGGGGCTCGGCCCGCAGGCCCGCTTCCGCCAGCTGGGCCAGGAGGGTGGGCCGATCGGTGCGCAGGGGGTTCACGCGCAGATCCAGGGGAGGGGGAGTATTGCTGGCGAGGGCAAACGCTTCCGCTTCAGGGGAGGAGCGCCAGGTGAGGAGGTGTTGGGCCAGCCAGAGGGGAAGCGACTGGCGCAGGGCGAGGGAGGCGGCGGCATCCTGGGGCAGGGGAAGGCCCTGCCAGGGCTGGGGATCGCCCCGGTTGGGATCGCAAAGAAGGCCCTCCCGCTGGCGCTGCACATTGCGCAGCAGGCCGTTCACCACCGGCGCGAGGCGCTCCAGACCGCCGGCGCGGGCAAGGTGCACGGTGGTGCTCACCGCGGCGGCGGGCGGCACGCGATCGAGAAAGAGCAGTTGGTAGAGGCCGATGTGCAGCAGCCAGCGCAGCTTGGGCGGCTGGCGTTCAGCG
>JBJTUM010000213.1:0-12161 GCA_046080725.1 Cyanobium sp. | reverse complement strand
CAAAATTTCCCCATCTCCTCAGCAAAAAGCCCTGGCTGAACTACTCGGAACCAATTTCGCCCTTAAGGCGAGCTGATTTAAGCAACGCATCATTGTTCATGAACCCTGGCCACACCGGCCAAATTGAGGATTTGGGGGATTCTCTCCTCTGCTTTTACGGCCATCAAATGCACACCTTGGGCAATGTTTGAGTAGGTGTTGATCTGTTCAGCCGCAATAGCCATTCCTTCCGCTGCAGGATCTGCCGCTGCAGCCAGGCGATCAATGAGATGCTCAGGAATGGCCGCTCCTGGCACAACCCTGTTGATGAACTGGGCATTGCGGGCGGATTTGAGCAGAAATACCCCCGCCAGGACCGGGATTCCCAGAGGGCCCGTGATCTCCTCCACAAACCGCTTCAGGGGATCGGGGTGCATCACCATCTGGGTTTGCATGAAGCGTGCCCCAGCATCTGCTTTCCTGCGAACGCGACTGGCCAGCCCACTCCAGCTGGGTGAGTGGGGATCGGCTGCTGCCCCGCAAAACAGGTGGATTCCCCCATCCGGCAAGAGCCCTTTCACCGGATCAGCCCCCGCATTCAAGCTGGAGACAAGCCTCAATAAGCGGACGGCCTCCAACTCGTTCACGGGCCTTGCCTCAGGCTGATCACCAGCGCGAACAGGATCGCCTGTGAGGCACAAAACATTGGGAATTCCCAAGGCGTGGGCCCCCAGGAGCTCGGCTTGGAGGGCGATCCGATTGCGATCCCTGCAGGTGAGCTGCAAAACAGGCTCCATACCTTGCTCCAGCAGAAGCCGGCACACGGCCAAGCTGCTCATCCGCATCACAGCCCTGCTGCCATCGGTCACATTTACGGCATGGACAAGGCCCTTCAATCCCGCAGCAGCCTCCAGAGTGCGGTTCACATCCCCTCCGCGGGGAGGAGTCACCTCAGCCGTGATGGTGAACTGGCCGGACTCCAGAGCTTGAGCAAGCTTCACAGAAAACAGCTTCAATCGGCAACATCATGAACCAGGATCCTCCCTAGGATGATGAGATTGGAATGGTCTCCATGCCCGAGAGCAACCTCCGCGACCAGCCAAAGCCCCAGGGCGTGGGCGTGAGCAGCGCAGATCTCTCTGAAAGGGAGCTGGAAATCATCGAATTGGTGGCCACTGGCCTGACCAACCAGGAAATTGCAAGCCAGCTCACCATCAGCAAACGAACGGTAGATAATCACGTCAGCAATATCTTTGCCAAAACGGGTGCGAAGAACCGTGTGGCCTTGATTAACTGGGCCATGGATCAGGGCAAGATCTGCAGAGATGGCTTCAATTGCTGCACCCTTCCCATCGGATCAGGAAAACGTTATGGGCCGTGAAATAACCGTGTTTCGGAAGCGTCCCAGGTTTGCCAGGGCTGGCGAGCCAGGGAAGCATTGCTGAGCTGATGCAAACCGGTGATTTCCTGGCCGCACCAGGAAGGGATCTCAATTTCTTGATCGGCATGGAGGAGCTCCACCTCTGCAATCAACAGAGGAGCATTGGCTCCACGAAAGACGTCAAGAACCCACTCTCCGCCAGGAAGGAGCAATCCATGGCGTCGTTTTTCCAAACGCCAACATGACAAGGCCAGCAAGGCCTCCGCGTCGGCGACGGGAATTCGATACTCAAATTCCAGCCGCGTGGCCAAGGAGGCCCCATCCGGCACGGCCTTAATCGTGAGCCAAGCCTCTTGCTCCCCACCACTTTCTGCCTGCTGCAGGCGAATCCTTGTGGTGAGGCCGTCCTCCCGGCTCTGGAGATAGCCCTGCCGAAGCTCAGCCATCCAGACCACATGGGCTTTCCACGCATCGCCTGTCACAAGAAAGCGTCGCTCGATTTCCAATGGCATCCGGGGTTTAGGCTAATTCGGGGAAGGAAGGGCACTGGTGAGGCTCCCCGCCCAGTGCAATTTTTGCGTGAGAGTGCTGTAGTAGGAAGGGTTTTGATTGAGCACCACCATCAGGGCCACACAATCGCTTCGCTGCACCACGCAGCGATCACCAGGTTCAAGCATGGTGGCCTGCACCCCATCTTTCCAAAGCCGCACCCGACGGGAGCTTTCACCCAGTGGCCAGATAGTGAGCCTGGATCGGGGGGGCACCACAATTGCACGGCTGGAGAGGCTCATCGGACAGATGGGGTTGATCACCATGGCCTCGATACCTGGGTGGAGAATGGGCCCGCCCGCTGCCATGGAATATCCCGTAGAGCCCGTGGGCGTGGCGATGATCAAGCCATCCCCCCGATATTGATCTACCACCTCCCCATCAATATCCAATTCCAGCTGACAGGTGGGCGAGAGTTCATCGAGGCAGGGCCTAAGGTAGAAATCGTTTAGGGCCGTGTGGGGGCCTTGTAAAACCCCATCTCCCGAATCAATGGTAGCGGCGAGCATCATGCGACGCTCAAGCGCAAAATGATCCTCCCTGAGGCGCTTCCAAAGGGTGTCTCGTAGGAGCCGACGGTCATGAGTCAGGAAGCCCAGGTTTCCGCCCACGTTGAAACACAGGATGGGCACATCCAGTGGAGCCAGGTGCCGGGCTGCCCCAAGAACGGTGCCATCCCCTCCAAGCACAAGAGCCAAGTCTGGCCTTTCCATTTGGGTGGCCAGCAATCCTGGGAAGGGGTTGGTGGAAAGACCGCTCTCCGCCACGGTCACCTTGACACCAAATTCCTGTAGTTCCTGAAGACAAAGATGGGCCTCCCTTTTAGCCACCTGGCTGTCTTGTCGGATGATTAGCCAGACCCGCTCAAGACGCATTTGCGAGGGGTTACCAGCGAAGAAGGTTGAAGCGTTCCATATCCACCGTCTCCCGGTTGCGATAAAGAGACAAGAGAATGGCCAGGCCCACCGCTGCTTCAGCCGCCGCAACCGTGATCACAAAAATGGCAAATACCTGACCCCTTACCAACTGGCCATCCAAGTAATTGGAAAAAGCCATGAGATTGATATTCACAGCATTGAGCATCAATTCAATGCTCATCAGCACTCTCACCGCATTCCGGCTGTTGATTAGACCCCAAACCCCAATGCAAAACAGGAAAGCAGCAAGGGTCAGGAACGCTTGCAAAGGGATAGGAGTGGTGAGTGACATGGAGAAGGGCATGGGTTGGGAACTTTCGAAGCAGGTGAGTTCAAGGCGTCGTCGAAGACTTTGTGCGATCCACCAGGAGAGGGGTGCGAGCTTTCTCAATAAGCCCCTGGTCCGCGGGCTCGCCTGTGATCACATCACTGGCAAAGACATCCCTGCGGGCCAAGACGATGGCGCCGATCATGGCCATCAGCAGAAGCACGGAAGCAAGCTCGAAGGGAAGTAAATAATCCGTGAAGAAATGCTCACCAATTCGGAAGGTGGCTTCTTCCCCGATGGAGATTGGGCCGGGAAGAGGCCAAACGGTGGTGAAGGCAACTCGGAGTAGAAGGATGAAAAGACCAATACAAACCCCGCCCGAGAGCAGGCGGCGGGAGAGAAGGCTGGGTATCGCCGTGAGATTTTCCTTTTTGTTCACAAGCATGATGGCAAAAAGGATGAGCACATTCACTGCGCCGACATAGACAAGAACCTGCGCGGCAGCAACAAAACTTGCATTTAGCAGCAAATAAAGACCTGCCACAGACAGAAAAACACCGCCCAGCAAAAAAGCGGAATAAACAATGTTTTCCAACAGGACAACACCCAGTGACCCAATCACCAAAACGGCTGCCAGCACCAAGAAACAAACCTGTTCTGTCGTCGATGCGATGGTCATGGCGTTTGCTCCTTGGAGATCGATGAGCTAGCCGCACTGGGAATTTCAGCCGCGATCTCAGCAGGTAGTTTGCCATCGCGGGGGGATGTGGCAGGCACGCCGTGGGGTTCGATCACCCCTTTGGGCAGATAGCCCAGTTCTCGCAAAGGGAATACGGAGGGGTCAGTGGTCACACTTGTGGGGAGCCTGCCGAGGGCAATATTGTCGTAATTGAGGCTGTGACGATCGTAGGCAGCCAACTCATATTCCTCAGTCATTGATAAGCAATTCGTGGGGCAGTATTCAACGCAATTTCCACAAAAGATACAAACCCCAAAATCAATTGAGTAATTTCGAAGTTCTTTCTTTTTCGTGCTCTTATTCATCACCCAGTCGACAACGGGGAGGTTGATCGGGCAAACCCTGACGCAAACCTCACAGGCGATGCATTTATCAAACTCATAATGAATGCGACCTCGATACCGCTCCGAGGGAATCAGCTTCTCGTAGGGATACTGGATCGTGATTGGCCTTCGGCGAAGGTGATCGAAAGTGACCCCCAAACCCTGGCTGATGTACTTAGCAGCACTCGCGGCATCTTTGGTGTAATCACCAACCTTTTGGAGAAAGCCAAACATGAACGTTAAGGGTGTAGAACAACAAGTGAAACCATGATGCCCAACTTCGCAGCCAACTGACGATGCCAGGCCGTTAGAGGGCTCAACCTCCAAAAGCGAAGGGAAACGCCAACTTCAAAGCTGCCGTGACCAGCAGATTGACCAGCGCGATGGGCAGAAGGAATTTCCACCCGAGATCCAGCAGCTGGTCGATCCGTACACGGGGCACGGTCCAGCGCAGAAGAATGGCAAAAAACACCAGCAGATAGGCCTTGAGCACCGTCATCACAATGCCCAAACTGGCAGTCATCACCTGGATCAGTGGGGTGTCAATGGGCTGGCCTAACCACTGGGCAACCCATTCCAAGGGAACAGGGAAACCCCAACCCCCGAGATAGAGAACGGACACCAGGAGAGCAGATAGCACAAGATTGATATAACTTCCAAGATAAAAAAGAGCAAATTTCATTCCGGCATATTCGGTTTGGTAACCAGCCACAAGCTCTTCCTCCGCTTCAGGGAGGTCAAAAGGCAAACGCTCACATTCCGCAAGAGCGCAGATCCAGAAAACAAGGAAACCCACGGGCTGACGCCAGATATTCCAGCTCAGAATGCCTGCGCCGGTCTGCTGATTGACGATATCAACCGTACTTAGAGAATTGCTCATCATGACAATCGCAAGAACGGAGAGAGCGAGAGGAATTTCATAACTGATGGATTGGGCCGCCGCCCGAAGACCACCAAGTAAGGAATATTTATTGTTACTGGCATAACCACTCATCAGCAGGCCAATAGGCTGGATGCTGCTGAGGGAGATCCAGAGAAAAATTCCCACCCCCACGTTGCTGATCAGCAGGTTCTGACCAAAAGGAACAACCAACCAGGAGAGGATCACAGGCACCAAGACCAACACCGGGCCCAGCGTGAAGAGCAACCCATCCGCCCTGGCCGGGATCACGTCTTCTTTGACCAACAGCTTCAAGCCATCGGCCAGCGGCTGAAGGATGCCCAGGGCCCCGGCATATTCCGGCCCAATGCGCTGTTGCACCGCCGCTGAAATTTTGCGCTCCAGCCACACATTGACCAACACCCCCACCACGGCAGCGATGAGGACCAGAAGCATGGGCAAGGGGAGCCAGATCACTCTGGCCAGGCCGGGACTTACCCCTAGGCCTTCCAGTAGGGAACTGAAGCTGGATTGAAGGTCCAACCCAGGGGTGACGAAGCCAGGTTTGACCGGCAGTGTCAACAGCATGAAGACGAGCTCCAATTGGCAGGCAACTTAATCGGAGAGCCACGCCGTTGGCGAAACCCCCCGCGAGCGGAGTCCTTATGTGGGCATGGGTCGCTGCTCCAGTGGAAGCCAGGGACGCTCAGCTGAACCTGTGTAGATCTGGGTGGGCCGATAGATCCGGTTGGCGCCCAGCTGCTCGCGCCAGTGGGCCAGCCAACCAGCCGTGCGGGCAATGGCAAAGATTGGTGTGAAGAGATCCCGGGGAATCCCAAGCTTGCGATAAACCAGGCCCGAATAGAAGTCCACATTGGGATAAATGCCCTTGGAACCCAGCCGTTCCGCAGCTGCGGCCTCCAGGCCCCGAGCCAGGTCATACATCGGATCGCTGCCAAAACGAGTGAACAGTTCTTCAGCCAATCCCTGCAGAATGACGGCCCGCGGATCCTTGACCCGGTACTCCCGGTGGCCAAAGCCCATAATTTTCTGTTTGTTGGTGATGGCCCGATCGAGCCAGGGTTCCACCTGATCCACCATGCCGATCTCATCCAGCATGTCCAGCACGTCCTCATTGGCCCCCCCGTGGAGAGGGCCTGCCAGGGTACCCACGGCCGAGGCAACCACCGCATAGGGATCGGTGAGGGTGCTGGCCGTGACCCGTGCGCTGAAGGTGCTGGCATTGAGGCTGTGCTCTGCGTGGAGGATCAGGCAGGCATCAAAAATCCTGGCCGCCGTGAGATCAGGTTCCCGCTCGGTGAGCATGTAGAGAAAATTGGCGGCGTAGGAAAGATCATCCCGGGGCTGGATGGGATCCTGTCCCTTCCGGATCAGCTGGAAGGCCGCCACCATGGTGGGAATCTTGGCGATGAGCCGCACCACCGCCGCGACTACGTACTGGGGATCGTTAAGGGCACGCCGCGAATAGAACAGCCCCAGAGACGCTGCACTCGCCTGAAGCGCATCCATCGGATGGCCGGAGGCCGGAAAGCACTTAATCATGTCGCGGATCCGGACGCTCACCCGGCGCTGCATCTGCACCTCCTGCTCGAATTCCCGAAGCTGGAAGATCGTAGGGAGCTCCCCCCAGATCAGGAGATAGGCCGTTTCCAGAAAGCTGCTTTGGCGTGCCAGCTGATCCAGGGGGTAGCCCCGGTAGGTGAGCACGCCCCTCAATCCGTCAATGTCGCAAATTGCAGATTGGGTGGCCGGCACGCCTTCCAATCCCGGCCGGAAGGGAATGGCCAAAGGAGTTTCGGGGGGGGCGGTACTTCCAGGGGTGGGGACGGCTTCAGCCGGGGTGAGCGGAGATGGGGATGACGCAAAGCTGTTACCAGAGGGCTTTGCTGCCATGACTGCTCTTGCGATTTCTTTGAACCTACGTGTCGGGGGAAAGCTGGGGAGGTAGCCCTGGCTGCCACTTCGGCTGATCGTGCTACAGGGCCGTAAGAATCCTGGGCGTTAACAGGAGCACAAGCTGAGCCTGACCAGAGGGGATGGGGGCCTCGGGCGAGAAGATCTGATCCCAGCGGAGCATGGCCAGCCCGGCCTTCTTGAGGGTTACTGCTCCAGGAGGGGCGGCCAACAAGCGGCAGACTAGGTTTCCCAGATCCGGTTCATGACCCACCAGCATCCACCGGCGAGGCGTCTCCCCCTGGCCGCACAACTGCTGGAGCAGGGGCCAGGGATCTGCCCCTGGAGCAAGGCCCTCATCGCAGGTGAACGAAGGAGCAAGTCCCGCGTCCACAGCAAGTTCGGCGGTCTGGGACGCGCGCAGGTGAGGACTGCTCACCAGCACGGGAGCCTTCAATCCCAAAGAGCCAGCCCGCTGGCAGATCAGCCGGGTGCGTTGGCGACCTTCGGCGGTGAGGGCTCTCGCCCCATCCTCCATTCCCCTGCCACGCGGTTCGGCGATGCCATGACGCAACAAGAGGAGCTCAACCTCAGCCATAGGGCGGTCCTGCAAACTGGATCCGAGCCGTCCAGCGCACGTTGCCGCCAGAGGGTTCCAGGGCCAGGGCCAGGCTCTGCAGCCCCTTGGCCAAGGGTCCCCCAGCCACGGTGGTCAGACGGGTCCAGGGTCTCCATTGCTGGAGCAGAGGGGTCGCGGCCTCTTCCCCCAACACCCAGCGCAGGGGGGCCTGAGGCCTATCCAGATCCTCCAGCTGCTGCTGGCGAGCGACCACGCTTCGACCGGCTGACTTTTGGTGCAGGAGAGCCAGGTTGCCTCCCCACCAGGCCACCCCATCCCTTGGGCGCCACCAACCCGAAACAAGGGCCTGCAGCTGATCGCCTGTCCCCTGACGGGCGCCAAGGCGGGTCCACACGGTCACGGTCTCCCCATCCACCTCTAGGGGGGCATCAATGAGCCCTTCAGCCGCCAGGGCCGCTTCTAGAGCCTCGGGGCGGGGGGTCTGCTCGCTGGTGCCAAGCACCCATCCCTCCGGGGCCTGGGACACCAGCAGCACCTCTGGATCCACTCCCGCCAGCTGGAGGGGGAGGGGTCCGCTCCCGGGGGGGCTGGTGATGGTTTGAACAAGGGGCTTCAACCAGGGCTGGGCCAGCAGGGCAGCCGGGTTGCGCAGAAGAGCAAGGCTGTGGGATTCCCCGCCAAGCTCCCTGAGGAGAAGGGTTTCCGTGGCCAGGTCATCCCTGGCCGAAGCACCGCTTTCTGGGGAAAACGAGGTCGGGGCCTCGTTCACATGCAAGACACCATGGAGCTCCAGCTGGCGGCCGTTGGGATGGAGCGTGCCCACCAAGAGGGGATCACCCCCAGAATCCGAACCTGGGATATTGGGGAGACCCAGCCAGGGAGAAAAGGCCTCAGAACGGGCCACAATCAGGGCCATACCCTCCCCCAGCTGCTCCACCCCATCCTTCAGTTGCGTGAGGCCCGCCTCGTTCAGCGCATCGATCTGGGACACATCCAGCGCCCGCTCCAAGGTGGTACGTCCGGAAGCGATCAGCACAAGGTCGTCCTGCACAAGGGCCGTCGCCAGGGGCGCCGGATCCCGGCCTACGAGGGCTCCTCTGCCGCTGATCAATCCCATACCGCGGTATTGGCTGATTTGCAGGCCACTGCCCGCCAGGCTGCGGGATTGCCAGAAGCGCTGCAGAAACCGGCGGGCCCCCTCCCTGTCCTTACTGGAGAGCACAAGCAACCAGCTGCTGCCAGGCTCACCATCAGGAGCATCGAAAAGGCTCAGTCCGATCTCTGGGGCCAACCAACCTGCCAACTCATCGTGATAGTTG
Source organism: Cyanobium sp. (assembly GCA_046080725.1). GTDB lineage: Bacteria > Cyanobacteriota > Cyanobacteriia > PCC-6307 > Cyanobiaceae > Cyanobium. The sequence continues at coordinate 3,312 of JBJTUM010000213.1, read as the reverse complement.
AGGCCCGCCGCCGCAAAGGCCCCATCCCGGAGCCGCTCCACCGCCTTCGTGGCCGCTTCCCTTTGGCGGAGGGGGGCCACCGCCCTGATGTAATCGACGGGCTGTACCCCATCACTGAAGATGTAAAGGCTGAGGGGGGCCTGCCTCGGCACAAAGCGGGCCGCCCGGGGAATGGTGAGGGTGTGATGCTGCAATTGCAGGGGGCCCAGTTTCCATAGGAGCCTCCAGCCGCCCCAACCCAAGCCAAGGGCCAGCAAGGCCATCATCAGGAGAACAGCGAGGAAGGGCCGACCCTTCATTCGGCTTCAGCGGGATGCCACCATCCTGCCCTGCCGCTTCTGACTGCCATGTCGCTGACACCGTCTCCTTCGGCGCCCCTCTCTCTCACCCCTGAGGAGCTCGCCGATCGTCTCCAGGCTGGGGAATCCCTCCAACTCGTAGATGTGCGAGAAGCCCAAGAGCTGGCCATGGCCCAACTGCCCTATCCGGTGAAGCACCTTCCCTTGAGCAGTTCCGCGGAGTGGATGGGTGAGGTGGACACCCTCTTAAGGCGGGACAGACCTGTTGTTGTGCTATGCCATGCGGGAGTGCGAAGCTGGCAGTTCGCCTGCTGGCTGATGGAGGCCAAGGGCTATAGCGAGGTGTGGAACCTGCAGGGGGGGATCGATGCCTGGAGCCTGCGCGTGGATCCTTTCATTTCTCGCTATTAGAAAGCCTAGGCAACGTCAATCTGCTTATCATCATCTCCTTCCTTAAAGGTCTGGTGCACTCCCTCTCCCGCCGCCAACAAGAGGTGCTCCAGGCCACCGTGCGCCACTATGTCGACACCGTCGAGCCCGTGGGCAGCCACACCCTGGTGCGTCGTTTCGGATTTCCTGCCAGCCCCGCCACCGTGCGCTCGGCCATGGGGGCTCTGGAACAGCGCGGTCTCCTCACCCAACCGCACACCTCCGCCGGCCGAATCCCAAGCCAACTGGGCTATCGGCTTTACGTTGATGAGCTGCTTCCCGCGCCGGGAGCAGCAGCAACCCAACTCGAACGGGAACTGGCCGGCCTGAGCCTGCAATGTGCCGCCCTGGATGATCTGCTGATCTACTTAGCCCGGCGCCTTTCGGATCTGACGGGACTTCTGAGCCTGATCACCCGCCCTCGCAGGCGGGCCCCCAAGCTCCAGGAAATCCGCCTGATGCCCAGTGGCGAGAGCCTGCTGGTGATCCTGGTGCAGGGAAGTGGCTTGAGCACCAGCCTCCACTTGCGCCTGCTCCCAGGCATCCAGACGGAATTGCCGATCCTGGAACGCTGGACCAACCGCCAATTGCAAGAGCCTGGTGATGGGACGATCTCATGGGATCTGTTACCAGCGGAATTAGCCTCGAGCGGAAGACTGTTGCGCCAGGCTCTCGACAGCCATACCTTGCTCACAGGGGGTGCGGCGGGAACGGTGGTGGCCGCGGGGCTTGGAGGATTGCTGGCCCAGCCTGAATTCACCCGCACGTCGTCCCTTTTGCCCCTGGTTCAGCTGGTGGAAACCGAACCCGACCAGGTTCTGGGCCCCCAAGCAGCCACGGATCTGGAGAGCCTGGTGTGGATTGGAAGCGAGCATCCCCACAAGGCCCTCGGGCAATGCGCGGTTGTGCAGAGCCCCTACCGAACAGGCGATGGGGGCCGGGGGGTGGTAGCCCTCGTGGGCCCCATGCGCATGGCCTACGCTACGGCCAGAGCAGGGGTGAGGTCAGTGGCGCACTTGCTGCAAAGGCGTCTCAGCTGAGAAAGAACTTTTCGTGACGACATGACCTATTGCCTGGCTTTTCTGCTAGACGCGGGACTAGTTTTTGCCTCTGATTCCAGAACCAACGCCGGGGTTGACTACATATCGTCCTACAGCAAAATGCATGTGTTCAAGCCTGCATCTGATCGCATCTTTGTGATCATGGCAGCTGGAAATCTGGGCACGACGCAGGCCGTTCTCAATCGCATCCGCCGCGATATTGATGAGCATCGAGCGGATGTCGAGGATCAGGAAGCCGGATTTCCAGAAGGCCCTAGAAAAGTAGACAAAAATGATCCACCCGATCTTCTTCAAGCTCACTATTTATTTGAAGCTGCGGACTATATTGGCAACCTCAGTGTTGCGGTGCAACGCAAGTATCACCATTCCCTCCGCGAGGCTGGAGCCACAGGCGAAGCCAGCTTCATCCTGGGCGGACAGATCGCTGGCCAGCCCCATGGGCTTTATCTCATTTACCCCCAGGGGAATGCAATCATGGCCACGCATGAAACTCCCTTTCTGCAGATTGGTGAAAGCAAATATGGCAAACCCCCGCTTGATTACATCGGTCACCACGGCATGAGCCTGGAGGATGCTGCCCGTCTTTGCCTGGTGTCCCAGGTGGTCACCCGGCGCTCCAATCTCACCGTTGGCCCCCCCTTTGAGGTGGCCATGGTCCCAAGGGATGGGCTGGAAGTAAGTCGGCGCCTGAAGCTGCAGAAAGATTCGGTGTTGATCACCCGCTCCATGGACACCTGGGCCCGCAGCATGCAGGACACCCTGGCCAGGTTGCCCCGCTTCAGCTGGGAGGAGGATCCGCTTTAGCGGCTCAACACATCCAACCGCTCAGCCACTGTGTTGACATCCTTGTCGCCGCGGCCGGAGAGGTTCACCACCACCTCGGTGCCGGGGGCGAGGGTGGGGCAGAGCTTCTCGAGCCAGGCGAAGGCGTGGGCGGTTTCCAGGGCCGGGATGATGCCCTCCAGGCGGCAGAGCTGCTGCAGGGCATCGAGCGCTTCTTCGTCGGTGACGGCGGCGTATTCAGCGCGGCCGATGCACTTGAGGTAGCTGTGCTCCGGACCCACGCCGGGGTAATCCAGGCCGGCGCTGATCGAGTGGGCCTCCTGCACCTGGCCCTCCTCGTCCTGCAGCAGCAGGCTCATGGCGCCGTGCAATACGCCCACGCGCCCCTCGGTAATCGTGGCGGCATGGCGGCCAGAGGCCACACCTTCACCGGCCGCTTCCACGCCGATCAGGCGCACCGATGCATCTTCCACAAAGGGATGGAAGAGCCCCATGGCATTGGAGCCGCCGCCCACGCAAGCCACCAACACATCGGGCAGGCGGCCGAAGGCCTCCTGGCATTGCTGCTTGGCCTCCCGGCCGATGCAGGCATGGAAATCGCGCACGAGCATGGGATAAGGGTGGGGGCCTGCCACCGAACCCAGGATGTAGTGGGTGCTCTCCACGTTGGTCACCCAGTCGCGGATCGCCTCGCTGGTGGCGTCCTTGAGGGTGGCGGTGCCGGCGGTGACCGGCTGCAC
>JBJTUM010000212.1:0-2513 GCA_046080725.1 Cyanobium sp. | reverse complement strand
GAGTTCAGACGTGTGCTCTTCCGATCTCCGCCTTTGGGGCCCCACACGCTCACGATCGGGGTGACCCAATCGGGGGAGACGGCCGATACGTTGGCGGCCCTCGTGATGGAGCAGGAGCGGCGCCAGGGGCTGGCCGATCCGGCCTGCCGGCCGCGGTTGCTGGGCATCACCAACCGGCCCGAGAGTTCCCTGGGCCGCCTGGTGCCCCATCTGCTGGACATCGGCGCGGGCATTGAGGTGGGGGTGGCGGCCACGAAAACGTTTCTGGGCCAGCTGCTGGCGTTCTATGGGTTGGGGTTGGCCTTTGCGGAGCGGCGCCAGGGCCGGCCTGGGGTGCCGGGCCCGGAGCGGCTGGCGGCCCTGGCGAGAGAGCTGCGCAGCCTGCCGGAGGTGATGCGCCAGGTGGTCGACGACCACGACCAGCGCTGCGCCGCGCTGGCCCATCTGTTTGCCGACACCCAGGATGTGATCTTTCTCGGCCGGGGCATCAATTATCCGATTGCCATGGAGGGTGCATTGAAGCTTAAGGAGATCAGCTACATCCATGCTGAGGGCTACCCGGCTGGGGAGATGAAGCATGGCCCCATTGCCCTGCTGGATTCGCGGGTGCCGGTGGTGTCGATTGCGGTGCCGGGCACGGTGTTTGAGAAGGTGCTCTCCAATGCGCAGGAAGCGAAGGCCCGCGATGCCCAATTGATCGGGGTGGCCCCAGCCTGCGGGGATACGGAATTGTTTGATTTGTTGTTGCCCCTGCCGGAGCTGGAGGAGCTGCTCAGCCCTTTGCTCACGGTGATTCCGATGCAGCTGCTGAGTTACCACATCGCGGCTCACCGAGGGTTGGATGTGGATCAACCCCGCAACCTGGCCAAGAGCGTGACGGTGGAGTGAGGGCGGAACGGCCAAAGAAAAACCCCCGCCGAAGCGGGGGTGATTCTCACCAATTCACCCAAAAACCTGATGCATCAAGCCTTCAGGAGAGAAGAGAAACGACGCAGCTTGCGCACGGAACCGAAGGCTGCTGCCGCACCCAGGATGGGCAGGGGGCCAGGGGTTGCGGACGGAGCGCTCTGGGTGAGGGAGTTGTCGAACGACGTGAAGGCGTTGTTCGTGACGTTGAAGGTGTTGGTGAAGGCCGACGAGGTGGTGCCGGCGGTGAAGGTGGAGGGGCTACCCACCGTGCTGAAGGCGTTCACGGCGCCGTTGGGGTTGGGGCTCGGGGCAGAATTGGTGGCCGTCACCGTCGAGTTGAAGCCGCTACCAAGGATGGAGGAAGAGCCCGTGGCTGCCCACTGATCGAGCGTGTTGGGGCCGGAAGCAACGCTCACCGTGTAAACTGAAGGTATTGGCCGCCGAGGTCCAACCAGACGTGTTCATCATCCCGATGGTGTGCTGCAGCCCGCCCACACCCGATTCGGACATGTTCACAACGTTCTGGGCGAGGTCACTGGCAACAAACCCCGTGTAACTGAAGTTGGAGTAGGTCTTGTCCCCGACCGTGCAAGTCAGACCAGGATTGCTGTCGAGGAAGGCCAACGAGAAGGCGGCTGTGGACGTACCGTTGCCTGTGCAGACCTGGGCCTGGGCAGGGGCCTGGAGAAGACCAAGTCCAGCGGCAAGGCCTGCCAGGACAGTGAGGTTCTGAAGGGTTTTCATGAAAGAAGACGTATTGACCAAAAATCAAGCGGCAGATGCCCTTTACATTCCGACATTAATCGCAAGAATTGATTTTCGCAAAACCACAATTTATTTGTGATATCGGCAGGTTTCGCAGTGGGGCGCCACTGCGCTAGGTGTGCAGCTGGATGGATTGTCTAACTTGTGATGGCCCAAAAAAAAACCCCGCAACAGCGGGGGTTTGGTGTTCTCGAAGAAGAGGGGAAATCCGAAGGTTCAGGCCTTCAGCAGAGAAGAGAAGCGACGCAGCTTGCGGATGGAACCAAAGGCTGCGGCCGCACCCAGGATGGGCAGGGGGCCAGGGGTTGCAGTAACCGTGGACCTCTGGGTGAGGGAGTTGTCGAACGACGTGAAGGCGTTGCTCGTGACGTTGAAGGTGTTGGTGAAGGCCGACGAGGTGGTGCCGGCGTTGAAGGTGGAGGGGCTACCCACCGTGGTGAAGGCGTTCACTGCGCCGTTGGGGTTGGGGCTCGGGGCAGAACTGGTGGCCGTCACCGTTGAGTTGAAGGCGCTACCGATGATGGAGGAACCCCCCGTGGCTGCCCACTGATTGAGTTCAACGCCAGGACCAACCGCACTGATCGTGTAGTTGAACGTGTTGGAAGCGGAAGTCCACCCGGAGGTGTTCATCATCCCGATGGTGTGCTGAAGGCCGCCTATGCCCGACTCGGACATGTTGACGACGTTCTGCGCCGAATCGGCGGCGACGAAACCAGTGTAGGAGAAGTTAGAGTAAATTTTGTCTCCAACTGTGCAAGTCAGAGCTGGGTTGGCGTCGAGGAAGGCCAGCGAGAAACTCGCTGTGTTCGTTCCGTTGCCTGTGCAGACCTGGGCTTGAG
>JBJTUM010000211.1:0-8572 GCA_046080725.1 Cyanobium sp. | reverse complement strand
GGATCAAATTGAGCTGGCGCAGGGAGGAAAAGCCGCTCTCCGGCACCCCGGCCGTAGGACCGGCGACCACACTGCCGCCGGGCTGGGCCTCGCCAAAGCCACTCGGCGCCACCCGACCAAGGTTGTCGGCAATCCTGGTGCGCAAGGCGATGTCGAGATAGGGCACCAGTCCCAACGACGGGGTGAACACGGCCACATTGGGGGCTTCCGGATCGAGGTTGAAGGAGGTGGTGAAGAGGTTCAGCCGTCCGGATAGGAGCTTCACCACCCCGCTGGCACGCAGGCTGGGATCCAGCCGACCCGTGATCAGCAGGGCTCCGCCGGTGTCAAAGCTCGCCACGTTGGGAACCACGACCCGTAGATCTGGTCCAAAGCGCAGCCTGAACTCCTGAAAACTGAGCCAGGGAAGGCGGGGAATAGCCTCCTCCACCTGCGCTGCCCCTATGGATTGGATCTGGGGCCCCAGCAACACCAGGGGCTGTTGGAAATCCCACTTCTGCTCCAGCAACTCCGCCAGGCTGGTGGGCTTGGCAGGGCTATGGGATTCCGGCTTGGTGGGAGACAGCTCGCCTGGCAGGGCATTGATCTTGCCCCGGCTGACGGTGATCTCCCCACCAAGCACGGGGGCTCCGAGGTTGCCCCCGATGGTGAGGCGTCCATCGCTTCGGGCTGTGATCCGGCTCGTAGAGAAGGGCACCTCCTGGAGCTGCAGCGCCAGGGAGGGATCGGCACCCAGCTGGCGCCAGAGGCCCATGCGTCCCTCCCCCTGGATGCGTCCCCGCCGGCCCGCACGGGCCCGGAGCTCCTGCACCAACACCTGTTCGAAATCAAACAGCACCGTGGCCTCCACCTCCGAGAGGGATTGGCCTGCGAGCTGGTACTCCCCTCCACGCAAACGGATGAATCCATTGGCGATGGGTTTGTTGAGGCTGCCCCGCACCAGCAGTTGGAGGTCGGTGCTGCCCCGCTTCCAGGCCACAGCTTCTCCAGCCAGCTGGGTCAGCACCCGCAGACCATCCCCGCGGCTGGCTAGACGCAGCTCTAACCCCCCACTGCTGGGGTTGAGCGGAACGGTGCCGGCCAGGGTGACCGGATTGGAAGATCCTCCTCCACGGGCCGCCAGATCCACCCGCACAGCCCCTTTCTCCAGGGTTACCGCGCCCCGATCCAGGCTCAGCGGTGCCGGGCCGATGGCCCCATCCTCCAGTGACAGGGCCATCTCCAGACTGGGCTGGGGCCCCAGCCTGTAGCGACCACCAATCGCCAACCGCCCCCGCAAGGTTTCCGGCACGGGCGTGAGGAGGGCCAGCAGGGCGAGGGGAAGACCTCCGAGCTGGAACTGGCCCTTCCCCCCCTGAAGGGGCCCCGCCAGCTGAACCGAAAACGGCGTACTGGTGAGCGCCTGGTCCCGATCGGGAAGGCCCACCCAGAGGTAACCCGACCCATTGAGATCCACCTGGGCCCGCTTCCAGTCGGGCCCCTGCAGGGTGAGGTCCGCATCCACCGTGGTTTGCAGAGCCGCCAGAAGGGGCGCCAATCCCTGAGGGCTGTTCAGGGCCAGATTGCGGCGTTGGGTCTCCTCGATGGCGCGGCGCAATGCCAACAGCTGGGCATCCACGCTGGTGCCGAAGGTGTCGAACACCAACTGGCCCAGATCCCCGGCCAGCCCCCAGCGACGCACCGGAGCCCCCCGACCCCCATTCCAGAACGCCAGCAGATCGCGAAACACCTGTCCGTCCAGCTGGCGAGCCTGGAAGCGGGCCCGGAACGGGCCCTGCCAACGGCCCTCCAGGCTGACGTCCACGCTCCCAGCCCCCAGGGGCTCGGCCACGCCACGGAGCTGGTAAGTCCGGTTGCCATAGGCCACCCTGGCCTGAACACGCCGGCCCGGCAGGCCAAGAAACCGGGGCTGGCTCAGCTCCACATCTCCCTTGAACGCCAGGGGTTGGAACCCCACCTCACCGGCGCCGCTGAGCAGACCCTGGAGCGTTTCCATCCGTTGCCCAAAGGCCAGGGCCAGCCCTTGCAATGGCAGGCGGTTGGCCGTCCAGCCATAGCGTTGTGGGGTGCCCTGCAAGCTGAGGCTGCCCCCACCCCGCTCAAGGTTGACCCGCACGGGCTGCCAGCGCCGATCGAGCCAGGCCTCCACCCGCCCCGGGGGGGAGGGCATGGAGGCCATCATCCGCAGCACACCCCCTCCCACCTGCCCCCCCAGGGGATTGGCCGGATCCAATTCGGCCTGCAGGCGGCCCGTCCAGGTTTCCTCCAACCGCAGAGGGCCGGCCCTGGGACGCTGCACCCGCAGATCCAGATCGGGCCGCAGATGGCGCAATGGACCCCGCACCACTCCCTGGGCTTCCAACAGCCCATCGAGGGCCGTGCCGAGTAGGGAATTGAGCCGGCCCAGCGGGTAGGGGGCGAGGTGGAGGCGGGCGTCCAAGTTGCCCGCCTCCCAACCCCGTCCGGGTTTGAGAGCGAGGGGAAGGGTGGCCTGGGCCTCGAGCTGTTCCCCTTGAAACCGGCGCATGGTCAGGAGACCATCGGCCCACTCCAGGTCGGCCTGCCAAGGTCCCAACAGGGTGTGGCGGGGCTGCCCCGTTGCCACGGCCAGGCGAGGCGACGACCACTGCCCTCCCAAGCGAAGGGTGCCCCCCAGGGGACCTTCGTTGAGCCACGGGGGCAGGTTGGCCAGGCGGGGAAACTCGGAGAGGGCCACACCCCAGGTGCCAGCCATTTCGAGCTGGCGGCCCAGTTGTCCTTTGGCGCTCAACTGGGACCGGCCCCTTTGAGCGAACAGCTGCACGTCCTGCAGGCCACCTTTGCCGATGCGGGTCTCCATCCGTCCCCGCAGCGGGAGCGGACCCAGATCGAGGCTTTGGGGAGGACGGGCCAGGGCCTGAAGGCGGAGGCGCCGGCCCTCCAGATCCCCACTCACTCGGCCGGCCCAGGGGCCCACACGCCAGTCGCTGGTGGCTAGGGAAAACAGTTGGCCCTTGCAGGTCAGGGGCGCCTTGGGCAGCTGGAGCAGTGGGGCCGTTGGGTTGAGCTGCCAGCGCAACCCTTCCCCCACCACAGAGCCCTCACAACGGCCCTGGCCCTTCTCCAGGCTGAGAGCGAATTGGCCCGTGCCCTCCCCACTCACCCGCCCCTGAAGGGGGAGAAGCTCAACCAGGGGCGCCACCCCCCAACGGGTGACCTGAACCTCCGTGCTCCAGCGCTGTTCGCTCCAGTTCCCCCCGCCATGGACCCTGGCCACTCCAACCTTGCCAGGGGTTTGGGCCTTCGCTCGCCAGTCCACCGTTTGACGGTGGATCTCCACTCTGGCTTGGCCCAGCAGTTCGAACTCCAGGGGCTTGGGGCTAGCGCCCAAATTCCACAGGCGCACCTGGCCAGGCTGCAGCAGCCGGAAGGTGAGAGCGATCCGGGGAGGCTGGCGACCGGGAGGCACCCGGCCGAAGGTCCACAACTGGCCGTTGGCATTGCGGCGCAGATCGGCTTGGGCTCCCTGCAGATCCAACTCCAACCGCAGCGTCTGATCGCGCCAGCTGGCCAGGGGATCCACCCGCACCACCAACCCCTTCACCCCTGCCGTGGAAGCATCCTTTAACCCAGGCAGGAATCGGCTCGGCCCGATACGCAACCCTTCCGGGCCAAAGCCCTGATAGGCCCCTAGCTCCAAGGGGCGGCCCATCACCTTGCCCACCTGGCCCTCCAACCAAGGCCGCCAGTGGTTGTAGAGGCGCCCCAGGATGAGATCCGACCGCTGCCAGGCGATGAGAAGGGTCACCACGATGGCGACCAACCCAAGAAACACCAACCACGCCAAGGGGTGCACCAGCCATTGGCTGAGGCGTAAGGCCAGCCGTACTGGAGAGCGGTTCAACCTGGCACGGGATTCGGGCGGCTCAGGCAGCTGGTTCATCTGCCTGGGTGAAACCCCTTCCGGGCGGGCGCAATATAAGGAGCCTGTACGTCCTGACCAGTGCCATGGCCGCTGATCCGATTCTTCTGGTGGCTGCCAAGTGGCTCGGCCTGGCCGCCGGGGGACTGCTGCTGCTCACCGTGATTGGGTTTTTGGCCCGTTGGGGCATCCGCTTCCGCCTGGTGGGCGTGACGAGTTTCACCACCCTTCTGGCCATTTCCTGCGCGGCTTTTGCCATCAGCTACAGCCCGCGGATCAGCGTGCCGGGCGCCGTCACCGTGCCCGTGGTGTTCGACAACGGCTCCGACCTGGTGGTGGCGGCAGCCCCCCCCGATCTCCCCTCTGGAGCGGAGGGCCCCACGGCCGAAGAAGTGGCCCGCAATCTTCGTCCCACGGGCCGCGCCCCTGCCGATGGCGTGGTGCGGGTGAAGTTGCGCGGTCTGGAGCCGGCGGGGGAAGGGGTTTCCCGGCCCGTGGTGCTGGCAGAAGCTGATCTGGACCTCCAAACCGGGGAGATCAGCGTGCAGATCCGGCCCTCTTGAGCCGGCGAGGCCCCGAGGGTCTGGAGCAGCTGCCGGGCCATTTCCACCGGGAGCGCAGCACCCTCTTGGCGGCCGGGGTCACCACCTGGGCCCAGGTGGCCAGGCTTCCGAAAGAGCAGCTGCGGGCCCTGGCCAGCACCGGTGTGGCCAGCGAAGCTCGGCTCCTGAGGATTCAGGCCCAGGCCCAGTTGATGGGCACCGCCCAGCTGGCTCCGGAAGAGGCCTCGTTGTTGTTGCATGCAGGCATCGCCGATGCCCAAGCCCTCGCCGAGGCCGATCCCCAGCGGCTGCATGTGCAGGTGGGCCGCCTTTGGCAGCGGCTCCTGGGGCCAACCTCTCCGCCCCCCCCGCTCAGCACCGTGCGGCGGTGGATTCAGGCGGCGACATCCAGTCGCTCAGCGAACTGACCCCTGGACGTCAAGCGGGACATGCTGCCTTGCATGGAATGGAACTACAGCTCGAAATGGTGCCCCATTCGGGGATGCCCATGCACGCCCACCTCCTTGGCTCCAGGCTTCAACCGATGCGGAGGCAGTCTCTGTTGATCGCTGGGCTGATGCTGAGTGTCGCTCTCGTCCAACCCCTGCAGGCGGCCTCTGCCCTCCTGGAATCGGTCAAACAAAATCCAGGGCTTGCCAAGAGCCTCTGCGCCCAGTTCAAGCAGCTGAATGCGGCGGGCCGCTCGGCCACAGCACCGGATTCGATTGCGATGGTGGCCAGCAGCCAGGGGCTCAGCAAGGTGGATGCGGAAGTGCTCACCACCTATGTGATCGGGCTGCACTGCCCGGACGTGCGCTGAGTGGTCCAGGTCAGTCAGGCCTGGATGCCCTGCAGTGACGGCGTTCGTCTGGCCAGCCGCCTCTGGAGTCCCTCCGGGCGAGGGCCATGGCCCGTGCTGCTGATGCGTCAACCCTATGGATCGGCCCTGGCCTCCACCCTCACCTACGCTCACCCCCACTGGTATGCCCAGCAGAGGTTTCTGGTGGTGGTGCAGGACGTGCGGGGCAGGGGGGAATCGGAGGGCACGTTTGGGGGATTTGCCCAAGAGGCCCGGGATGGGGCGGAGGCCGTGCGCTGGGCCCGCGCCCTACCCGGGAGCAACGGACGGCTGGGAACCTATGGCTTCTCCTACCAGGGGCTGAGCCAGCTGCTCAACAGCGGCGGCTCGCCCGAGGCCCTGCCAGACTGCCTAGCCCCGGCCATGTGCGGGCTCGATGAGCGCATGGACTGGGCCAGTGAGGGCGGGGCCCACTGGTGGGCCCTGGGGCTGGGCTGGGCTCTTCAGCTGGCCGCCCAGGGAGCTAGCCGCAGGGGGGATGGCCAGGGCTGGGCCGAGATTCGTCGCAGCCTGGACACGGGCGACTATCTCCACCATGGCCTGGCCCTCCTGGAGAAGCAGGATCCCAGCGGCATGGGTCTGGCCTGGCTACGGGCTGATCCCCAAAAACCCCAGGGCTGGGTGGTGCACCAACCTTCCGCGACCCTCCTGCAACGCCCCATGCTCCTGATCGGCGGCTGGCACGATCCCCACCTGGGTGGAGTGTTGCGGCTCTGGCAGCGAGCGACCGCCATCGGGGGCCGGCCCTGCCTCCACGTGGGCGCCTGGAGCCACCTGCAATGGCAGGGAGGCATGGATCCGCAGCAGGTGGGCTTCTTCCGCAGACACCTATCGGCCGCAGGGGAGCCTGAGCCGCCCGAGGGCCGCTCCACAGGGGCCGGGGAGGTCTGGTTGCAGGATGTCACCACGGGCCACTGGTTTGCCTTTCAACCCGAATCTTCCTGGCCCCTTCCCCAATGGCGGCTGGGGAGTGGGGGGCTTGCGGCCATGCGCAGCGATGAGGGGCTGCTGCTGGATCAGACCGCCGGCCGAGCAGAGCCCGTGGTGGTGGTGCATGATCCCTGGCGGCCCGTGCCCGGGCGAGGGGGGCACCTCGGGGGGGAGGCCCTCCTGGTGGATCGAACAGACCTGGACCAGCGCACGGATGTGGCCTGCTTCACCACAGCCCCCCTGGCCCATGCTCTCCAACTCTTGGGAAGGCCCGTGCTTCGCCTGCGGGTGGAGGCCGATCAGCCGGGTTTTGACCTCTGCGCCGCCCTCTCAGTGGTGGGGAGAGCCGGCAGGTCGCGCCAGCTCTGCACGGGCGTGCTGCGGGTGTTGGGTGCGGAGGCAATGGAGCCCCTGGAGCGCAGCGTGCACCTGCAACCTCTGGCCGCCACCCTGCAGCCTGGGGAGCGGCTGCGGCTTTCTCTGGCCCCTGCCGCCTGGCCCCATCTGGCTGTGAATGGGGGCGATGGCCGCCAACCCAGCGGTGGGCCCTCCGCCCGGCACCGCATCATCACCCTCCTCCTGCAGCTGGCGGGCGCTGAGCTGGCCATTCTTCCCCTTCTGCCGGGCGCAACGGATGGCGTGGACGCGACCCTTGCAGCAAACTGACGGCGCATCCTTTTGGTTCTTCATGGCCCCTGTGCCCCTGCGCTTCGGAGTGGTTGCCCTTGCCCTGGCGGCCCTGGCCACCGGCTCATGCTCTGCACCGTCCCAGGCCCAGGGGATGGGACCGGCCAATGCAGGCTCCAAAGCAGCGGCCCCTGCCTCCAACAGCTCGGCTGCCGTGGAGCAGCGGGCCCGGCTGGCGGCCGAGCGGGTGCTCAAGGCCCTGAGGGATGGTGATGCCCAAGCCCGCTATTCCCAGTTCGCTCCCGAACTGCAGCGCATGACCAGCCCCTACCTGGTGGCGATGAACATGCGCCGGCAACCCAAGGTGCTCAGCTGGGTGATCACCTCCGTGGTGCCGGGAATGGATTCGAGCACCGTGGAGGCAAAGCTTCAAACCAGTGCAGGGGAGCGGCTTCTGCTGATGGTGATCGACGAGAAGGGCCTGCTGGCGGGGTACCACATCAATGTGGCGGATCAGCCGGCGGAAAAGGTGGTGACCGAGTTCATGGCCGCCATGACGGACGGCCGTTTCGTGGCCGCCTCCAGCTTCCTCTCTCCGGAGCTGCAAGAAGAGATTCCAGCTGCCACCCTGCAGCGCAAATGGCAGCAGCTGCAGCGCAACACGGGCAACTTCATCGAGGTGAAGCGGATTGCCCGCTCCGAGAGCACAGCGGAGCTGAAGTTGGTGCTGGTGAACACCCAGTTCACGCGCACCACTGACAATTTGTTTGTGATTCTCGACAGCAGCAACCAGATTATTGGTGTCGATTTCCCCACCGATCCCCAGCTGGCCACTCCTCCCGCCAAGCCCTAAGGGAGCCATCGGAGAGCCGGGTGCGGAGGGGAGGAAGGCAAGCCGCCGTAAGCTCCCGTCGCGCCCTTTCAACACCCTCTCGCCCATGACCCGCCTCGACTGGATGGTCGACGATGCCAACCGGCTTGCGGAATGCCGCCACGACCATCCCCTGGCCGTGCTGGGCCCCCAGCCTCTCGAAGGCGATCGCTGGGTGGTGCGGTGCTGGATGCCCGAGGCGGAAGCGGTGGAGTTGCTGCTGGAGGGGGCCGAGCCGATCTCCATGGGCACACCCAACCATCCCTGGGTGTTTGAAGCTGAGCTGGGCCACAACCCAGGAGCGGCCTACCGTTACAAGGTGCGGCGTGCGGGCATCGAGCACCTGCAACAGGATCCCTGGGCGTTCCGCCACGAGTGGATGGGCGAACTCGATCGGCACCTTTTTGCGGAGGGCAACCACCACCACATCTGGAAGTTTATGGGCGCCCACCCGGGCGAACGGGATGGGGTGGCGGGCGTGCAGTTCTGCCTGTGGGCTCCCAATGCCCGCAGCGCTGCTGTGCTGGGCGATTTCAATGGCTGGGACGGGCGCCATCACCCCATGCAGATGCGGCTGGGGGGCATCTGGGAACTGTTCATCCCCGGCCTTCACCCTGGCGCAATCTACAAATACGAAATTCGCACCCAGGATGGGCACTGTTACCAGAAGGCTGATCCCTATGGCTTCCGCCATGAGGTGCGGCCCAACCATGGCTCGATCGTGGCCGATCTCGGCCGCTACCACTGGAATGACGGCCGCTGGATGGATCAGCGAGACAGCCGCAACCCCCTGGATCAGCCCATCGCGGTGTATGAGATGCACCTCGGCAGCTGGATCCATG
>JBJTUM010000210.1:0-5622 GCA_046080725.1 Cyanobium sp. | reverse complement strand
ACCATCCATGCGGCCTTGAGTCGGGCCACAGGCTTGCCCCTCCCCCCCTCGAGCTCAGAGCGAAGAATGACGAGCTTCAACGAGCTCAACGATGGTTGGCAGTCGGTGGCTCCGGATGCCTCTGCTCGAGATTGACATGGACCTGCAGAAGCGGCTCGAGACGGATAGCCTTGGTCCGATCGAGGTTCCCGCCGAGCACTTCTGGGGGGCCCAGACCCAGCGCTCTCTCCAGCTCTTTTCCTTTGGGGAGCAGATGCCACTGGCCATCGTGCATGCGTTGGGCCATCTCAAGGCCGCCTGCGCCGAGGTCAATGCGGAGATGGGAAAGCTGGATCCTGGCCTGGCTTCAGTGATCGTGGCTGCCGCAGAAGAGGTGGCCTGCGGAGCCTTGGATGAAGAGTTTCCTCTCCGGGTGTGGCAGACGGGTTCCGGCACCCAGACCAACATGAACGTGAATGAGGTGATCGCCAACCGGGCCATTGCGGCCATGGGGGGGAAGCTGGGCAGCAAGAGCCCCGTCCATCCCAATGACCATGTCAATCTCAGCCAATCGAGCAACGACACCTTTCCGACGGCCATGCATCTGGCAGCCTGCCTGGCCCTGGAGCAGACGCTCCTGCCTGCCCTCAAAGATCTTATTTCCTCTCTGGGCCGCAAGGCCACGGCCTATGCAGATCTGATCAAGATTGGTCGTACCCACCTGCAGGATGCGGTACCCCTAACCCTGGGCCAGGAGTTCGGGGGCTATCAGGCCCAGCTCGAACTCGGCCTGGCGGGTCTCCTGGCGGCGCTCCCAGGCTTGCGGGCCTTGGCGATCGGCGGCACAGCCGTGGGCACGGGCTTGAACGCACCTGAAGGATTTGGGGAGGCGGTGGCGGCCCGTCTGTCGGAGCGCCTCGGGTTGTCCTTCCACGCCGCAGCCAACAAATTTCAGGCCCTGGCTGGCCATGAAGCCCTGGCCGCCACCCATGGGGCGTTGGCGGTGCTGGCTGGCAGCCTGATGAAGATCGCCAACGATCTCCGCTGGCTGGCCAGTGGACCGCGTTGCGGTCTGGGGGAACTGATCCTCCCGGCCAATGAACCAGGATCCAGCATCATGCCCGGCAAGGTGAACCCCACCCAGTGTGAGATGGTCACCATGGTGGCGGTGCAGGTGCTGGGCAACAACACAGCCGTGCAGATGGCGTCCAGCCAGGGAAACTTCGAACTCAACGTCTTCAAACCCCTCATCGCTCTGAATTGTCTGAGCAGCCTTGAGCTGCTCAGCGGGGCCTGCTCAGGGTTGCGGGAGCACTGCATTGAAGGCCTAAAGCCGGATGAGGCCCGCATTAGTCGCCATCTGGAAGAGAGCCTGATGTTGGTCACGGCCCTCACCCCCGTGCTCGGCTACGACCAGGCCTGTGCCATTGCCTACAATGCCCACGCCGAGGGCCTGAGCCTCAGGGAGAGTGCGGAGAAGCTGGGTGTGATCAGCGGCGAGGAGTTTGATCGCTGCGTTCATCCACAGTCGATGCTTTGAGCAGCCTTCCCAAGGCTTCCCTTGTTCCCGGCTGATCAGGAGCGCCCCGCTGGAGGATCACCACCCCATCCCGCAGGGCTTGAACCCCATAGCTCTGGCCCATGGCCTCCAAGCGCTTGATGGAATCCTCGAGCACATCCTTGTCTTCGTTGAAGGCTGGTGCGAAGCGTTGAAGCCGGCCCAGGTCGGCGGCCACCCAATCCACCGAGCGGATGTGGCCTTGCCGATCGGCAAAGCTAATGGCGTTGGGGAAGCGCACCAGCACCTCCCGTTGCGCCAGCCTCGGCACCAGATGGGTGGTGGCGGCCACCGTGGCCTTGGGCGGTATGAGCTTCAGGGCCTGGCGGGCCTCCGTGGCATGCCTCCACTGGACCGCCAGGGGCACATGCACCCACGGGGTGATGCTATCTGGCACCAGCCAGGACAGACAACGGTTGGGGTTGCTGGTGAGGGTGAACAGGAGCGACAGGGCAATGCAGCCGGCCCAGAACGCCCGCAGGCGTCGTAGGGCAAACAGGTTGGCATGGCTGCGCCACCAAAGGGCCGCGCCGGCGAACAGGCCTGGCACCACCAGAAAGGTGTAGCGGATGTTGATCGAGAGCGGGTTGTTGCTGCCCTGGGCCAGCAGAAGCCCCAACAAAGGGAGACCCATCATCAGCCAGCTGTCGATAGAGAGGAGTGGCACAGCCATCAAGGGGAGAGCCTGCCCCAGCAAGTAGCGAAGGGTTTGATCCGAAGGGCTTACCAGCTCCCTGAGCAGCAGCAGGGGCTGGCTCAAGCTGGCACGCAGCACCTGCAGGCTGGAGGCCTTCTCCTGCTCACCGATGTACTGGCCGAAGTTTTCCACCATGAAGCGACGGGAATTGTCCTCGCTGAAGAGGGGCATCAGCACGTTGGTCACCAGCACCACCCAGCCCCCACCCCAGAGGATCAGTGCTAGGCCCATGGGCCAGCGGTGTCTGCGCAGCAGGAGCAGCCACAGCCCAATTCCCACCAGCACCACCCCCGTGTCTTCTCGCACCAGGGGGATCAGCAAAGCTGCCCCAGCCCCCAGCCACCAAGGGCCTCGTTCCAGGCCGATCAACAGCAGAAACTCCAGCAGCGGCAGCTGGCAGAGATCGGTGAAATTGCCCCAGGTGGGCCCAATCACCGCGTTGGCTCCAAAAAAACTGATGGCCACCATGGCGGCCAGAGGGTCTGCCAGCCAGAGGCGTGCCAACTGGTGTAGGGCGAGCCCGGCCGCGGTGACCAGCCCCACCTGAAGGGCCCCCAAGGCTCCGCCCCCCCCATGGGCCACCAGGGGAATCCAGAGGGCCAACAAGGGGGTGAAGTGCTGACCAAGGCGCCGGTAGCCCAGGGAGGGAACCTCGCCTCCGTGGATCACATTCGTGGAGAGCTGGGAAGAGAGAGTGCTCTCAAAAGGATGGCCATGCCATCCATTCCAAAGCGCCTGGGTGAAGATGCCCTGGTCGTAGGAGGCGCTGAGGGAGTGCATTCGCCACCACTGGAGGAGCAATCCCAACCCGGCAAAAAGGATGGCTGCCATCCATACCCGCCTCGTCCAGGTGGACGAAGGGGAAGTTGGGAGCGTGTAGGGCGCGGGGCTAGGGGAAGGGGCCGCCATGGGGGCTGCTCAGAGGAGGTTGGCCGCCAGCTCTGCCAGAGCCGATCGCTCCCCACGCATCAACGTCACATGTCCGGCAAGCCGTTGACCCTTGAAGCGCTCCACCAGCCAGGTGAGCCCGTTGCTCTCGGCATCCACATAGGGATTATCGATCTGGTATGGATCACCAGTGAGCACAATCTTGGTGCCTTCTCCAACCCGTGTGACGATCGTTTTTACTTCATGGGGAGTGAGATTCTGAGCCTCATCCACCACCATGTATTGCCGGGGGATGGAACGACCGCGAATATAACTGATGGCTTCCACTTCCAGCAGGCCCATGCCTTTTAAATCTGCCCAGCTGTTGCGCGGTGTGCGCTGGTTTCCCCTACCACCCCCGTGGGTTTCTGTGACCCCAAGCAGAAAATCCAAGTTATCAATAATAGGCTGCATCCAAGGGCCCATTTTTTCCTCGAGGTCCCCCGGCAGATAACCGATGTCCTTCCCGAGAGGGATCACTGGCCGAGTCACCAGCAGTCGGTCGTAGGCCCGTTCGTCGGCCACCATATGCAGGCCGGCCGCCAGGGCCAGCAGGGTCTTCCCCGTGCCTGCCTTACCAATCAGGGTCACCAGTTGGATCTCTGGATCCAAAAGCAAATCCAGGGCAAAGGTTTGCTCCCGATTCCGGGGCTGGATCGCTCCCAGGCGAACCTTTGGGGCCCGCTGCAATGGCAGAAGGGCTTTGCTATCTCCATCAAAACGGGCCAGTAAGGTGTGGTTGGGCTGGGCCTGATTCACCAGGGTGACCCCTTCATTGGCCACTAGTTCTGGATGGCCCACTGCGAGATCGGACTGGGGGAGTCCCCCGGGGCTTTTCACCTGGTCGATCTGTTCAGCGCTGGCCCAGACTTCGCAGAACCCTGGATAGAGATCAGCGATGTCCACCTTGTCGGTGGTGTAGTCCTGGGCGATTAGGCCCACCGCATCGGCTTTGATGCGCAGATTGGTGTCTTTGGTCACCAGCACCACCGGCAGGTGACGCCCCATTACCTCCTGAAGTCGTTGCTCCAGGGCCACGGCAAGGATGTTGTTATCGCCGTTGCCACCCTTGAGTTCCGGCGGGAGTTGCTGAAGGGTTTCGTTGCGACAGAACACTACCTTCAGGGTGCCACCGCTGGCCTGGTCGATCGTGACCCCCTCGGCAAGATTGCCCTTTTCCCGCAACTCGTTAAGAAGCCGTGACACTTGGCGGGCGTTTCGGCCTTTCTCGGATGGATCGCGCTTGAAACGATCAATCTCCTCCACCACCTCGATCGGCACCACCACATCGTTGTCCTGAAAGCGGGTCAGGGCCATCGGGTCGTGCAGCAGCACGTTGGTATCCAGAACAAAGGTTTTGCGCATGCCAGTGGCGGGGCCGGTGCCATCCAGTTGAACCTAGGGCCGCCCCTACCCTTACGCTCCAGCACCAGGTTCTGCGGGTGATTGGGCTTGACCCCTCTTTTAACCACCTTGTCGCTTCTGCTCCTTGTCTTCGGACTTGTCCTGTTGTGGTTGGAGCTTCGTCACCGTCTCCGTCCGGCCTCTCCACTCCAGCTGGAGGCCGAACCTTTCAAGGTGCGGCGGGAAGGCAATGGCCTGGAGGTGGAGGGGGAGATCGTCATTCGCAATCCCCATCCGCGGATGGAGGTGTTCGTTCCCGAGATTGAGGTGAACCCCGTGCTTCTGGGTCGGGAGGATGTGTCGGCTGTTACGCGGCGGGTGCGGATCACTTCATTGCATCCTGATGAAACGGCCCGGCCTGATGGGTATTGGGCGGCTTACATCGTCAAAGGCCGTAAGAGCACAGCTGCCCGGGTGAACATCACCCTCGCAACTCCCCCAGGAGGCGATCCGGCCTCCATTCTTGACACCCTCTGGTTGGATGTGCACTGGATCAACTACGGCCCCTTCGGCCGTTTGAGCCGCCGCAACGGCATTCTTGTGCCTCTGCAAAAACCCTTGCCTCTCAAACCTGAATCCGCCTCCTGGCGCGAAGGGGATAGTTGCCGGGTCTTGCCGTTGAAAACCCACCTTCTAGGAGTGCTGGATGGGCCGGGAGAAGTGTTGGAGCGCTATTGCGGGCCATTGCTCCAGCCCAACGACGTGCTCACGATCGGAGAAACCCCCCTGGCGGTGATGCAAGGCCGTTATGCCCATCCCTCCGCCGTGGAGCCTTCCATGCTGGCCCGCTTGCTCTGCCGAGTGTTCCATCCCACCAGCAGCCTTGCCACCGCCTGCGGGCTGCAGACGCTGATTGACATTGTGGGGCCTGCCAGGGTGTTATGCGCCTGGATCGCAGGATTTTTGCTCAAGCTCGTGGGCATCAAGGGAGGCTTCTATCGCCTGGCAGGGGAACAGGCCCGTCTAATTGATGACGTCACCGGAACCACCCCCCCCTATGGCCAGACCCCCGTATGGGGCCCTGCGCATCCCGCGCGCTTTTGCCAGGAGATGGCTG
>JBJTUM010000209.1:0-4785 GCA_046080725.1 Cyanobium sp. | reverse complement strand
CAAGGCCTGCGGCCTGAGCGGTGTGAGGCCCGGCACCAGCTGCGAGCCCCTGATGACCACCGTGGGCAGCCAGGACACCACCGGGCCCATGACCCGCGATGAGATGAAGGAGCTGGCCTGCCTGGGCTTCTCCGCTGATCTGGTGATGCAGAGCTTTTGCCACACGGCGGCCTATCCCAAGCCGGTGGATCTCAAAACCCACGCCGAGCTACCGGATTTCATGGCGTCGCGTGGCGGGGTGGCCCTGCGTCCCGGCGATGGCATCATCCACAGCTGGCTCAACCGCATGCTCCTGCCCGACACGGTGGGCACCGGCGGCGACAGCCACACCCGCTTCCCCCTGGGCATCAGCTTCCCTGCGGGCTCGGGCCTGGTGGCCTTCGCCGCGGCCATCGGCGCCATGCCGCTGGACATGCCCGAATCGGTGCTGGTGAAGTTCTCCGGCTCCCTGCAGCCGGGCGTGACCCTGCGCGATGTGGTGAACGCGATTCCTTATGTGGCGATCCAGCAGGGCCTGCTCACCGTGGCCAAGGAGGGCAAGACAAACGTGTTCAACGGCCGGATCATGGAGATCGAGGGGCTGCCCGATCTCAAGCTCGAGCAGGCTTTTGAACTCACGGATGCCACCGCCGAGCGCAGCTGCGCCGGCAGCACGATCAAGCTGAGCTTGGAAACGGTAAGCGAATACCTGCGCAGCAACGTGGCCCTGCTGAAAAACATGATCGCCCGGGGCTACGGCGATGCCCGCACCCTGGCCCGGCGCATCAGGGCCATGGAGGCCTGGCTGGCCAACCCGGTGCTCCTGGAGGCCGATGCCGATGCCGAGTACGCCGCCGTGATCGCGATCGATCTCGATGAGATCACCGAGCCGATCCTGGCCTGCCCCAACGACCCCGACAACGTGAAGCTGCTGAGCGAGGAAGCGGGCAAGGCGATCGATGAGGTGTTCATCGGCTCCTGCATGACCAACATCGGCCACTACCGCGCCGCCGCCAACGTGCTGGAGGGCCAGGGGCAAAACGCCGCTCGCCTCTGGGTGTGCCCCCCCACCCGCATGGACGAGGAGATGCTGAAGCAGGAGGGCTACTACGCCACCTTCGAAGCCGCCGGCTCCCGCATGGAGATGCCGGGCTGCTCCCTATGCATGGGCAACCAGGCCCGGGTGGAAGACAACACCACCGTGTTCTCCACCAGCACCCGCAATTTCAACAACCGCCTGGGTAACGGCGCCCAGGTGTATCTGGGCAGCGCTGAGCTGGCGGCGGTGTGCGCCCAGCTGGGGCGCATCCCCACCAAAACCGAATACCTGGCCATCGCCGCCGAGAAGATCGATCCCTATGGCGCCGAGCTCTACCGCTATCTCAACTTCGATCAGATCGAAGGCTTCGAGGATGCTGGCCGGGTGATCAGCACCGAAGAGGAGGCCAAGGTGCTGGCGGAGGTGTGAGGAGGAAGGAAAGGCAGGAGATCATCAGAATTCCATCAGATCTGTGAAGAACTTCCTAAGGCGGGATGGCCCCAGGGTTTGGCTACCTAAGTTTGTAGTGTCCTCGTCTGCTCTCACTCTCCCGCATGACCTCCACCCTCCAGCGTTGGCTTGCGCCCCTTCGCCGCCTAGTGGTGCTTGGTGTGGCTGTGGTTCTGGCCTTCAATCTGGCGGCCTGCTCCGGCGTCACCACCAGCGATGCCACCAGCGCAGCCCGCACCGCCGTGAATGTGGCCAAGTCGGCCGCCGACCTCACCGGCAACGAACAACTGAAATCCGTGCTCACCCCTGTGGTAAATCTGCTGAACGCCACCGAGAAGCAGGTGGAAGCTGACAACATCCCCGCTGCCACCAGCGGCATGGCCAAATTCAAGGGCCTGTGGGACACCGCAGCTCCCGTGGTGAAGCTGGCCGCCGGCAACAACTACGGCCTGATCGATAAAGGCGTGAAGCTCGTGCTCAACACCTTCGGTGGCGACACCGCCCCCACAAAGGACAACGCCCTGACGGCCCTGACGGGTCTGATCGGCCCCCTCAAAGCCCTGCTGGGCTGATCGGCAGACCCTGCCTGGCCAATGGCCTTCACCGGTGCCTTCGGGCACCGGTTTTTTTACGCCCCGATTGATTTGACCCCCCAGAGGAAGAGAGGGAAAGGGAGTGGGGGAACAAAGGGTATCAATGCTTACACAAATCTTTAAAACTGGCGGTCGCCACAGAAAGCCCGTACCCTACAAAAGTCTTTTTTCTCAATCATCACCATGGTGCGTTCCCTCCCTGTGGGTGGTCGCCTTCTCTCCGCTGGCCTGGCCCTCAGCATGGCTGGCACCCTGGCCCTCACTGGTTGCTCCACCTCCACTCAGGAAGCCGCCAAGCAAACGGGTGAAACCGTCGGCCAGGCCGCCAAAGAGGGGGCTGGAGCCGTTGGTGACGCCGCCAAGAATGCCGCGACAGCCACCGGCAATGCGGCCCTCTCCACTGCGGTCACCCCGGTGATCGACCTGCTCAAGAAGAGCGAAGGTGAAGTGAAAGGTGGCAATCTCGCCGCCGCCGTTGCCGGCATGGGCGGCTTCAAGGCCCGGTGGAACACGGCCGCTCCGATCATCCAGCCCATCGCTGGCGACAAGTGGCCCGTGATCAACACCGCCGCCAATCTGGTGCTCAGCACCTTCGCCCCCGGGGCCACCCCTGCCGCCGACAAGGCTGGCAACGCCATCACCGGCCTGATCGGCCCTCTCAGCGCCCTGCTGGCGGCCACCAAATAATCCCAGCGGCCACCCCGACACGCCCATCTCTGCCGGCTTGCCGGCGCGGATCAAGCCCGTCCTCCCAAGGGAGAGACTGGTTTGATCCTTTTTCTTTTTGGGGCTCTCCTCGCTGAACCAGGAAACCCTGCTGTTCACCCCCGCCACCCCCAAGGCGGATGCCCTGCGGATGGTGCTCGCCTTTCCCAGCACCTATGGGGTGGGCATCACCAGCCTGGGCTTCCAGGTGGTGTGGGCCACCCTCGCCCGGCGGGCGGATGTGGATGTGCGTCGCTTGTTCACCGACGGCGCCGACCCGCCCCACGGGAGCCGCAAGGGGCTCGAAGCCTTTGGTCTCTCCCTCAGCTGGGAGCTGGATGCCCCTGTGCTCCTCGACCTGCTGGAGCAGCAACGCATTCCCCTGTGGGCCGCGGAGCGGGGGGAGGGGGATCCGATCGTGTTCGGCGGCGGCCCCGTGCTCACGGCCAACCCCGAACCCCTGGCCCCCTTCATTGATGCCGTGCTCCTGGGGGATGGGGAGCTGCTGCTGCCCGCTTTTGTGGACGCCCTGCTCTCCAGCCGCGGAGCGCAGCGGCCGGAGCGGCTGCGGCAGCTGGCCGCCGTGCCAGGGGTGTATGTGCCCTCCCTCTATGCCCCCCGCTACAGCAGCGATGGGGAGCTGGAGGGCATCGATCTGGTGGATCCGGCCATGCCCGCCAGCGTGAACCGCCAAACCTGGCGCGGCAACACCCTCAGCCACTCCACCGTGATCACCCCGGAGGCGGCCTGGCCCTCTATCCACATGGTGGAGGTGGTGCGCAGCTGCCCGGAGCTGTGCCGCTTCTGCCTGGCCAGCTACCTCACCCTGCCCTTCCGCACCGCCGCCCTGGAGGATGGCCTGATCCCGGCGGTGGAAACGGGCCTGGCGGTGACCCGCCGGCTGGGCTTGCTTGGGGCGTCTGTCACCCAGCACCCCCAATTCAGCGAATTGCTCTCCTGGCTGGATCAAGAGCGTTTTGCCGATGTGCGCGTGAGCGTGAGTTCGGTGCGGGCCGCCACGGTGACCCCCCAGCTGGGCCGCATCCTGGCGAGCCGTGGCAGCCGCTCCCTCACGATCGCCATTGAAAGCGGCAGCGATCGCCTGCGGACCGTGGTGAACAAAAAGCTGGAGCGGGAGGAGATCTTCACCGCGGCCCGCTGTGCCAAGGAAGGGGGGCTGAGCAGCCTGAAGCTCTACGGCATGGTGGGCCTGCCCACGGAGGAAGAGGCCGATGTGGAGGCCACCGCCGAGCTGCTGCTGGCCCTGAAGAAGGCCACGCCGGGCCTGCGGCTCACCCTGGGGGTGAGCACCTTTGTGCCCAAGGCCCACACCCCCTTCCAATGGGAAGGGCTGCGCCCCGAGGCCGAGAAGCGCTTGCAGGTGCTGGCCCGGCGCCTCAAGCCCAAGGGCATCGAGCTGCGACCCGAAAGCTATGGCTGGAGCGTGATCCAAACCCTGCTCTCGAGGGGCGACCGGCGCCTAGCTGCCGTGCTGATGGCCGTGCGGGGCGACCAGGCGAGCTTGGGGGGCTGGAAACGGGCCTACCGGGCTGTGCGGGCTGGGGAGGTGGAAGCGCCGCCCATCCCCCTGCCGCCGCCGCCGCCCTGGCCGGAGCTGGTGGAGGGGTGCTGGGGGGCGGGGCAGGTGCTGCCCTGGGAGCATTTGGCGAGCGGCCTGCCAAAGGCCACCCTCTGGCGCCACTACCAGGAGTCCCTAGGGCTTCAGGAAGCTGCGCAGGCCAGAGAGCAACACCCAGCCAGCCACGTTGATGCGGCTGTCATACATGGGGATGTCGGTAGCGTGGAGGGCCACGAGCACGAGGGCGGAGGCCCACCAGGCCCGATCGAAGAGGGTGCCGTTCGCCATGCCCCGCTGGGCACTGCCTAGGAGGAGGGCCAGCACCAGACCCACCACCAGCAGGGCCACGGGCACGCCGTGGCTGATGGCCAGATCAATGGGGATGTTGTGGGGATGGCCGTGCCAGTGGCCCGTGCGCTGGGGATAGATCAGGCTGAAGG
>JBJTUM010000208.1:0-5660 GCA_046080725.1 Cyanobium sp. | reverse complement strand
ACTCTTGATCCGCTTGCCGAGCACGCTGATAAGACAGTCGATACGATGGCTATGGCTGAGTTGCTGGTGGGTCGCAATCAATGCTTTATCAAAACCAGTTTTGTCGGCCTTGGCAATGGGAGAGCTCATGGAGCAAAGCCTTGGATTGACGCAGATTTAGCAAACCTATTAAACCATAGGCCACATCACCCATCAATAATGTGAACAGGCCCAATGGGAAATGACCATTTGAACTATCACCACGGGTGATGTAAATGCCTGGGCCAGCACTTGCATCTTAGGCTGATCAAAAAAAAGCCCCTCTAGGGGGCTTTGTTGATGAAGATATCGGAAACAAATCAGGCGGCAACAGCTGTTTTTGGATCGAGAGCGCCCTTGGCATAAAGAGCGGCGTAGTAGTTGATATCGCGCTGCTTGATCTTGCTAGCGTTACCTGCGCACCAGAACTGCTGGTAACAATCCAGGCAAACCTGCTTCATGTACTGGCGGGCTGGCTTGTTGAAGTGCCTGGGATCGAAATTCGCGGGGTCCTTGAAGGCCGCTTCCCGCACGGCGGCGGTAAAGGCCAGACGGTTGTCGGTATCGATGTTCACCTTACGCACCCCGTTGCGAATGCCCTCCTGGATTTCCTCCACGGGCACGCCATAGGTTTCAGGGATGGCACCACCGTATTTGTTGATCATATCCAGCCACTCCTGGGGCACCGAGGAGGAGCCGTGCATCACCAGATGGGTATTGGGAATGGCCTTGTGGATCTCGGCGATGCGGCTGATGGCCAGCACTTCACCGGTGGGCTTGCGGGTGAACTTGTAGGCACCGTGGCTTGTGCCAATGGCAATGGCCAGGGCATCCACCTTGGTCTTGGCCACGAAGTCGGCGGCCTCCGCGGGATCGGTGAGCAGCTGGCTGTGATCGAGCTTGCCATCGAAACCGTGGCCATCCTCCGCCTCACCCATGCCAGTCTCCAGGGAACCCAGGCAACCCAGCTCCCCTTCCACACTCACGCCGATGGCATGGGCCACGTCCACCACTTCCTTGGTGACGGCCACGTTGTACTCGTAGCTGGCAGGGGTCTTGGCGTCCGCTTGAAGGGAACCATCCATCATGACGGAGGTGAACCCATTGGCGGCAGCGCCGTAGCAGGTGGCAGGGCTGTTGCCGTGGTCCTGGTGCATCACCACCGGGATGTCGGGATAGGTTTCAACGGCGGCCAGGATGAGGTGCCGCAGGAAGCTCTCGCCGGCATATTGGCGAGCGCCGCGAGAAGCCTGCAGAATCACAGGGGAGTCGGTTTCGAAAGCCGCCTCCATGATCGACTGCACCTGCTCCAGGTTGTTGACGTTGAAGGCCGGGATGCCGTAGCCGTTCTCAGCGGCGTGGTCGAGCAGCAACCGAAGCGGGACGAGCGCCATGGGGAAAAACCTTGTGAGGAGATTTGGCGGGAGTCTAGGGGATGCTCCATCCGGGTCTCCCTTCGCCACTCCAAACAAAAAGACCCCGCGGCAGCAGGGTCCAGGACGATGGGCTCCGAACAACAGGGATGGATCAGTCGACCAAATGTTCGCGGCGCAGGGCCGAGACGAGATAGTCGTGCTCCCTGGCGGCGCGACGGGCTTCTTCAGCCTGACGAGCCATCTGACGGGCTGTGGTGATGGACATGGAAGTGCCTCCTTAGTGATCTGCCGAACAACGACAGGTGGATGGCGCGTTGCTTCAGGAGACAGAGCCCCCTACTTCCGCCGAGCCCCCATGGGAACCACGGGACGCATCGGTCAACGATTCCCAAATTGTAGCAACCGTTACTGAATTGGCCAGGTGTCTGGTGATTCGGTTCACTGTCTTTGCGGAAACGGGGCCATCCGGCACCCGCGTGTCAGCGCCATATCACAGTCCCGCTGGCTGGCCACGGCTTCCGCTAAGCCTGGCACCATGGGAGTCCCCTGGCGGATGGCCCTCTCCCACCAGCCCATGAGTCGGCAAACTGGCGCAATGCGCCCATCCTCCCAGGTGCGGGGGAAAGCCAGCTCCGGATCGGGAGTGAGTAGGCGGAGCGTTTGCTCCCCTGGCTCCCCATGCCAGAGCTGGAAACCATGGACGTAATCCGTTTGCCGGCTCGAGCCCAAAACCAGAGTGGCCTCACTGCCGTACACCTCCAGCCAGCACCCCCGGCCATGGCGTGCCACCGAGGCCAGATTCACCTGGGCGGGCACCACCCCTCCAGCAGGTGTCTCCAACTCCAGCTGCACCAGGGCGATGTCATCCGCATCAACTGCCGCCATGCGGCCATCCTCTGGGAGGGGTCGCTCCTGGATGGCGGTACTCAGGAATGCCTGCATCCCTCGTGTCGGACCCATCAGCCAATGGAGCATGTCGAAGGCATGGGTGCCCAGGGATCCAATCACGCCCCCACCCGCCGCGGCCTGGGAATACCAGCTCCAGGGGCGGGATGGGTTGGCCCTGCTGCTCATCAGCCAATCCAGCTTCACCAACCAGGGGGTGCCTACAGCCCCCTGGCTCAGGAGTTGGGCCAACTGCTGAAACAGGGGCACAGCGCGATACTCAAAATCCACCGCCACCGTTAGGTGCCCTCGCAGAGCCAGCCGCTGGAGCTCTTCAGCATCTGGAGCCGAGAGGGTGACAGGCTTCTCCAGCAACAGATGTTTGCCCGCCTCAAGGGCTGCGCGGGCAAGGGCCAGCCTGGGCTCCGGAGGGGTGGCCAGCACGAGGGCATCCACGGTGGGATCGGCCAGGAGGGCCTCATAGGACGACGCCCCAGGAAGATCAGCAGCCGCACTGGCCGCATCCAAACGGCTTGGATTGGGATGCCAGAGAGCCACGGCCTCCAGCCCTTCACAGGCGCGAAGAGCCGGCACATGCACCTGAAGGCCAAAACCCAGTCCCACTAAGGCCACCCGCACGGGCTGGCTAGAAAACAAGGCCATCAGCCCACGTCTCCTGGGGTGGATGAGGGGAACAGGGTGGCTCCGGCCTGGCAGGCGGCCCTCAGAATGGCCGTACTCAGGGCATCGCCGGCAGCGGTTTGCCACTCGGCACGAAACCGGGGAAATCCGTTCACCGAGATGTCGCGGTAGAGCTCCTGGGCGCAATCCAACTCCATCACGTACAACGTGCTGGGGGCAGGGCGGCCAGGTGGGTTCGTGGCGTCGGCCTCCCCCTCAGGGTCTGCCGGTTGAAAGCGACTGAGCACAGTGAGCGCTCCCTTGCGGGACAGACGCAAACTTCCCTCGTCCCACCACTGACGGCCCTCCGGGGTGGGGGGCACCTCATTCCAACTGACGGGTCCCGCCAAGGCGGGCATCGGAGCCAGGAGCCAGAGCACCAGGGGCAGGCTGCACAGGAACGACAGGAGGGTGGTCTTCAGCCTCATGCCATCACGGGCCGACCAACGGGTCTGCGGCTATGGAGACGGATCAGGTTGGCCAGGGTGGTTCTCAACTCGGTGCGCGGCACGATCAGATCGACGAAGCCATGGTCCTGCAGGTATTCCGCTGTCTGGAACCCTTCTGGCAGTTTTTCCCGGAGGGTTTGCTCGATCACCCGGCGGCCCGCAAAGCCGATCAGGGCCTTGGGCTCAGCCAGGATCAAATCCCCCAACATCGCAAAGCTGGCTGTGACCCCACCGGTGGTGGGATGGGTGAGGAGGGGTAGATAGAGCAGGCCTGCGCGGCGATGCCTCTCCAGGGCCCCGGAGATCTTGGCCATCGGCATCAGGCTGAGCATGCCTTCCTGCATGCGTGCCCCCCCTGAAGCGCACACCACGACCAAAGGAACTCCACGGGCCGTGGCTTCTTCCGTCAGACGAGTGAGTTTTTCCCCCACCACAGACCCCATGGACCCGCCCATGAAACGGAAATCCATGACTCCCAGGGCCAGAGGCAGCTCCTCCAGCCGACAAAGCCCAGTGACGACTGCATCTTTCAATCCCGTGGCCTGCTGGGCATCCCGGAGGCGGTCGGCGTAGCTGCGACGATCCTTGAAGGCGAGGGGATCGACGGGAGCCAGATCCGTGTCCAAGGCTTCGAATGACCCGGGATCCACAAGAAGCCGGAGGCGCTCCTCACTGTCGATGCGATGGTGGTACGCGCAGCCCTTGCACACGCTCGCATTGGCCAGCAAGTCCTTGCGGTACATCACCAAGCCGCAGCGCGGGCACTTGCTCCACAGGCCATCGCTGTCGTCCAGCTCTTGTTTTTGATGGCTTCGAGCTACAGGAAGGTTTTTGCGGCGATCCGCAAACCAGTCGAACAGCGACATTGGACCGTGGGTGGGCGATGGTGAGGTGTGGTCGAGTGTGGAGCGGAGAAAACTGAAGGTTTCGCGATCCATTAAAAAACGATCCAGGCCCACCTGCCTAGCCATTGTCCTGCAGGAAGCCTCTTACCAGGATCCCATCCACCAGCTCTGCCAGGGAGCAGCACCGGTGCACCACACCAAGGCTCCGCCCAAAGCCAGAAAGGGAACGAACGGAATGGGCTGATGCCGTTTCAACAGGCCACTCAGAAGCCCCAGGCCTCCCAGAACAGCG
The DNA here is from genome assembly GCA_046080725.1 of Cyanobium sp. GTDB lineage: Bacteria > Cyanobacteriota > Cyanobacteriia > PCC-6307 > Cyanobiaceae > Cyanobium. The sequence goes on along the minus strand of JBJTUM010000208.1, from coordinate 1,114 downwards.
GCCAACAGCACCGCCAGCAGCACCGCCAAGGCCAAACCCACGGGCCCAAGCCAAGCCCCCAAAAGGGCACTCACCTTGGCATCCCCAGAGCCCAGGGCTGGGCGGCCCATCCAGCGCGCTGCTAGGGCCGACAGGGCCTCAAACCCCACCAGACCCGCCGTGGCTGCCACGAGATGGGAGGCCAAAAGGGTTCGGGCCAGCTCGGGAGAATGGAGCCAACCCAACCAGGTCGTGATCAGCCACCCGGCCACCACGCCCCAACGGCAAAAGGGCTCAGGAATCCAGAGCTGGTCGCCATCGATCAGGGCTAATAGCAACAGCAGGCTGACAAAAGTCCAGCCAGAAATCCAAAGAAGGGGCCGGTCTGGATGGGAGCCCATGGCATCGGGCTGGGCGAGCAGCATGAGGACCCATAGCCCACTGCAGAGGGCTTCCACAGCGGGATAGCGCAGAGCGATCGGAGCTTGGCAGTGGCGGCAGCGGCCGCTAAGCGCGAGCCAGGAGAGCACTGGAATGTTTTCAAGCCAGGTCAGAACCGTGCCACATCTGGGGCAATGGCTTGGGGGCCGAAGCACCGATTCCTCTCGCGGCACGCGCCACACCACCACATTCAGGAAGCTGCCCACACAGGCGCCGAGGAAAGCCGTCAGAAGGCCGACCAAAGATAACTCAGTCGAAGTATTTCTTCTCCTCAATCATGCGATGGATGATGGGAGTGAGGATTAACTCCATCGCGAAGCCCATCTTGCCGCCATTGACAACAATACTAGTTGGGCTTGACATGAAGGAGTCATGAATCATGTCGAGAAGATAGGTGAAATCAATACCCCACTTTTCCCTAGCTCCCTTACGGAAATGAATAATCACAAAACTCTCATCTGCCGTTGGAATGTTGCGGCAGATGAAAGGATTGGATGTGTCCACAGTGGGCACGCGCTGAAAGTTGATGTCCGTTTCGCTGAACTGGGGGCAGATATGGTTGATGTAATCAGGCATCCTTCTCAGGATGGTATCCACAATCGTTTCCGCTGAGTATCCGCGCTCCGCATTGTCGCGGTGAATCTTCTGGATCCATTCCAGGTTGGCGATTGGTACGACCCCCACCAGGAGGTCG
>JBJTUM010000207.1:0-4398 GCA_046080725.1 Cyanobium sp. | reverse complement strand
GCCGGTGAGTTGGAAGGTGTCGCCGTTGCGGATCTGGCGCAGCACCCGGGAGCCCAGATCGGCGTGCTCACGCACTTCGAGCAGACCGTCGCGAGCGGCGGCTTCTGCGGCGTAGAAGGTGCGTGCACCAGTGGTGGTGGCGCTGTTGGAGTAAACGCCGGAGTGAACAGCTGTGGGCTCATCGCGGCCACGGAGCCAGAGCCAGGAGCCCAGGCCGAGGGCCAGGGGCAGCAGGAGCCACCACGCCTTGCCCTGATCCACGGGAGTGCCGGCATCAGCAACGGGCGCAGGCGCAGGCTCTACAGGAGCAGCGGGAGCTTCTGTTTTCTCGGTGAAGGCACCGCCCACGCCCTGGCCCACGGTGTAGGGGCAGGTGAGGCGAGCGGTGTTGACGCCATCTTTGGTGAGGTCAAACACCACTTCCACCTTGTCGGTGCTCAGGGCCTTGCTGGAGATCACCTTGGCCAGGTCGGCACGCCAGCCCTGGGCGGTGGCGGCTTCCAGACAGGCGCCTTCAGCGGTTTTGATCAGCTCAGCAGTGCTTGTTGCAAGGGCGCTGCTGCCGACAGCAAGCAGGCCCACAGAGGCGGCTGAGGCAATCAGCAGCCTTGGGAAGACTCGGGATGGGGTAGCAATCATGCCTCTAGACCACTTAAGTGAAAGAAGGGTTGAATTTTGAGCAGATGTTGAGCAGCGCCAGCGGATCTCTCCCATGGCAGCCCTACAGGATCACCCTATAGAGAACTGACAAAATGGCAACAACATGGGGCTGACAAGGGGTCATTATTGTTGAAAAGTGTTCGTTGCGGCCCTGAAAAGAATCCGCAGCTGCGCTCATTAAGCTGGGCTAGGCCAAAAAAACAAAAAGATCAAGGGAAAATATTAAAATTTTCTTTAGTTCCGGACTGACTGCATTGAGTCCCGCATTTCTCGGATGATTCTTAACGCGCGAACGAAGAAAGTCGTCAATTTTCGCCGGTTCGGGTAAGATCTTTGGAAACTTTTGTCAGGGAAATGTCATCCATTTGTCACATAGTCTTGTCTTTGCACCAGCTCACGTCATGATTTGACCGATTCCCAATCATTTTTTTTGAATGGCTCTCGCTGTTCCACTTTCCAAAAAGTTTCTGGCTGAGTTGTTTGGCACCTTCTGGCTGGTGCTCGGTGGTTGCGGCTCAGCCGTGCTCGCCGCTGCTTTCCCTTACAACGACGCTGCAGCCAATCCCCTCGGACTTGGCTTCCTGGGTGTATCTCTGGCTTTCGGCCTCACCCTCTTGACGATGGTGTACACCATCGGCCACGTGTCCGGTTGCCACATCAACCCCGCCGTCACCTTTGGCCTTTGGGCAGGTGGCAAGTTCCGCGGCTCCCAGGTGTTCCCTTACGTGGTGGCCCAGGTGCTGGGCGCGATCATCGCTGGTGGTGTGATCTGGATGGTGGCTGGTGGCCGTGAAGGCGGGCTCAGCCTCAGCGGCAGCAACCCCCTTGCCACCAATGGTTGGGGAGCCCATTCGCCTGGTGGCTATGGCTTCTGGGCGGCTCTGGTGATCGAAGTGATCCTCACCTTCTTCTTTCTGTTGGTGATCCTGGGTGCTACGGATCGCCTGGCTCCCACCGGGTTCGCTGGCGTGCCGATTGGTTTGGCCCTCACCTTGATCCACCTGATCAGTATCCCTGTCACCAACACCTCCGTGAACCCCGCCCGCTCCACGGGTGTGGCTGCCTGGGTCGGTGGCGACGCGATGGGTCAGCTCTGGCTGTTCTGGTTGGCTCCGATCGTGGGTGCCCTCCTGGCCGGCTGGATTCACAGCGCCTTCCTGAGCACGGAAGCCGACTATTGATCCGATGACCATGATCCGCTCGCACCGGATCCAACTCAGATCTCAGGGGGCCCTCAGGCCCCCTTTTTTATGGATCCCCCTCAGCCGTGCTGGCGTGCGATTTGGCGCACCGCCTCCAGCAGGGCCTCCAGATCGTCCGAAGTGGTGGTGATGTGGGTGCAGGCCCGCATGCAGGCGGGATCCCGCAGGCTGCGCAGCCAGATCCCCTGGTCGCCCAGGGCGCCCACCACCGGATCGGGCTCGAGCAAGGTGCCATCGGCGCGGTGGAGCTGGAAACTCACCAGGCCCGCCGCAGGCGGGGCCTGCAGGAAGGGGCGACAGCCCGGGATGGCCTGAAGCCCCAGCCAGAGGGTTTCGGCGTGCTGGCGCAGCAGGGCGAGCCGTTCCTCGGCGGAGCCCACCTCATCGAGAAGGGCCATGGAGGTGTGCAAGCCGCTGAGGAGGGGCGTGCAGGAGGTGGCCACCTCAAAGCGTCGGCCGTCGCGGTGGAAGCCTTCCCCCGGGGCGTCTTCTGCCTTTAGGGTGCGCCAGCCGATGAGGGTGGGCCGGCTTTGGGCCAGTAGCCGCTCGGAGAGCAACACGCCCCCCAGGCCCTCGGGGCCGCAAGCCCACTTGTGGCCGGTGAAGGCATAGATGTCGGCGGCGGCTGCATCAGGTGCAAGGGGCAGGCTGCCGAAGCTCTGGGCCCCATCCACCAGCAGCCAGGGCTGGTTGGGATGGGCGCTGAGTCGCTCGCCTACGGCGGCGATGGGCATCCGTTGGCCCGTGGTCCAGATCAGGTGGGAGAGCACCACCAGGCGGGTGCGGGGGGTGAGGGCCTGATCAAGGCTCTCCAGCAGGGAGGTTGCGGTGCTCGCCGGATCTCCGCGCAGCTGCTGCACCGGCAGGATCTGAATGTCGAGCTCAAAGCGGCGAGCCAGCTCCCTGCAGGCAGCCATCACCCCGTCGTGTTCCCCATCGCTGAGGAGCAGCTGGTCGCCGGCCTGCCAGGGCAGGCCCCAAAGGGGCAGCACGCAGCCCATGGTGACATTTTCCGTGAGGGCAATCCGATGGGGCGGGGCGCCACACCACTGGGCGAGGTGTTGGCGCAACCGATGGGTGTCGTGCTCCACCACGGGCCACATCGCCGTGGTGAAAGGCCCCACCTCCTGAATGCGCTGCCAACTGGCCACGATCGCTTCCAGCGACGGGGTGGGCAGGGGCCCCTGGCCGCCGTAGTTGAAGTAGGTCTTGTTGGCGAGGGCAGGCATCAGGGCCCGCAGTGCAACTGGACTCAGGGGCTCTGGGCGTGGCCCAAGGTCGGTGGTCAAGGGGGTCTGGGGTGACTGATCGGAAGCATGGCAGACCTCCCCACATCCACTGCGCTGCAGTACCTTCCAAAGGCAACGGCAATTCGGCATGAATTGCGTGACCGGGAGTCGTCCATCCGGCTGCCAAGGCCCAGGAAAGCCTGCCGTGACGCTGTTGTGATGCGCAGGCCACTGGAGACGCCTCCTGGCGCCATGGCGCCGCCTTCTGGGATCTGCGCGGGCAGAGCTGGGGCTTTTGTTGAGGTTTGCTCCGTCTTCGTTGCACAGCGCCAACTTGCAGCGAGCATGAAACTTCAGCAGCAGACAATTACACAGGAATCATTCCGAGAGTATTTGAAGCTTGCCATTGAGAAGCCAGAGTTTGCTGAAGGATTACCAATCTGCTCAACGAAGGAATGCACGAATCCAAAAGACAGCTACCTCTGTGATCTCCTGCTTGCCATCAGTGAACGGGCCAGGGCCGTGTAGGCGGCGTAGCTCACCAGGTATGCCTTCATCTCATGGGACCCTCACCCAAACCCCTTCCCTCCTCCCCTTGTCTTTGGTGGCATGAGAGATAGCTCAATCACCGCCCCTTGCTGCACCGGAAATCCTTCTTCCAGGTGATGGTGAGGGCCTCCATGAACACCATGTGAATGGTCAGGGCTTTGGCACAGCCAAGGCCTTTTCGACGGTGTCGATTGAAGAGCCAGCTGTTGATGGCGCCTGAATCCACCACCTGCTGCAGACCGGTGTCTTCTTGCCAGTCGAGGAGATCCCACTGGGCTTTCTCGGCCTCGGAGAGATCTTCGTAGCGGATTCACTACTGGGGAAACTTCAGCGGCAGCGAAATGGGGCGGAAGGGCACGAAGTAGGCAAAGATCGCGCCATATTTTTGATAGACGCTGCGGTGGGCTTCATCCACCACGATGAGATCGAAGTGGCCCACGCCAAAGCGGCGCACGCCTGGGCTGTCTTCCGTGTCGATAAGGTTCATCATCGTGGGATGAGTGGAGAGAAACACCCGGCCCTCTCCGTGGCGGTTGTTCACCAGGTTCACCGGGGAGGTGTCGGGCAGGAAGCGCTGGAAGGCCCGTTGGGCCTGAATCACCAGCGCATTGCGATCCGCCAGGAAGAGGATGCGCTTGATCCAGTTGCAGCGCAACAGCAGATCGGTGAGGGCAATGGCCGTGCGGGTTTTGCCGGTGCCGGTGGCTTGCACCAGGAGCACCTTGCGGCGGCCTTTCTCCAGGGAATCGCCGATGGCA
>JBJTUM010000206.1:0-44513 GCA_046080725.1 Cyanobium sp. | reverse complement strand
CGCCCATGGAGCCCCAGTCTTGATCAAAGAAGTTGCCCCGGCTGCGATCTTCAGGCACGAAGGATTCACGCAGCTGATCGATGTAGCCGAGGGTCGACTGGCGGTCACCCTCCAGCTTGCCCACCACGGTTCCGGTGTGGAGCTGGTCTCCACCGGAGAGGCGCAGGCACTTGGCGAGCACACGGAAGTGGATGCCGTGCTTGGGATGACGGTCGATCACCGCGTGCATGGCCCTGTGAATGTGCAGGAGCATGCCGTTTTTGCGGCACCACTTCGACAGACCGGTGTTGGCGGTGAAGCCACCGGTGATGTAGTCGTGCATGATGATCGGCTGCTCGAGTTCTTTGGCGAACTCAGCTCGCTCGTACATCTCCTCGGGAGTGGCCGCAGTGCAGTTGAGGTAATGGCCCTTCTTCTCCCCAGTTTCCTCCTGGGCGGAACGAACGGCCTCGGCCACGAACTCGAAGCGGTTCTGCCAACGCTGGAACGGCTGGGAGTTGATGTTTTCGTCGTCTTTGGTGAAGTCGAGACCACCACGGAGACATTCGTAAACAACCCGGCCGTAGTTTTTGCCCGACAGGCCGAGTTTCGGCTTGATCGTGCAACCGAGAAGGGGACGGCCGTACTTGTTCATCCGGTCGCGCTCGACGACGATGCCGTTCGGTGGACCCTGACAAGTTTTGATGAAGGCCATCGGGAAGCGGATGTCCTCCAGGCGCAGATTGCGCAGCGCCTTGAATCCGAACACGTTGCCCACCAGGGAGGTAAGAACGTTGGTGATCGATCCCTCTTCAAAAAGGTCGAGGGGATAGGCGATAAAGGCGTAGAAAGCGTCCTTGTCACCAGGGACGTCTTCGATGCGGTAGCAACGGCCTTTGTAGAAGTCGAGGTCGGTGAGAAGTTCAGACCAGACGGTGGACCAGGTGCCTGTGGAGGATTCAGCTGCCACGGCTGCGGCAACTTCCTCTTTGGGGACCCCTTCCTGGCCAGTGCACTTGAAGCAGGCCAGCAGGTCGGTGTCGAGGGGGACGTAATCAGGAGTCCAGTACGTGTCGCGGTACTCCTTGACCCCAGCGTCGTACTTTTTGCTCATGGAGGTTCTCCGGTTGGGTCGGTGGAAAAAGGATGGGGATCAGCGCTCAGAGCGTTGATGCTCAGTCCTTGGATCCCAGACCGAAGGTGCTGTTGAGCGCCGGCTCCACTTCACGGTGAGGACGAGCAATGATGTGAGCTGCGACAAGACCGTCGCCAACCCGTTCGCATGCATCAGCACCTGCTCGAACAGCAGCGTTCACTGCGCCGGTTTCACCGCGCACCAACACCGTGACGTAGCCGCCGCCGACGAATTCACGACCGATGAGGCGCACTTCGGCGGCTTTGGTCATGGCGTCTGCCGCTTCAATGGCAGGCACCAGGCCCCGGGTCTCAATCATGCCGAGGGCGATGCCCATGGTTTCGTTTGCCATTACCTGCTCCTGGAGGAGGGGGTGGAATGTTCGAGTGCAACCCTGCTCCTGCGCCCGACCTTCCGTCAACCCATCTGGCCCCGAATCGCCATCACCGTTTCCAGCCGCAGCAATAAGGGCCGCTTATCCTGAGGACACAAATCTTTAGAAACTCTTGAGGAGTTCCCCATGCCTTGAGCGTTTCCCGTGCTCAGAAGATCTCCGCCTCAGAGACAAATCCCACCCCCCCGAATCGTTTCAGTAGGGGATTGACCTTGGTGCGAAGGGCGTCAAGCAAGCTTTGCTCGCAGAACACCACCACGTGGGAATTGGCCCCAAGACCGCTGAAATCCATCGCTTCAGAAATTTCCCCTCCCAGGCCCCAACCGGTCACGTGTTTCATCACGGAATACCCCGGAGCCCCTGCCTGTCGGATGGCTTTGCACAGTTTGTCGGTCTCCCGTTCGCTGACAAAGAAATCAATGCGCTTCATGGTTTTAGGTGGCAGGAATGAAACGCTGAACCAGAGCCATGTAGAGCGGGATTCCCACCACCACATTGAAGGGAAAGGTCAGGCCTAGTGCGGAGGTGATGTAAAGGCTCGGATTGGCCTGGGGTACGGTCATCCGCATGGCGGCGGGAACGGCGATGTAAGAAGCGCTGGCGCTCAGGACCATGAACAGGAGAGCATCACCCTGGGGAAGCCCAAGGAATTTGGCAATCAGCAATCCGATCGAGGCATGCAGTAGCGGGGCCGCAATGGCGAAGGTCACCAAGAAAGGGCCGGTCTGCCGCAGATCCCGAAGCCGCTGGGCTGCCACCAAACCCATGTCGAGCAAGAAGAAGCAGAGCACGCCATAAAAAAGTTTCTCAGTAAAAGGCTCCATTCTCTCGATTCCGGCGGGGCTGAAGTACGCCACAAGGCACCCAATCACGAGGCTTCCAATCAGCAAAAAGACCGACCCATTCAGAAAGGCTTCCCGCAAAACTTCCTTCCATGCGATAGGTTCATTTCCATCATTTCCCGGCGCGGTTTCCAGCGTTGAACCTGCGAGTTTGGCCATCACAACTCCAACCACGATGGCCGGTGATTCCATCAGGGCTAGGGCCGCCACCATGAACCCGTCATAGGGAACGTTCAAGACACTCAGGAAGCTCTGGGCTGTGATGAACGTGACTGCACTGATGGAGCCATAGGCGGCGGCGACGGCTGCTGCATTATCTGCTCCTAATCGAGGGCGGAGGATCAGGAAGCTGCCAAGGGGCACCAGTACGGACATCAAGATGGCTGCCGCAATGGTGGATAGCACCATCGGGCCCAGACCGCTGTGACTGAGTTCCACTCCTCCTTTAAAGCCGATGGCCAGGAGCAGGTAGAGAGAAAACAGCTTGGGGAGGGGGGAGGGAATCTCGAGATCCGACCCCATCACGATCGCCAGGATCCCCAGAACGAAAAACAGCACAGGCGCTGACAGAAGGTTCTGCAACACCAGAGTTGTCTGCATGGGCACCTCCGCCGCAACCCTTTCCCCATCAGCAACCTAGGGGACATCCTCACAGCTGTCGTCAGCATCAGCTGATTCTTGATCCCGCCCAGGCCCAGATCAGGTTTTTTTCCCTAAGGTTTGATTGGTGGCAGGGACCCTGGAGTTTCCGGGGGTGGAATGTTCAACCCGTCCTGCCCCAACTCTTCAACCATCATTGGAGCATCTAAAAAACCCCAATCCCCCCCCTGCTGTGCACCTCCTCCCGGGATAATGCCTGCGGTGCCCGCACGATAGGTATTGCCATGAGTCCATTCCCACGGCTTGTGATCGCCAGCGGGAATCCTCATAAGGTTTCTGAAATCAGCGAGATGCTGGCCTTGGTTCGCGTGGAATTGGTCCCCCAACCTCAGGACTTGGACGTCGAAGAGACTGGACACACCTACGCAGAAAACGCCCGTCTCAAGGCCGAAACTGTTGCTCGCCTCTGCGGTGCATGGGCCCTGGCCGATGATTCAGGTTTGGAAGTGGAGGCTCTTGGTGGCAGACCAGGTCTTTATTCCGCCCGTTATGCCCCAAGCGATGCGGAGAAGATCCATCGCCTGCTCCAGGAGCTTGGGGATGGCCTCTACCGGGGCGCGCGGTTCGTTAGTTCCATGGCCCTGGCCGATCCCGGTGGCATCACTCGGCTTGAGGGGAGTGGGGTCTGTTACGGACAGATCCTTCATGAACCGGATGGGGTGGGAGCTGGTTACGACCCAGTGTTCTATGTGCGGGAGGCTGGTTGTAGCTACGCCCGCATGTCCGCCCACCTCAAGGCCCGCCTCGGCAGCCGAGGCAAAGCTGCCCGAGCCTTGGGACCCGGTCTCCGATCGCTGCTCGGGGTGCCGTAGGCCTTGGGGTTAAGTGTTAATGTGTTGCACGGCCCGCATAGCGGCAGCTGCCGCCTCGTTCACATCCCCTTCCTTCCCTGCCAAGGTGAGCCGGCCATAGGCACCCACTGCCTTCACATCCACCACGGTGATATTGGAGGCTTTTTCCGCCTCATTGGCGGCGATTAAGACATAGCCGGCAGGTTCGGTTTCCAGGATGAACATGCTCATGCCAGCCTGGATCATGGACCCCCGTCTGTTCTGGCGGTTGATGAGAACGGCATGGTCGGGAGTGATCGCGTAGATGATCTCCGTCCAGGTCACATCGCAGCGGCTGCGCTGTTCCACACTGCTGCCGATAGCCTCCAGCACCACTTCGCCGGAGTGCAGCACATTGCTCTGATCTCGGTGATACATCGCGATCGAGCCGAAGGCCCGCTCCACCACCATCTGGCCCAGGCGAACGGTGCTGGCTTTAAGGGCAATGTCCGTGACCCGGTGGACGGCCATGCCGGGGGACACTTCCAGCCATAGACAGGCATCCCCTGGGATCGGGAGAAAACCCTGGCTCACCGTGCCCATGTAGGCCGCCAACTGGGGTTGGAGGGAATCGAGATAGACGTAGGTGCGCAGTTCAATCGACTGCACATGACTGTTCTGCCTGAGCCTGTGCCCTTCACTGTCTGTGGTGATCACACAGCTCGCCCCACTTTCATCCCCGCTGATGTCGGTTCCCGTGATCGGGGTTCGACCGAGCTGGATGGCTTCCCGACGGCGGCGCAGGGCCCTTTCCTCAGCACTCTGGTTCAGGGCTGCGGGGCGGAAGGCGCGGTTCTGGCGGCGGGGGGGATCGTTCACGCGGGAAGGATCACAGTGCGAACACCGTCATGGGATACCAGTCATGGACGACCCGATGCCTTCCAGGAAACGGATCGGATCCTAAGCCGGCAAGGGTGCGGAGCTGCTGACAGGACCACCGATTTTGTGCCCTCTGCCACAAGCTCTCCATCAGGGCTCGCTATCAAAGGAATCATCATTTTCAATGGCCCATGCTCACCCCCAGCACTCGCCTCCGGCTCCAAGCCATTCTCGATCGAATTGGTTCCGATCAGCCTGTCACCCTGCAGGAGAGGATCTATGTTCAGAAATTTGCCGATCGGGATCAGGGGGTGGCGGCTTGGCTTCTCCAGGCCCGTCGACGTCAGCTGGAGCACTCTCCCGTGGAATCAGGCCCGAAAGATGGAATCGACCATCTCCTTGAGCAAATGAATCTCGGGCCAGTCGACCCGAATCCCAGCTACCGACCTGGTGAGGACGACATTGAGGGTTGGTTCGGTGGTGCACCTGGCTGGGTTCGTAGAAGCTGAGTTCGCGATTGACTAGGCAGACTCTGGCCAGCCAATTGGTCGATTTGCACTTGCGGAGGAGTTTCTAATCGTTACCTTCCCAGCAACTTCCCCTCACGTGGAGCTTTCTGCCCATGGCCCGCTCCCCCTCAGTGCAGAGCACGAATGGTTCCGATGCAGCTCTCCCTGACCAGGACCACGGATTCATTCAGGGCCTCAAGCCCGAACAGGCCTTGGCCCTGATCGGCATGGGCCTCATGCAAAAGCTTTCTGAGGAGGGGGATTCTCTTCCCTGGCTCTGGAGTGGAGACGAAGAATCGTCCGCCACCGACCTGCCCTCTTTGCGTCAACGCTTGGAGCTGGTCGATCTAGCCCTTCGCACCACCGCACCACTCACCACCGCGGAGGTCGCCCATCTCATGGGCGCCCGTCCTGGTTCCCCAGTGGTGGAACGGGGTGGTTTGGTGGCACGCCGCCAGTCGCGCAATGTGTGGATTTTGTCCCGAAGCTCTGAGGAGGGCAGCAGTGTCCGCCATTTTCAAGAAACCCCCCGTCGTCGCTTCTGAACTGCTCGCCTTCCTTCCATTGCAATAGAACCCATGAGTTGGAGTGAATTGGAGCGGTTGGTTAGAGATTCCAACGTCGATGGTGAACTTCGACGAACCATGGATCGTTGCCAATCCCACGACGAGCTGATTGCTGCGGCCACAAGCCTGGGTTACCAGATCACACGCATGGACGTGTTGAAGGCTTGGCAGGATCACCCGCCTGCTGACATGCCAAACGTTTCAGGGGGCTGAGCCTTCTTCGATCATTACGGAGACGGGGAAGTGATCGCTGAACCCATCTACGTTTACATTTTCAGCTGGATTTCCCTTCGCCAGGCCAAAACGGATGGGCCCTTCTCCAAGTTTAGAATCCACCATTTCGGGAAAGAGTTCTATCCCAGCCGTCTCCTCCTTGACCCTCAGTTTGCTCGTTGGAAGAAGCAATCCTCTGGAAACTAGTAGCTGATCAAAGATCGAACCATTTCCTTCAAAGTAAATGGTTCCATTAATCTGGCGTTTTTTCCCTTTGTAATCCTTTGTATCAATCGATTGAAACCACCAAGACAGATTGTAAAAACGCGGTGCGCTACGGGCGCGTTCCACATCACCGCGTTCTCGTGTGGCCTCGGCATACTTTTGCAGGGATTCATCAAACGGTTCATCGTTGAAGTCACCCAAGGCCAGGATGGGGGTGTCGACACCGACCACCTCCCGAATTCGTTGGTGGAAATAGGCCAGGGATTCCCCAGCTGTAAACCGGTACCCCCGACTCTCATAGTTGCCTCCTGAACGGGAGGGCCAGTGGTTGCAGAGCAGCACGATCTCTCGACCGAACTTGGTCTTGAACGTGGCCTGACTAATGTCGCGCGTTCCAGTCCTCCGCATCACAAAGTGGGAAAAGAAGGTGTCTGGCACAAGGGTGAGCCGTTTGCTATCGACGACAAAGGCCGTATCAATCCCCCGACCATCCTTGCTGCTATCCGCATGAACCGGGATGTAATGACGAGCGGGCAGGGCTCCATTCAGCCTTTGGCAGAGCTGTTCAAGAACGTAGCGATTCTCAACCTCGCAAACCCCAAGCAAATCTGGACCTGTGCCACTGTTGATCTGTCTGAGAATGCGAGTGAGTTGATCAAGCTTGCGGTGAAACAATTCAGGCGTCCATCCTTTGAGTTCATCGGCCATCCGCTCGGCCAGCCATGGAATCCTCCCCGTGTAATTCTCGGGGGCAAATAGATTTTCTAGATTCCAGAACGCGATGCAATAGGAGGGGATCATGGCTGGGCGGATAGGGGAGGGGGGGGAGAACCTTCGGCCCTTGGGTCGATCGGAGCTTGGCGGCACGCGCGACGCCCCAGGGCCGAGGCATATCCCCGTTCCACCGGACCCAGCAAGGGGCTGATGGACCCATCACGGCAATCCACCAAGAGGCGTTCCCGATGCCCCCATGGATCCTGCACGCGCATGCGCATCTGCCAGGGATAAGTCCCTGATCGGTCAAAGCCCTCCCCGCAGACAGGGCCCACGCACAGGCCAGGAGCCGCCCCAGCAGGAGGGGCTCCCCATAGGAGGACAGCCAGCAGAAAGGAGGCCCCCCACAGGAAAAGGGAGCCGATTCGGCGCAGCCCAGCTTCTGGAGGTCTCATTGGGCCAGCTCCATGGTCGGCTCCCAGGTCTCCTCATTGCCCTGTTGTTGGGGGTGAAAGTAATCCCAGATCTGGTGCGCCAACGCCGGCCCGATGCCAGGGGCGCTGGCAATTTGCTCCTGGCTTGCCAGCTGAATCGCGTCCACGGAATGGAAATGGGCCAGGAGATCCTTCACCCGTCTTGGCCCCACGCCCGGAATATCCCCCAGCCGGGAACGTCGTTGCCGTTCCCCCCGTTGTTGCCGGTGATAACTCACGGCAAACCGATGAGCTTCATCGCGCAGACGGCGAAGCAGCATCACCCCAAGCTGATCAGCTTCGCTCTCCATCGCTTGGCTAGCCCCCGGCAGAAACACCTCCTCCTTGGCCTTGGCCAGGGAACACACCACCAGCTCTTCCTGCAGATCCATTTCCCGCAGGGCCTCCATCACCGCCGACAGCTGCCCTTTCCCGCCATCAATCATCACCAGATCGGGCCAATCATTGAGCCCCTCTCCATGGAGAATGGAACCTGATTCACGGCGCACTTGGGCTAGATCGGCTCCTGAGGCTTTGGCCTGGGCCCAGCGCCGAAAGCGGCGCCTCATGATTTCGGCCATCGCCATGAAGTCGTCAGAGTGACCGCTGCGAATGCTGCTGCTTTGCAACTTGTAACGGCGGTAATGCTGTTTGGCGGGGAGCCCATCTACAAACACCACCTGGGACGCCACTGCATCACTCCCTTGCAGATGGCTGATGTCAAATCCTTCGATTCGCCGTGGAGGGGTGGGAAGCTCGAGCAACTGGGCCAGATCCTCTAACGCCAGTTGGTGCTGTTCCGCATGGCGCTGGGCCCGCTCTAACTCATAGGTGGCATTGCGGACCACCAGCTCAATCAACTCCGCCTTCTGTTGCCGCTGGGGCACGCTCAGCTTCACTTTTCGTCCCCGCCGCTCACTCAGCCACTCCTGAATCAAGGTGTGCTGGGGTAACTCGTGCTGCAGCAGCAGGTCGGGGGGAATCTCCACCGGTTCCACCTGGCTGTAGTGCTCTTCGATGATGTGCTGCAGGATCCAACTCGGATCCTGCCCCTGCACCTCGGCCAGATAGCCCAACCGGCCCACCAGCTTTCCGGCTCGCATCTGAAACAACTGCACGGCTGCTACCCGCTCGTCCGCTGCGAGGGCCACCACATCCCTTGAGATGGAGGCATCACCCACGCTCATCTTCTGATCTGCAGTCAGGGTCTCCAGACCTTGCAGCTGATCCCTCACCCTGGCCGCCGCTTCGAAATCTAGTCGCTCCGCATAACGATCCATCTGGCCTCGCAGAAGCTCAAGGAGTTCCTCATTGCGTCCCTGAAACACCATGGCCACTTTCTGCAAGGTGCGGTGGTAGTCCTCTGAGCTGATGCGTTCCTGGCAAACCCCTGGGCAACGGCCGATCGCGAAGTTCAAACAGGTGCGGTCTTTGTAGAGGGGTTGGGGTCGCTGCCGGAGGGGGAACACCCGCTTCACCATGAAGAGGGTGCGCCGCAACAGGCCCACATCGACGTAGGGGCCATAGAACCGATCGAGTGGACTGCGAAACCGGCGCCGCCTGGTGATGAAAATCCGTGGGTAGGCCTCACTCCAGGTGATGCAGAGATAGGGATACTTCTTGTCATCTTTGAGCAGCACATTGAAATGGGGCTGGTTCTGCTTGATCAGGTTGGATTCCAGCGCCAGGGCTTCCGCATCGCTATCCGTGACGATGACTTCAATCTCACAGACCTGCCTAACCATTAGCTGGATGCGAGGACTGTGGCCCTGGGAGCTTTGAAAATAACTGCGCACCCGATTGCGCAAGACTTTGGCCTTGCCGATGTAGAGAATGCGATCCTCTCCATCACGCATGAGGTAGCAACCCGGCTCGGATGGAATCTCCCGAAGCCGTTGAGCCAGCTGTTCTGGTCGTTGCTGGAGAGGCAGCATTCCTCGGCGGGACGCCGCGCCCCCGTCTAACCCCCGTACTGCCATCCCGTGCCAGCCAGTTCCAGGGCATCGCCCTCCCTCTGCAGCACCGCGCTCTTCACCTCCCCGACAAACACGGTGTGGTCTCCGTGGCTGACCTGGCCCACCACCTCGCATTCCACGGCCCCCAAGGCGGCCTCGAGGATCGGCAGTCCCAAGGGGCCCAGCTGGAATGGGGCGGCGTCGAACCGGCCGCCGATGGCTTTTTGGGGTTTGAAGAACACGGCCGCCAAATCCTTCTGATCCGAAGGCAGCACGTTCAATGAAAAGCGTCCCGTGCGCTGGATGATGCCGTTGCTGGCGGAATCGGCCCGAACCGCCATCACCACCAGAGGAGGTTCAAACGATCCCTGGGTCACCCAGCTGGCAGTGAACCCATTCACCTCTTCCCCTTCCCGCACGCCACAGATGAACACCCCATGGGGGATCTTCCGCAGCAGGGTCTTCTTGGCGGCGGCATCGAGGGGGGGGAAGCCTGGGGTTGGCGTCATGTTGCGCAAGTGGGTTGAAACTGACTCTAGAAAGGTTCCAACCTCCCAGTTCCATGCGGGCCCTTTACCCCGGCAGTTTTGATCCCCTCACCTTGGGCCACCTGGACCTCATTGAGCGAAGTGTCGTGCTCTTCGACGGTCTTGTGGTGGCCGTGTTGCAGAACCCCAGCAAAACTCCCACGTTTCCCCTTGAGCAACGCCTGCATCAGATTCGTGAGGCTACGACCCACCTTCAGGGCGTTGAGGTGAGGAGTTTTGATGGCCTCACCGTTGATGTGGCAAGGGATTCGGGGTCTGGTGTGATCCTGCGGGGCCTTCGGGCCCTGAGTGATTTCGAATTCGAACTCCAGCTGGCCCACACCAACAAGACTCTGGCCCCCCACCTGGAAACCCTTTTCCTGGCCACCGCTGCCCATCACAGTTTCCTCAGCAGTTCCGTTGTCAAGGAGGTGGCCCGATTTGGCGGGGATGTGTCCCATATGGTGCCCAGGGGAGTGGCAGAAGATCTCGTGACGTTCTTTAATCGGTCATCCCCTATCCGTTGACATGTCCGAGACGCGCATCACGGTTCTCGACCAACTCGATCAGCTTGAAGAGATCGTTCTCGATGGCAGCCGCATTCCCTTCAGTGGAGGGCGCCTGGTGAACGAGCAGGACGCCATCGAGGCGATGGATGCCCTAAGGGAGGCCCTTCCCCTCCAAATTGCCCAGGCCGATGAGCTCCTGCGTCAACGGGAGGGTTTCATCGAGAAGTCCAAGCAGCAAGCCGAGGAAATCGTTGCCCAGGCGCGGAGAGAACGGGAACAGCTCATTGCCACCTCGTCCGTTCGCCAGGAGGCAGAGCGCCAGGCCGCAGATGTGCGTGAGCAATCCCGCCTTCATGCTGAACAGCTCCAAGCCCAGGTTCGCGCTCAGGCGGCTCAGGCCGAGCAGGAGCACCAAGGTCGGCTGGCGCAGATGGATCAGGCCTTTGCTGCCCGTCGTCAGCAGCTCGAGCAAGAAGCCCAGCAACGCCGCACTCAACTTGAGGCCGAGGCGGTGGAACGCTCTCGCCAGCTGATGGAGCAACACGAGCGGGTGCGGCAACAGGCTCTTCAGGAGCTGGAAGCCATCCGCCAGGAGACTTTACGCGTTCAGCGGGACAGCCAGGCCGAGGCCGAACGTCTCCATCAGGAAGCTATCCAGTTCCGGCAGCAGACTCAACAACAATGTGATCAGCTGGTGGCCCGTACCCGCCAGGACGCCGGTGCCATCGCAGATGGGGCTAACCGATATGCCGAGCAAGTGCTCGGCGAACTGGAAACCCGCCTTCAGGACCTCAGCCAGATTGTTTTGGGCGGCCGCAGAGAGTTGATGCGTGTGCAAGGGAAGGAGACAACCTCTGTGGATCCATCCCAGGGCATGGATCCCAATGGAGCTGTGCGAGCCCGTGCTCAACAGGCTGCCGGTCGTCTCCGTCGTGCAGCATCAGGGCGATTGGCCAGCTGATCTCTGTCATCCCGCTCTTCATCCTGGTTGTACCCAGTTCAGTTGACTGAACTGGGGATTTAAGGACAGATGTTTGCGGTTTGAGCGTCTCTTAAGATCCTGCCAATGGTGGCATTGGGTGTGCTGGCTCCGTTTGAGATAGCACTGAAGTAACGGGGACCCGCTTCTGTGACCAATAAGCCACTGATGGAGCGAACTCCTGTAAGAGTCCCCGTTTTGGCATAGACCCGACCATCCAAGCTCGTGCCGTTATAAAGGTTACGGAGGGTGCCTCTACGGCCAGCGATCGCCATGGAACTCACGTAGGTGCGCCCATAGGGATGTTGATCCATTCGGAGGAGCAGGGCGGTGAGGAATCGGCTTGTGAGTCTGTTGGTGCGATCAAGGCCGCTGCCATCGGCGATGCGTACGCCCTGCATGGGAAGCCCCTGTTGGCTCAACCAGACGGTTTCGCGCCTAACGGCTTCAGGAAGATCCCAGGTGCCGGCACCAGAACGAAGCAACACCTCGGCGGTGAAATTGTGGCTTTCGGTATTGGCCAGGCTCAACAAGCCCTCCATGGAAGTGGAGGGCTCTTCGTGAAGCAACACCGCATCAGCGGGGAGGGTTTGTTCTGCAGGCACCAGTGACATCTGGATATCCCCACCCTGTTGGGCTGCCGTTCGCTTGAGAAGGGTCTGAAGGCGTGAAATGGGATTGGTAACGGCATCATCGATAGCGTTGCTGGTGATCGCCAGCCGGGTGATCGGAGCCCCATAGGCGTAGGCCCGATCGGAATAATTCCAGCCCTGGGGCCACCAGGTTTGTTTGGGTTCTTCAGCCACTTGTAAGCGCACCACAGTGCCAGAGGGTCCCGCACTTCCCCCGGAGCGCAGGGCCAACTGGGCAAAACGCTGCAGATGGGGGAGGGCCAGATCAGGATCACCCTGCCCGGTGAGACGCAAGGTTCCATCACCCAGTCTCCAGAGCTGGGTGTTGAGCCTGAATTCGGGGCCGAGCCGATCGAGGGCGAAGGCCGTGCTTACCAATTTCTGGTTGGATGCCGGTACCCGGGAGCGAGTGCCGTTGACATCGGCCAGCAGGCGACCGGAACCATCTGCAATGGAGACGCTCCAGGCCTCACTCTGACCAGCTAGCTGGGCCAAAAGCCGCTGTTGCAGTGCAGGACAGCTTGGCTCCATGCTCAGCTGCGGGCTTCCCAGGGCCGGAGTGAGCGGAGGTAGAGGCATCACGGGCACGAGCCGAGGCCACCCCTGACGAGGCGGCAGGGCGGGAGTGGCCAGGGCTCCGTGGCTGGCCAATAGAGGACTCAGGGCCATGAGCCCTACACCCATCCACCGGCCTGATTGGGAAAGGAGATCACGCATATCAGGAGGGGCCAATCACAAGATTGGTGACATTGCCGCTGAAGCGATAATTGGAGCCTTCTAGTTCCACGGGAGCTCCAATCTTCAGGGTTTGATTGCCGAACACCACCCCACCACCACCCTTCCGGCCTCGACCTTCCAGGGTGAATCGAGCATCAAAGGTGCCGAAGGTTTTCTGGTTGGGGTCAGGAGTGGAGACCAGCTTGCCCTCCGGTGTAAGGATCGTGAGTCGGCGGGGAAGCGGCTCAATCTTTCCCACTTTCACCGAGCCGTGAGGGGAATTGCGGATCACAATGGACACCTTACCCTCTTCCTCGATAGCGCGAATGAGACCGGCGCTGTCCACAGCCGGCTGACTCCGCACATCCACGGAAACGGTGACAGGCACCTCTTCTCCAGTTGCCCGAGCTACCGCACTGGACAGTTTGGGGCTCCAGACCAAGCCTCCGGCAGCCAACAGCACAGCCAACCCAGCCCCGAGGTCAACAAGGCTCCATGGCCTCCTTGGGTTGGATCCGGAGTTCGGAAATCTGCTGGCCATGGCTGATTGAGGGTCGGCGAAGTTTAGGGGCCTTCCACCTTCGGCACCAGCAGCGATGCACACCGATGGCTCAGCGTTGCAGATTGTCGATCAGATCCCCTAGTCCCCGCAGCTGTTGTTTGACCCCCCCCCGGGACTCTCCCCGGCCAGGGTTTCAGCCTGTTCCTCGCTGCTGGGTTTCTGAGGAAACGCTCCAGCAAGCCGGAAACCCTCTGGATCCAGGCGGTAGAGCTCCCACTCTCCCGGATAGGCCCGTCGAAGAGCGCCATTGGCGAAGGGTTGAAGGGCATAGGCCACCTGCCACTGGGCCAGAAAACCCTTGCGGCGGGCACGGGCCACACTGCCGATGCCCACAGCCCCGTCTTCCAGGGACGGGTTGAAGAGCACAACGGGCCCGGGATGGCTGGTGCAGACCCCTTCCACAAGCTCGTAATCCGACGGGCCTGGGCCCACCACCAGCAATAGGGGATGAGCACCGCTTTCTTGGCTCTCGGGCGCTTCTTGTTGCAGCCGATGGTGGTCGCCGAGGCTGGAAATCAGGGCCGCCAGGCCAGGGTGATCCCGGCGGGCCAGGGCCGTGGCTCCCGCGTCTGGGCACAACACGCGCAGCGCCATCCCTTCTCCCTTAAGTGCTTGGGCCAATCGCATCCCCAGGGGGAGGAGTCTGAGACCCTCAAATCGAAGCTCGATGGTCCAACGTCCACTCCCATTGCTTTTCAGTGCAATGGTCAGGGCCTCCCCTAGCTGGGCTTCAGCCTGGCGAAGATCAGGGGGAAGCATGGCTTGATTTTGCGGAAAGGGCAGACCCTAATGGGCAACTCCCAGGTCATGGTTTAAGGGAGTCCTCCGCCTCCGCGATGGCTTGGATGAGGGTCTGCGGCACCGTGGTCAGATCCTTGGCCTCAAGCCATGGACCCAGGCTCAGGCGCAATCCGGCTACTGCTTCCTCGGGGCTGTAGCCCATGGCCATCAACACCGGACTGGCCCCGGCTGGGTTCCCCTCTCCCGCCGGGGGGGAGAGGCGTCGGGCACTGCAGGCTGCGCCGCTGCTGCAAGCCAGGCCCCTCCGGTCGAGCGCCCGCACCAAGACGCGTCCGGGGATCGGCCGCCCCTGTGCTGAGCGCACGAGCAGGCTGAGATGGTGAGGAAGGCGGCGCCCGGCATCAGTGGGCTCCGGCCCGAGCAACTCCACGCCAGGGAGGGTTTGAACGGCTTGCCAGAGGCCATCGCGCAGCTGGCCAAGGGGATCGCAACCGCCATGGGCCTGAAGCCGTGTTTGGCAGACCCGCAGGGCAGCTGCAAAGCCAGCCGCCAGGGCCACTGCTTCCGTGCCGCCTCGGCGCCCCCTTTCTTGCACACCGCCAATGAGGGGTTCCAGCGCCAGACCCCTGCGGACGAGCAACACTCCGATTCCCCTTGGACCCTGGAGCTTGTGGGCGGCTCCGCTGAGCAGATCCACAGGGAGGCTCCCCCAATCCATCAGGGCATGACCCAGGACCTGCACCGCATCCACGTGGAGGAGGATTCCGCGCTGCCGGCACAGATGACCCACGGTGCTGACAGGTTGCACACTTCCCACCTCACTTTGGCCCCAGATGATCGACACCAGACGAGTGGGCGGTTCCAACAGAGGTTCCAACTGCTCCAGGCACAGCACACCCTGCCGATCCACGGGCAACCGTTCCACTTTCCAGCCCCATCTGGTGAGAACGGCTGCAGCGGCTTCGCTGGCCGGATGCTCCACGGCGCTGATGACCAGGCGGCCCGGTTCGAGGGTGGCGGCGCTGCCCAGCACGGCCATCTGGATGGCCTCACTCCCCCCAGAACACCACACCACCTCATCCGGTTCAGCCCCGAGATTTGCTGCCAAATCCATCCGGCTGCGCTCTAGTCGTTCCGCCGCCGCTACCCCGAAGGAGTGAAGACTGGAAGGGTTCCCCCAGCCGTTCCGCCAGACCTCCTCCATGGCCCCAAGCGCTTCAGGAGCCAGGGGGGTGGTGGCGCAGGCATCCAAATACAGAGTTGGTGCCGAAACTGGATCAACCACTTCCCCAGCCATCTTCGGCCCGGCGGCCCAGCAGGCGGCTTTCGAGGGAATCATTGGCCAAACGCACCAGATCGTCGAGGGAACTCCCCTCCAGGAGGGCGGCTACCTTTGCTCGTGCTTCCGCACTGGGACAGGCCTGAGGGCGCTGGCAGCCCTGAGTGCAGGCCGTGGCGCAATCCATCGGGTCTTGGTCTCCACCCCCATCGGGGGCGGCCTCGATAGGGCGGCTCTGCCAACCCTTTAGGCCTAGGGCGTTGCCCAACTCGTCGGCCAGGGTGGCGGCAAGCTGGCCGTCAAAGACCCGCTCCGCTGGCCCAGTCATGAAGACATGGTTGGTGGTCTCATCCCACGCGATTTGGAGCGGACCACCCGGAAGATCCAGCCGGGCTTCCCGTTCGCTCAACCCAAGCAGATGGCAGGCCACCAGGGTGGCGCAGGCTCCGGTGCCGCAGGCCAGGGTGGGGCCGGCACCCCGTTCCCAAACCCGCATCAGGAGGTGGTTGGGGCTGAGCACCTGCACCAGGTGCACGTTGGTGCGTGCCGGGAAGAGCGGGTGCACCTCCAGGACCGATCCCACTGCTTCCAGATTGATGGCCATCACATCGGGTACGGGAACCACCACGTGGGGGTTCCCCATTCCCGCGGCGGCCACATTCCATGAGGTATCCAGCACGCTGAGTTGCCCCTGGGGGAGCCCTGCAGGCCCCTTGGGAAGATGGGTGGGCACGGAGTCGGGCTCAAGGAAAGGGGGGCCCATGTCCACCCGCACCTGTCCATCCGCCTGAAGCTCCGGCAGGATCGGCCCTGCTGCCGTTTCCACTCCCCATCGCCGCCCAAAGCCATCCCCATCCCGATCGGCCAGAAATTTGGCGAGGCAGCGGATGCCGTTGCCGCACATCTCGGCTTCCGATCCATCAGCATTAAAAATCCGCATCCGGAGCTCAGCCCCCGATCCAGAGGGAAGGGCCAGGATCACCCCGTCGGCTCCCACTCCGAACCGGCGATCGCACAGCCGTTGCACCACCTCCGGATTCGCTTGAAGACCTTCCCCATCCAAGGGCTTGTCTCGCAGGTCGAGGAGCAGAAAATCATTGCCCAGACCTTGATACTTGCTGAATTCCATCCCGCTTGCCGCCTGGCGAACCAGTGTTGATCCTATGCAGAGCTTCTTCGAAAACCGACCCACCAGGCTCGATACCTCCTTGCCCAGTGTGCGCCATATCCAGGAGCTGATCCGCACCCGCACGGTTGTCAGCCTCAGCCTGATTGGGGGGCAGGAGGTGGAAGGCGTGATCAAGTGGCAAGACCTCCACTATCTGGCCCTTCGCCAGAAGGCGAATCAACCCCTGATGATGGTGAACCGGGAGACGATCTCCGTTCTTCGTGCTCTCCTCTGACCTGTCATCGACCGGCGCTGCAAAGCGCGTGTGGCACCATCGTTTGGATAGGGCTTGTCCGGCCCTACCGCCCTTCCAGCCTTTCAGCTCCTTGCCGTGACCGATCCCTCCCGCTACAAGCCCCAGGAGATCGAGGCCCATTGGCAACAACGCTGGCGGGAGGAACACCTCGACCGCACAGACGAGCAGACCGAATCAGGCGATCCGTTTTACGCCTTATCCATGTTCCCCTACCCATCGGGGACCCTGCACATGGGTCATGTACGCAACTATGTGATTACCGATGTGGTCGCTCGCCACCAACGCATGCGAGGGCGACGGGTTCTCCACCCGATGGGCTGGGATGCGTTTGGCTTGCCCGCCGAAAACGCCGCGATTGAACGGGGAGTGGACCCGGCGGAGTGGACCGAGCGCAACATTGCCCAGATGCGCGCCCAGCTGGAGCGCCTGGGCCTCTCCATTGATTGGTCACGGGAGGTGACGACCTGCAAGCCGGACTACTACCGCTGGACCCAGTGGTTGTTTCTACAGTTCTGGGAAGCGGGATTGGCCTACCGCAAGGAAGCTACGGTGAACTGGGATCCCCTGGATCAGACCGTTCTGGCCAATGAACAGGTGGATGGGGAGGGTCGGTCCTGGCGTTCCGGAGCTCTCGTCGAGAAAAGGAAGCTGCGTCAATGGTTTCTCAATATCACGGCCTACGCTGACCCGTTGCTGGAGGATCTCCAGCATCTCCAACATTGGCCGGAACGGGTTCGCACCATGCAGGCCAACTGGATTGGCCGCTCCAGGGGGGCCGAGCTGGATTTTCCCATCGTGGGCCTGGATGGAGCACCCACCGGCGGCACTATCACCGTTTTTACCACTCGCCCCGACACGCTTTATGGGGTGACCTACCTGGTGTTGGCGCCGGAACATCCCCTAGTGCCCTCCCTAACAACGTCAGAGCACAGGCTCTCCGTGGAGGCCTTCTGCGATCTCGTCGGTTTAGAGAGTGAGCAGGAGA
This sequence comes from Cyanobium sp., assembly GCA_046080725.1. Taxonomy (GTDB): domain Bacteria; phylum Cyanobacteriota; class Cyanobacteriia; order PCC-6307; family Cyanobiaceae; genus Cyanobium. The sequence goes on along the minus strand of JBJTUM010000206.1, from coordinate 26,844 downwards.
GAACCGACGACGCCCGTCCAAAGCGAGGGGTCCCCATCGGGGCCCTTGTGCGCCATCCGGCGACTGGGGAGAGCATCCCTCTCTGGATCGCCGACTACGTGCTGGCGGATTACGGCTCCGGGGCCGTCATGGGGGTGCCAGCCCACGATCAGCGGGATTTTCTCTTTGCACGCCAGCATGAGCTTCCCGTGCGCCAGGTGATCATTCCCGAGGGTGCCGATCCCAGCGCATTCGCTGGTGGTGCCTGGACTGAACCAGGAGTACTCATTCACTCCGCTCCCTACGACGGGTTGCCCTCCCAGGAGGCCAAAGGGCGCATTGTGGCTGCGGCAGAAGCGGGGGGCTGGGGCCGTTCCCGGGTGCAATACCGCCTGCGGGATTGGTTGATCTCTCGCCAGCGCTACTGGGGCTGTCCCATCCCGATGGTGCATTGCCCCCATTGCGGAGATGTACCCGTGCCCGTTGATGCGTTGCCAGTCCTCCTGCCTACGGGACTCGCCCTGGAGGGACGGGGCGGTTCTCCTCTGGGGCAGCTGGAGGGGTGGTTGCAGGTGCCCTGCCCCAGCTGTGGAAAGCAGGCCCGTCGCGAGACGGACACGATGGACACGTTTATGTGCTCAAGTTGGTATTACCTGCGTTACGCGGATCCTTGGAATGATCAGGTTCCCTTCAGCAAGGAGGCCGTTAACAAGTGGCTTCCTGTGGATCAGTATGTTGGTGGAATTGAACATGCCATACTCCATCTTCTGTACTCACGCTTCTTCACCAAGGTGCTGCGGGATCGGGGCTTGCTTAATTTTGATGAACCCTTTACCCGCCTTTTGACCCAAGGGATGGTACAGGGCCTTACCTATCGCAATCCTCATAATGGCAAATACATCTCCCCAGATGATGTAGCAGATATCAATGATCCTCGGGATCCAAGCAGTGATGAGTCGTTGATAGTGAGTTTCGACAAGATGTCGAAATCCAAATATAATGGCGTTGATCCCACTTCTGTGATTGCGCGTTATGGCGCCGATACGGCTCGGATGTTCATTCTCTTCAAGGCGCCACCGGAGAAGGATCTGGAGTGGGATGACGCTGATGTGGAAGGGCAGTTTCGCTTTCTGCAGCGCCTCTGGCGTTTGGTGGAAACGGCCAAGGAGGGGGGCTTGAGCCTCGCTCATGGAGACGCGGGGGGCTGGATCGGATTGCCAGATGATCCAGCCGGCTTTGCTGATCTACAGCCGCCCGAAAAGAGCCTGCGGCGGGCTGTGCACACGGCCATTCAGGAAGTGAGCGACGACCTAGAGGGTGATCTGCAACTCAATACGGCCGTGTCGGAGTTGATGAAGCTGGCCAATGCCATGGCTTCCCACCTACTTGAAGTGCGACCCGTCGTGGCTCAGGAGGCCCTTCACACTCTGGTGTTGCTCCTTGCACCCTTCGCTCCCCATTTGGCAGAAGAGCTCTGGCAACGCCTGATTGGTCCCGCGTCCTCCAGCAGTGTGCATCGCCAGAGATGGCCCCTGTTGGATAGGACGGCCTTGGCACGGGAAACGATTCCCCTGGTGATTCAGGTGAAAGGTAAGGTACGGGGCAACCTGGAGGTGCCGGCGGATGCGGATTCCGCAACCCTCGAACGCTTGGCCCTGGAAAGTGATGTGGCCGCTAAGTGGTTGGAGGGCCAGCAACCCCGAAGGGTGATCGTGGTTCCCGGTAAACTAGTCAATTTGGTGCCCTGAGGCTCAGATTTTATGAAACTGCAGGGACTGGGGATTACCCCATTCCCCGCTGGCTTGATAGCCCCGCCCATTAAAGCAAAGATGGCGAAGGATCCAGAACAGGGGTTCAGGACTCTCAATCTGGAGGGCCTTCTGTAGATCTTCCAGGCCATAGGTTTGCCCAGAGCTGAGGGTGTGCTCCAACTTTTCTTGCAGGGAGAGGATCTCTGCGGCAGCCTTTTTGCCCGCCTCCACGCCAGGCTGGTGATAGGCATTGACGTTGATCAGTTCCCCATAGAACCCAACGGCTCTCTCAAACAGGGCAATCAAGGCCCCCAGGGAGTGTTCATTAAAACGCTCCAGGGTAATCGTGAGGGATTGGCGTCCGCCCTCGAAAAGGGCCGCACGGGTTCCCTGCAAAAAACCTGCCAGGAAATCAGCTGGATGGTCTCCACTGATGGCCGAAACATCAACGGGTTCGTCGAGAGCTTCGATAAACACCACGAAAAAGTTATCTAGGCCATCGCGCAGTTGTTGCACATAGGCGTGCTGATCCGTGGAGCCTTTGTTTCCATAAACCGCCAGACCCTGATGAACCTCGTTTCCATTGCGATCCAGTTTCTTGCCCAAGGACTCCATGACGAGCTGCTGGAGGTAGCGGCTGAAGACCTCCAGGCGATCCCGATAGGGAAGCACCACCATGTCGCGACGGCCCTGACCTCCACCGGCAACGAACCAGGATGCTGCCAGAAGGGCCGCTGGATTGCTTCGCAGGGCGTGGTCCCTGGTCAGGCGATCCATGGACGCTGCACCGTCAAGGAAAGCCCTTAGGTCGGCACCGATGAGAGCTGCCGGTAAGAGGCCCACTGCACTGGTGATGCTGGTCCGACCACCGACCCAGTCGGGCATGTCGAAGCGGGCAAGCCAGCCCTCGCTGCTTGCCAGCTGATCCAATTGGCTTCCTTGCATGGTGATCGCCACCGCCTGTTGCGCCCATCTCCCACCCACAGACTCAACCCTGGCCCTGGCTTGCTGCATGCCCAGTCGGGGTTCAGGGGTTCCGCCGGATTTGCTCACCACAACAACTAGCGTTGTCTGCATGCGGGGCCCAAGGGAGGCCAGGGTGGCACTCATTCCCTGAGGGTCCACATTATCGAAAAAATAGAAGGGAAGACCAAGCCCCACCCGTTGAAGGGCTTTCACCATCAACAGGGGGCCCAGGCCAGACCCACCGATTCCAATCCAAAGCACATCTGTGAAAGGGGTGCCTGTTGGAGCGGTTCTCAGACCTTCTCTGACCTCACGGGCAAAGGTCTCCAAACCCTCAATTTCCCTGCGAATGAGCTGTTGCAGGTCGGGTGTGGGTGCACGATCCGGATCCCGAAGCCAATAGTGGCCCACCTGCCGTTCCTCATCCCGATTGGCCACAGCTCCAGCTTCCAGCGCCTCCATGGCCGAGAAAGCGGCAGCGAAGAGGGGTTCCAGATGCTCTAGATCTTCGCTACTGATTGCCATTCGGCTTGGATCTAGCCAGATCCCCAACGCGCTGTCATGCCAGAGAAGAGCTTGAAACCGCTGCCAGAGTTGGTCTGGTTCAGAGGCCCTGAGCGGCGGGAAAGCAGTCGACGACGGAAACGTGGACATGGCCGCAGGGATACCGCGCATGCTCAAGCACCGTACTGAACCGCCTGCAGGCACTGTTTAAGGTTGGGCCAGCGGGAGGACCGAACGGTTTACCCCTGGACAGAACAGCAAGAACCCAAATAATGAACGCAGAACACGTTATGGGAGGTCTTGTTTGGGATCTTCACCCCAAAACAAGTTGCCGACAAACCCCAAATCTTTACGTCCCCTTCAGGGTCGTCTCCACTTCGCAGCTTTTGCTGTGGCTTTCGGGTTTGGCAGTTTTGCTTTGGCGATCCAGGGATTAAGGCAAAGCGATTCCGGCTCCTTGCATCTGATCTCTGAAGCTCGTGCTGAACATATCCGCCATTCCTCGCCATTGGAGGGACAGCGTCCTGATCCTGTGGATTTCACCCCTGAAGAGCTCCGTGAACTAAACAGACGCTTCGGGGTGCACGGTCCCCAGCCGGCCATCGCCCAGCTGTTCACCGAGGGGTTGGACCAGCTTCAACCCCTTCGCCACCACACTTTGTCGCGATTGGAGGAGCTTCGTCCCCTCATCCTTCGTCACAGCGCCCGACACCGGATCAACCCCATGCTCGTGGCTGCGGTTTTGTTTGATGAGATGCATCATGCCAAGCCAGGCGAGGACAGTGCCATTGCGGTGCGTAGTGGTTTGTTCCAGACCCAGGGACCTGCTCAGCTGAGTGTGGGTGAAATGGTGAAGCAGGGCCTTCTTCCGGAAGACGCCACTCCTGACGAGATTGAGGAAGCCCGTTTTCAACTCCTGGATCCAGATCACAACGTGGAGTTGTTGGTTGGCAAGTTCGCCAGGCTGTCTACAAGTCTGCAATTGCCTCGTGGCCGGATGCTCACAGCCAGTGGCAATCCCAAAGATGCCAAAGGCTTGGCCACCCTTGCCTATCTTCACAATGGAAAACTGGATTATCCAGCCCGGATTCTGCGGTATATGCAGGATCCGGCATTGCATGAGATTCTCTATAGCGAAAAACGACCTCGCCTAAGCCCGATGATTTAGCTCCTTTCTAGCGCTGATTAAGGGAACGCTCAGCAGATCACCCCCAGAGCCACGAGCCGTCTGCCGAGCTCCTCCCAATTGAAACTCCTTGGATCAGCCCTCTCGCCTGCTAGGTCTACATGTCGATGAGTTGTTATTGCCTTCGCATGGATCGGGTAGCGGCGCATCCAATCTGCCAGCACCAAAGCCAGCGCATCGTACTGGGCAGGTTTGTAACCACTGTGGCCTCTTTCCTGATCTTCTCCATCCAGGGGCGTTTCCAAGCTCAGGTGGAGAGCAAAGTTGTTGACGGAGCCTCCGACTTTTGCATTGGTGACCGCCCATTGGCTGCCAAACGCTGAGTTGCCTGCTCCAAAGGCCCGCTTCGAAGGATCCAGGGCCTGAACCACCTCTCCCTTTTCCCCAATCAACACGTGATAACTGACCTGATCCTGATCTCTGGGATGGGGCGTGAGGAAGGTGTTGATGGCGGAGCGCAGACCGTAGACCGTCTCGTGCAGCACAACCATTCGGGGAGTGGGGTCTAGCGGATTGCCATAAGCATCCTGATTGGTGCGTTCGCCGTAATTCGTCGGGTGGATGGTCAGACGCACCATGCGTGTTGGCAAGTCAGAGAGTTCGGATTGCAACCGCTTGCGCAGCCCATCGTCGGGGGGGAGGCAGGCTTTCTCCAGGGGGGAAACCCAGGCTGTTCTAACGGGCGGCTTCGGGGATGGTTGACTGGGGCGTTGCGGATGGTTTCGTTGCCGCACCTCTTCCAGGAGGTCGAGCAAGGTTGAAGAACTCTGGCTCTGGGGGGTTCCACCTGCCCCTCGAATTAGCCAGAGCAGCATGCCGGAGGCCACCAGGCCCGCTCCTGCCATCCCCATTAACACCCCTCTGACTTGGGTCGGCAGGGTCAAGGCACGAGCTCCAACCATTGGTGGCGTCGCTCCAGGGCCTCCGAGCTGGCTTCAGGATCGGAATGGAGTGACCAGCGGATGATGGCCGGTGGCCCCGGGGTGAGCAGGGTGTCACAAACGCGGCCATCCCGCGAAAACAAAATGGCAACGGGGTAAGCGCAGGCTGGAGGGCTCAGGAGAATCGCTTCCAGATCCTTTACCTGCCGAACTCTTTGACGATTCAAAGCCAAAAGTTCATCCCCAACCTCCAATCCCGCGGCTTCCGCTGCCCCATGACGGGATACGGATTTCAATTGAAGCGCTCCTTCTGGCCGTCGCTCCACGTGCCACCCTGGATTGGGTTGGAGGGATGATTCCGCATTGAGGCTGAGGCCCACACCCTTCAAATAGGACTGCACGTCAGGATCTTCGGTACTAAAGAGCCAATGCGGCAGGAGAGTGGACAGATCATGGGCGTGGTCGGCAAAGATGGTCAGCAGATCCTCTTCCCGGTAGCCAGCATCCCAGCGCCCAAAACGCTTCCAAAGCTGCTGGAGCACCCGACTAAGGGAGGAGCCGTGGCGACGGAGATGAAGATCCAGCATCAGAGCCAGCACCGCTCCCTTGAGGTAGTAGCTCACTTGGTTGTTGTTGGAATAGGCGTCCTGCCGATAAAGTTTCACCCAAGCTTCCAGACTGCTGTCTCTAAGCGATTGCACGGTTCTCCCATCGCATAGGAGATAGCGATTTAAATCTTCGCCCAGCTCTTCAAGAGTTTGTTCCTCACTGCAGAGGCCACAACTGCCAGGAAGGAGCACGTCGTAGTAGCTGGTGACCCCTTCGGCAAACCAAAGGGTGGGTATGGGAATGGGCTGCCCGTAATCCACAGGACACAGTTCAGCAGGCTTTAGGCGGCGCACATTCCACTGATGCAGGTATTCGTGCGCCACCAGCTGGAGAAGTTTGCGCCGCCCCTGGGCTGTAGCGAGGCGTCGACGGCTGAACTGAAGCACGGCGCCGTGGTTGTGCTCGAGGCCTCCATAACCCTCCTCGAGAAGGTGAAGGACAAACAGATAGGGGTTTCCCGGAGGTCGCTCCTCCCCCATCAATCGGCAACACGCCAGGCACACCTGCTCCACATCCCTCAGCCAGCAGGGATCGGCCGTTGGATCCCCTCCCCAGCTCACCCAGCGATGAGGAACTGCTGCCACCGCAAAGGAGTGCTCTTGATGGGGACCCACTTCGATAGGACTATCGATCAGGGCATCGAAGGTTTCAGCCCGCCAGAGCTTTGCCCCCACCTGGGGAAGACTGAGAAAAGCATGCCAACCCTCTGGAAGCAGCAATTCCAGGTGATGGGGAGTCCATCTAGCCCCTTCGATCTCCAGAATGACACCTGCTAGGGCTAGAAACCCGTGCTCGTTGTTCAGGTGGCAAGTGCGGACCGTGAGCTCCGTGGCCTGAATGGTGTAGCGCACCACAACCGGACTGAGCTCCTTCAGGTTCAGGAGCCAGGAGGAGGGCGTGAGTCGACGAGCGGGCAGTGGATCAGTGCCCTGCCAGATCATCAAGCTCTCAAGGTTGCGCACATAGTCCCGGATCAGATAAGAGCCGGGTGTCCAGCTTGGGAGGCGCAGCTCCAGGCGCCCCTTGGTGGGCACAAAGCTGAGTTCAACGTGGACCAGATGTTGCTGAGGAGACCGAAGATCAAGGCGAAGTAGGGGGCTCAACCGCACTTCACGAGAAAACGTTAACGGTGGCCCCAGCAAAGCTGGTGGCGGCCTCTCTCAGGGCGAGGTGGGTGGCGTAGGTGCGGGTGATCTCCGCCAGCAGTCGCGGCAAAGCGGTGCACCGGGTCAGCTTCTGCAGATCCGCCACCAGCGCCAGAGATCCGTCGGACTGCTGACGCCAGCCCAGGACCTGCCCATTCGCCAGCTGGATCCGAAGGTCTACAGGCTGCTCTTCTCCGGCAAAGCCAATCAGGTTTCCGTCTCGTTGAGGCTCCAGATGAAGCGCCTCCAGCGCGGAGGCCATGAGATCAAGATCCCTCAACACCGTGGGGAGGATAGTGAGATGGGACATAGGACCAGTGCTTCCCACTCCAGCATGGATGAATCAAACCCTAGCGATCTTGCGCAATCGCTCCAGTGGCCAATGCCACAGCCCTGGCCATCCCATCCCACACCCCTCCGCCTGGGGGTGATGGCCTCGGGTGAAGGCAGTAATTTCGAGGCCCTGGTAGAAGCCACCCGCAGCCAAAGGCTGCAGGCCAAGATTGAGCTTCTTGTGGTGAACCATGAGCAGTGTGGCGCCAGAACTCGGGCGGAGCGGCTGGGAATCCCCTGGCGATGGATCGATCACCGGGCTTTCCCCAGTCGGGAAGACCTAGACGAAGCCTTAGTTCAGGCCTTTCGCGGCGCTGGCGTCGATCTGGTGGTGATGGCGGGTTGGATGCGGATCGTCACCCCCCGGCTGATCGAGGCCTTCCCCGATCGCCTGCTCAACATCCACCCCTCGCTCCTGCCGAGCTTTCGAGGGTTGAATGCAGTGGGCCAGGCTTTGGCCTGCGGTGTCCGGATCACCGGATGCACCGTGCATCTGGTGCGTCCGGCAGTGGATGACGGCCCGATCCTGGTGCAGGCCGCTGTTCCCGTGCATCCGCAGGATGATCCCCCATCTCTGGCGGCTCGAATCCATACCCAGGAGCATCGGATTCTCCCCTTCGCCGTGGCCCTTGCCGCCCAACGGCTGGCGGAGCTCCAGCCTTAGGGATAGAAGGGCTGCAAGGGCAGACCCGTGTCCTGGGGAAGGCCCGCCATGAGGTTGAGGCATTGCACCCCTTGCCCTGCTTGGCCCTTCACGAGATTGTCAATGGCACTCATCACGATCAGCTGGCCGGTGCGGCGATCCACTTGCACCGAAAGGAGAGCCCGGTTGGTGCCCTTCACCCACTTGGTGGCGGGGTAGGTACCCACCTGCAGCACTTCCACACAGGAGCTGTTCCGGTAGGCCGCTTTCAGCAGCGTGCTGCAGTCGTCGGCTGTTAGGCCCGGATCCCGGAGCCGGGCATAGACCGTGGCCAGCAGGCCCCGCACCATGGGGATGAGGTGGGGCGTGAACTGCACCAGGAGGGGATGGCCACAGACCTGGCTGCACTGCTGCTCGATCTCACTGGTGTGCCGGTGGCCGATCACCCCATAGGGAGCCACGGATTCACCGGCTTCTGCCAGCAACAGATGCTCCTTGGCCGCCCGGCCTCCGCCGGAGGTGCCGGTCTTGGCATCGATCACGATGCCATTGAGCTCGATCAGCCCCTGGCTCAGAAAGGGCAGCAGGGCCAGCAGGCTGGCCGTTGGGAAACAGCCAGGCGCGGCCACTAGGCGGGCCTGGGCTATACGCTCGGCCTCCCACTCTGCAAGGCCGTAGATGGCCTCTGCACAAAGAGCACCGTCCTCCCTGGGGTGGCTGCGGGCCTCGCCGCTGTACACCTCCTGCCAATGGTTGAGGGAGCGGTAGCGGTAGTCGGCCGAGAGATCCACCACCTTCACCCCCTTGGCTACAAGCGAGGGAACGAGCTGGGAGGCCAGTCCGTTGGGGAGGCTGAGCACGGCCAGATCGGCTGCGGCGGCAATCGCCTCCGGTTCGCAAGCCTGAACCACCGGATCTCCCGCCAAGGGAAGAAAGGGCACCAGATCGCTCCAGCGTTTGCCGCTGCTCCGTTCTCCTCCAAGAAACGTCACCTCCAGCTTGGGATGGCCGTGGAGCAGGCGAAGGGTTTGGAGGCCGCCGTATCCGCTCGCCCCGATCACCGCTACACGCCCTGCCGTCATCCTCTTGCTTCCAAACGGCGAATAGTAGTGGCCCAGCTTGATTCCCCGTCAGGCTTGCAGGCAGGTCGTTCTTCGCTGGTGTCAACAAGGATCTATAAAGAAAGCGTGTTGACCTCTCGGGTTTCTTGCTTCCTTGACTCTTACGCCTGAGCGCCAGACCTGCGACGCCGAGTCGGCCATTCATTTCGACTGCATTGCCGATGCCTTGGCGGCTATCCGCAATGGGGAGGCGATCGTGGTCGTGGATGACGAAAACCGTGAAAATGAAGGGGACCTGATCTGCGCGGCTCAGTTCGCCACGCCCCAGCAGATCAACTTCATGGCCACCGAAGCGCGGGGCCTCATCTGTCTGGCCATGGAGGGGGAGCGACTGGACGCTCTGGATTTGCCGCTGATGGTGGATCACAACACCGACAGCAATCAGACGGCTTTCACCGTGAGCGTGGATGCGGGTCCGGAACATAGAGTGGGTACAGGGATTTCGGCAGAGGATCGGGCCCGCACGATTCAGGTGGCGATCCACCCCCAGTCGCGTCCAGCCGATCTGAGGCGACCCGGCCACGTGTTTCCTCTCCGCGCCAGGGAGGGCGGCGTGCTCAAACGGGCGGGCCATACAGAAGCGGCTGTGGATCTGGCCCGCCTGGCGGGGCTCTACCCAGCAGGGGTGATTTGCGAAATCCAAAACGCTGATGGCTCGATGGCCAGGTTGCCCCAGCTCCTGCTTTATGCCCAACAACATGGCCTCCGGCTGATTTCCATCGCCGACCTGATTCGTTATCGCCTGGCGACGGAGCGTTTTGTGCGCAGGCAGGCGGAAGCTTCGCTGCCCAGTGCCTTTGGGGATTTTCGTGCGATCGGATACCGCAATGAGCTCGATGGCAGTGAACATGTGGCCCTGGTCAAGGGGCATCCCGAGCAGGCCACGGCACCCGTATTAGTGCGTGTGCATAGCGAATGCCTGACCGGCGATGCCTTCGGATCCCTGCGTTGTGATTGCAGACCCCAACTGGAAGCGGCCCTGCGCATGATCGAGGCTGAGGGGGAGGGAGTGGTGGTGTATCTCCGCCAAGAGGGGCGCGGGATCGGGTTGGTCAACAAGTTGCGGGCCTACAGCCTGCAGGATGGGGGATTGGATACGGTAGAAGCCAACGAGCGCCTGGGCTTTCCTGCCGATTTGCGCAACTATGGCGTTGGAGCGCAGATCCTGAGCGATCTGGGCGTGAGCCATCTTCGCCTGATCACCAACAACCCCCGCAAGATTGCCGGCCTCGATGGCTATGGCCTTCACGTGGATGATCGGGTCCCTCTGGTGATTGATGCCGGAGCCCACAACGCCGCTTACCTCACGGCCAAGCGACTGAAACTGGGTCATCTGATGGAGTCCCGGCCGGAGATTGGAGCCATCGCGCTCCCCTCAAGCAGTGCAGGCCCCACGGCTGTGGTGGCCTGGCAGGCCAATGGGTTGGATCCCCAACGGGATCACATCCTTCATCAGCGCCTTCAGGACTGGGCCGAGGAGCGTCACCTCCGCCTCTTGTTGGAGGACCATCCCCGACTGCTGGCGCTCCTGGAGCGCCCATCCCTTGCCGTCTTGCTGATGGCCCAGCCCGCCCAGGAATTACTACCTGCAGATCTTGCAGCCCTGCTGACCCTTCTTGGGGGCTGGCCACACACCCAGGCCGTGGCCCTCCTGCTAGCCCCCGATGGCCCCCGCAGCAGCCATCCCTCGGCCCTGCTCGAGCCGGAACGGAGGCCCCTGGCTGAATTGCACCAGGCCGCCACCCTGGCCTGTCCATGGCTGAGCCTGGAACCTGGTGCATTCCTTCGCTGGCAAGCCTGAAGGCACCCTCGTCCTGTAGAACAGCGGCAGACCTGACGACTGCCATGGCACCTCCCCCCGCCCTCGACCTCAGCACGGCCCGGCTGGGCGTGCTTGGGGGGAGCGGTCTTTATGGAATGGAAGGCTTGGAAGATGTCAGGGAGCTGACGATCAGCACCCCCTATGGCGATCCTTCCGATTCCCTTCGCCTTGGGCGGATCGGGGATCTGGATGTGGTGTTTCTTGCCCGCCATGGCCGGCACCACACCTATTTGCCCACGGAGGTGCCCTATAAGGCCAACCTTTGGGCACTCCGTTCTTTGGGGGTGCGATGGATCCTGTCGGTGTCCGCCGTGGGGTCCTTACAGGAGCAGTTTCGTCCACTCGACATGTTGGTGCCGGATCAATTCATTGATCGCACCCATCAGCGTCCCTTGAGCTTTTTCGGGGAGGGTCTGGTGGCCCATGTGACCACTGCAGATCCTTTCTGCCCAAGCTTAAGCACCATCCTGGCGGACGTGGCCGACAGCCTTATGCCCGAGGGTCGGGAACTCCACCGGGGGGGCACGTATCTATGCATGGAGGGTCCAGCCTTCTCCACACGCGCCGAATCGGAGCTCTACCGCTCTTGGGGTTGCGCAGTGATCGGGATGACCAATCACACCGAAGCCCGGCTGGCCAGGGAAGCGGAAATGGCCTATTCCACACTAGCCATGGTGACCGATTACGACTGCTGGCATCAGGAGCACGACTCCGTGACAGTCGAGATGGTGATTGCCAATCTGCAGGCCAACGCGGCTTTGGCCCAGACCATCGTGCGGCTTGCCGCCGAGCGGATCGGCGCACAACGCCCTGCCAGTTCCTCCCACAGGGCCCTTCGCCATGCCCTGATGACATCGCCGAGCCATGTGCCCCCGGAGACTCGTTTGCGCACCGAACTCTTCACAGCGCCCTATTGGGGGGGGGGGGCAGGGTCAACCCCATAACCTCCAGGGTGGCGCGGAGGGACGGGCCATGGCGCAGGAGAGCGTCAGCTGCAGAGGGCCCATCCATGCCACCCACCGCCATCAGCAGGGCCCGTTTGACCGATCCCTCGCTTTCCGCCAGTAGGGCCCGGCCTTGGTCCCGATCCACACCGGCGAGATCGCCCAGGATCCGCAGGGCTCGATCCTCCAACTTGGCATTGCTGACGGACACATCCACCATGCGATTTCGGTAAACCTTTCCCAGCCGCACCATCAGACCTGTGGAGAGAATATTGAGAGCCATCTTGGTGGCGGTACCGGCCTTGAGGCGGGTGGAACCGGTGAGCAGCTCTGGGCCCGTGAGCAGGCGAACATCCACATCACAGGGCATGGGAGCCTGCTCGCTGGGCACGCAGGCCAGGGCAATGGTGAGGGCGCCGATGGCCTGGCCATGGCGGAGTCCTCCCAGCACGTAGGGGGTGGTTCCTCCAGCGGCGATACCAACCAGGGCATCACTCGGGGTAAACCCCCGATGCTCCAAGTCGCGTTTTCCCTGCTCTTCGAGATCTTCGAGTCCTTCCGAGCTTCGCAGCAGGGCCGGAGCCCCCCCCGCCAAGATGCCTTGCACAAGCTCTGGGGGGGAGCAGAATGTGGGGGGACATTCAGCCGCATCCAGTACACCAAGCCTGCCTGAAGTGCCTGCACCCAGATAGAACAAACGCCCGCCCTGGCGAACCCGAACGGCTATGGCCTCGATGGCTTCAGCCAGCTGGGGTGCTGCTCGGTGCACAGCTCTCTGGGGTTCCAGATCGTTTTGGCAGAACAACTCCACCAGTGCCTCGCTAGAGAGTTGGTCCAGGTTCTCGCTGAGAGGGTTAGCCAACTCCGTAAGCAGATGGCCCCGATTGAGCTCTGGGAGGGATGTTTGGGCGGTTATGCATCGCTCGTCCTGGTTGTTCATAGCAAACCCTCTAGACGGCGACGAAAGGCCTCGACCTCTGGATCCTCCCCTAAGCGATCCTCGCCAGTCTGGGTGGAATCCCCGTCCTTCCAGTGGTGTACATCGAGATTCTGCGGGGGTGGGGCGATCAGCAGGCGATCCTCTTCACTTTTGGGAAGAAAGCCCGCCGGCACAAATCGGGCTTCATAGCCGGCCTGGGCACAAAAGAGCTCCACATCCTCCCGATGGATTCTCTCCACGCTGGGCAATGGGAAATCCTGGGCTTCCAGCAACCCCGCATAGCGCTCAGCATCCTCCGCATCCTCAAACAGCAGCACCACGGTGCGGCCCCCGAGCTCGATGGAATGGATCCCCTCCTCGTCACTGCCGGCATCAAAGAGGAGCACATGCACAGGCATGGCCGTGGCATCACTTGGGGCCAAGGGCAAGTGGTCGAACTTGACCGTCAGTGTCTCACCCAGGGTCGGTCTCGGCCAGTTCCTGAAGGCGTCGGTAGAGGGCTTCTTCTGCCTCACCCAGCACTGGAGGCACCACAATGCGTAACTCCACGATCTGGTCCCACACCTGCTCGTCCAGGCGCAGACCCCGTCCACGGAGTCGCAGGAGCCTGCCGCTGGAGGATCCTGCGGGAACACGAAGTCGAACCGGACCCGTCAGGGTGGGCACGAGCTGGTGACACCCCAGCACAGCCTGGGCAGGGGTCAGCTCCAGGGTGAAAAGCACCCGCAAACCATCAATTCGGAGTCCTTCCGGGGTGCGGACTCGGAGATGGAGAAAGTGATCCGCTCCTCCAGGCGCCACCCCTTGCAACCTCAGGCGCCAGCCATCTCCAGCCAGGGGAGGCGTCCATACTTCCACCACTGATCCATCGCTGAGTTCCAGTTCCATCCGATCCCCAGAAAGCGCCTGTTCGGGCCGAAGTTCAACCAAGGTCTCTTCCGCCGTGGCGGCACGCACGGGCGGGGTTGGGGGAGTGGAGGTGGTCACCCGGGCTTCAGGAGCCCTCTCCTCGGGCGACATGGCTGCGTCTTCGGATGTACCCCGGAATCCCCCGAACAAGGCGTCGAGGTAGGTCTCAAAATTTGGGAATCCTTGTGCAAAGGGATCGTTGGAGCGTCCCGCACCCTGCCCATCGCTTTCTTCTCCGGTTTCCCAGGCCTGCCGCCGCCTTGGATCTGAAAGCACCGCATAGGCTTCGTTCACCCGTTTGAAACGCTCTTCCGCCACGGGGTCGTTGTCATTGAGATCCGGATGCCAGCGGCGCGCCTGCTCCCGAAAGGCCCGTTTCAGCCGTGCAGGGTCAGCGCCGGGTTCGAGGCCCAAAACCTGCCAATAATCAGGAGTGCCCAGACTGGTCATGCGCAGGGCGTCACTATGGACCCCATGGATCCTCTTCCTTCCGCTCCCAGCGAGGAAGGTCGCGCTCCTCTCGCCGGGGGAGAGGCAGATCCTCGCGGAAAGGGGTTGGCTCCCGGAAGCGCCCCATCCTCTGGGGACGGTCGTCCCAGGGATCAGGGCGATCCCACCGATCTCCCCGGTCAGATCTATAGGGAGGTTCCCAGCTATCCCAGTCATCCTCCGCAAAGAGTTCGTCCTTCAGAGAGCCAAGGGTGTTCTTGAGACCCTGAAGAGGTCCCGCCTCATTGCGTTGTTCACTGAGCAGCCGGCGATTGAGTCCAAACATGGCCTCCTGCAACTGGCTCACGGCCAGCTCCAGCTCGGGGTCCTCCGTGTTCTGATCCGCTAGCAAATCCTGAACCTGCCTGACGGCCAGCTCCACGCTTCGCTGCTGCCGTTCAGCTCCGTAGGGCCCAAGCTCCAAAGCAGCATCCCGAAGGCGCCTCTCAGCCTGGGACACAAGAGTGAGGGCCCTGTTGCGGCGATCGATCACAGCACGCTTGCGTCGATCTTCCGCCGCTTTGCGCTCTGCCTCCTCCAGAAGGGCCTGGATTTCCTCTTCGCTGAGGTTGGAGCCCCCCTGAATCGAAACGCTCTGTTGCCTGCCCGTGGTGCGGTCGGTTGCCGAGACCTGTAGCAAACCATTGGCATCGATATCAAAGGACACCTGCACCTGGGGGACACCACGGGGCGCGGGGGGAATCCCCGAAAGACGAAACCGTCCGAGGGATTTGTTATCAGCGGCCATCTGCCGTTCCCCCTGCAGGACATGAATATCCACGGAGTTCTGGTTGGGTTCAGAGGTGCTGAACACATCACTTTTACGAACGGGGATTGGGGTGTTACGCGGAATCAGCACTTTCATCAATCCTCCGATGGTTTCCAATCCCAACGAGAGGGGACTGACGTCGTTGAGCATCAAATCCCTCAGTTCACCTGTCAGGATCCCGGCCTGTACGGCGGCACCAATCGCCACCACCTCATCGGGATTCACCGACTGGCAGGGATCCATTGGAATCAAGGTCCGAACCATGTCCTGGACCATGGGCATTCGGGTGCCCCCACCGACGAGCACCACATCGTCGATGGATTCGGCGCTGAGGTTGGCATCCCGCAGGGCCCGTTGAACGGGCCGGAGCAGACGGTCCAGCAGTTCAGGGCAAAGCCCCTCGAAAGTGCGGCGCTCCAGAGTGGTTTCGACGTGGAGAGGCCCTTCAGGGCCCGTGGCGATGAAGGGGAGGGACACGGGGGTGCTTGCCACACCCGAGAGCTCCTGCTTGGCCTTCTCTGCCGCCTCGCTTAGGCGTTGAAGAGCTTGCCGATCCCGCCTGAGATCAAGGCCGTGCTCTTTCAGGAACGCTTCCGCTACCCAGTCCACGATCCGCTGGTCCCAGTCGTTGCCTCCCAGTTGGGTATCGCCACTCGTGGCTTTCACATCAAAGACACCGTTGGCTATCCGGAGGATGGAAACATCAAACGTGCCGCCACCGAGATCGAAAACCAGGACGCGCTTGACGGCACTGCGATCAAATCCATAGGCCAATGCAGCAGCGGTGGGTTCATTTAGAATGCGCTCAACGTTGATGCCAGCCAGGCGGCCTGCATCACGTGTGGCTTGTCGTTGGGCATCGTTGAAATAGGCGGGTACCGTAATCACCGCAGCCTCCACCGGTTCCCCGAGATAGGTGGAGGCATCGTCCACCAACTTCCTCAAGATGCAGGCCTGGAGCTCTTCTGGGGCGTATTCCCTCTCTGTGGCAGGACAAACTACCCGCACCTGCCCCGCATCATTGGCTCTCACTGTGTAAGGGACCGTCAGGGTGTTGTCGTCCAACTCCTCCCAACGGCGGCCGATAAACCGCTTGACATTGGCAAAGGTGTTGCGGGGATTGAGAACGAGCTGGCGGCGGGCGGTTTGGCCCACGAGAAGCTCCTGTTCCCGTGTAAAACCCACCACCGAAGGGGTGGTTCGGGCACCCTCAGCATTGGCAATCACGAGGGGACGTCCGCCCTCGAACACTGCCACCACAGAATTGGTGGTTCCTAGGTCGATCCCCACAATTCGCCCCATGTCCGAATTCAAGCCTTCCGTCCAGGGCCAACGCTACTTGCTGCTTCGGTTTGCGTTAAACCGCTCTTAAACCTCCAAGCAACGGACACTGTCAAGATCTGTTGAGGTACGGCGATTTGCGGCAGCTTCTGCATGACAGGTGATTCCAGATCTGAGGCCTTCACCCTGCGGCGCAGACCCACCAGCGAAAAGCTTGTGGACAATGGGTTTAAGCAGCTTACGGTTTTGTTGGCCGCCATGGTGGCCGTGATCCTGTTAGGCATTTTTGCCGTTGTGCTCACTGGTGCCTGGGAGGCCATACGAACCTTTGGTTGGAAGTTCCTCACCACGTCCGCTTGGGACCCAGTCAACGATGAATATGGAGCCTTCACGGCCATTTACGGCACGCTTGTTACCTCTTTATTTGCCCTCCTGCTAGCCATTCCCCTGGGTGTGGGAACAGCCATCTTTATCACTGAAGATTTGCTGCCCGTCTCCGTTCGCAAGGTGATTGGAGTGATGGTTGAGCTTCTTGCTGCCATTCCCTCTGTGGTTTTAGGGCTTTGGGCGATCTTTGTGATGGAGCCTGCCATCCGACCGTTCCTACAGTTTCTCAATGATCGGTTCGGCTGGCTGCCTCTTTTTGGGAGTGTGCCCCAAGGCCCTGGCATGGCTCCAGCCATTCTGATTCTTGTTGTGATGACCTTACCTATCATCACTGCCATTGCTAGAGATGCTCTCAACCAGGTTCCAATTGAACTTCGGCAGGGAGCTTATGGAGTGGGAACGACAAGGTGGGGAGCCATTTTTAATATCATCCTGCCTGCAGCAATCTCGGCCATCATGGGAGGCGTGATGCTTGCACTTGGCAGGGCCATGGGTGAAACCATGGCTGTGACTATGATTATCGGAAATTCAATGAAGTTTAGCCCATCACTTCTTGCGCCGGGAAATACAATATCTTCTATGTTGGCCAATCAGTTTGGCGAAGCAGATGGCATTCAGGTTTCGGCTTTAATGTATGCCGCCCTAGTTTTAATGCTGCTTACCTTTGTTGTGAATGTTTTGGCTCAGTGGATTGTGAAGCGTTTGAGCCTTCAGTATTAATTTCCTCTTTCAGAGACCCACCTATGACTCACTCATTAGCGAAACCATCTGCGACTTCACAGATGAGAAAGGGTAATCTCTTCTTCAACCCTAGTTTGAGCCGTAATCGATTAAGTGTTCTGTTCAATGCCATCTCGGGAACTTTTGCAGCCATAGCGGTACTCCCTCTTTTTTTGGTGTTGGCATATGTTCTCTTTAAAGGTGGCAGCCTGATCCGCCCCGGTCTGTTTGCCCAGCTCCCACCTGCTCCAGGTAGTGATGGCGGGGGCATAGGTAATGCGATCTTGGGCACGCTGATAGTCACCCTCTTGGCCTCTCTCATCGCTCTGCCTATTGGCATTGGAGGGGGTATCTATCTTGCGGAGTATGCGAAAAAGGATGGTTGGTTTTCACGCTTTGTTCGCTTCGGCAATGATGTTCTAGCCGGGGTGCCCTCAATCATCAGCGGAGTGTTCGTTTATGGGGCAATTGTTGCTAAAAGGCTATTTTTTGGCCAAAGTTATAGTGCCCTGGCGGGGGCTATAGCCCTCTCCATTCTCATGCTCCCTACGGTGATCAAAACCACAGACGAAGGTTTGAGGCTTGTTCCTAACGACCTTCGTCTTGGATCGTATGGGGTGGGCGCCTCTCGCTTTGTCACCATTTCTCAGGTCACTTTACCTGCAGCCTTCACCCCTATCGCGACAGGGTCTGTCCTCGCCATTGCAAGGGCGGCAGGAGAAACAGCACCGTTGATCTTCACAGCGTTGTTTTCGCCATTCTGGCCGGAAGGAATTTTCAACCCAATAGCCACAATGTCTGTTCTGATCTTGAACTTTGCGATCATGCCCTACGATCCTCAGAATCAATTGGCGTGGGCTGCATCTTTTATATTGGTCGTCGTGATATTATTTGCCAATCTTTTTGCCCGTTGGCTGGCAAGTCTGAGGAAGGTTTAATTTCCCTTCTCCAATTTGACTTAGCTCACAACTCAAATTATCACCTCTTACAAACCAGATGACCACCTCCTATCCCAACACTGCCTCCACACCCTCCCCCACTGACACATGCATCTCCCTACAAAATGTTTCGATTTCCTATGGCAGTTTTGTGGCAGTTCGAAATGTGTATCTCGACATACCGAATAAGGGTGTGACAGCATTTATCGGACCCTCAGGCTGTGGCAAGTCCACCGTTCTACGGGCATTGAATCGGATGAATGATCTGATTCCCGGCTGTTCGTTGAAGGGAAAAGTTATTTTTGATGGTCATGACCTTTATGACAAGCGTGTGGATCCGGTGGAGGTACGTCGGCGAATTGGCATGGTATTTCAGAAGCCTAATCCATTCCCCAAGAGCATCTATGAAAACATTGCTTTTGGCGCTCGGATCAATGGGTACCGTGGCGATATGGACGAGTTGGTTGAACGATCTCTCCGCAAAGCAGCCGTATGGGAGGAGTGCAAAGACAAGTTGAAGGATAGTGGTTTTTCTCTCTCTGGCGGACAGCAACAAAGGCTGTGCATTGCTCGCGCCATCGCCACCGAGCCACAAGTGATTCTGATGGATGAACCCTGCTCCGCTCTTGATCCCATCTCAACCTTGAAAATCGAGGAAACCATGCATGAGCTCAAGCGGAGCTACACCATCGTCATTGTCACGCACAACATGCAGCAAGCTGTGCGCGTGGCAGACATGACTGCTTTCTACAACGCCGAAGCCGTGGAAGGTGGAACAGGAAAAATTGGTTATCTTGTGGAATTCAGTGCCACAGAAAAAATCTTTAATGCACCAGCCCAACAGGCCACCCTTGATTATGTCAGTGGGCGCTTTGGTTAGCCGGGCATTCCCGAATCAAAGGGTCTCAAGCATCTACGACAAATAAAGAACCGGCCTAGGGCCGGGATAACGGAGAGGGAGGGATTCGAACCCTCGATAGAGTTGCCCCTATACAGCATTTCCAGTGCTGCGCCTTCGACCACTCGGCCACCTCTCCAGAGGCAGTGTTAAGCCGAATGCCAATGTAGCAGCATGCCATCGTGGTTCCAACGCTGATGTCTCGTACCTTCCCAATCACGGTGTTCTGGCGCCAGGCCGGGCGGGTTGTCACCCATGAGGTGAGGGAAGGGGAGTACATCCTGCGTAGTTTTGAAGCCCAGGGTGATCCCCTTCCCTTCAGCTGCCGCCAGGGGTGCTGCACGGCCTGTGCCGTCCGTGTCCTCTCGGGCCGGATCGACCATCGCGAGGCCCTCGGTCTCTCGAAGGAGTTACGGCACCGCGGCTATGGCCTGCTCTGCGTGGCTCGGGCCATTGCTCCACTTGAGGTGGAAACCCAGGATGAAGATGAGGTCTACGACTTGCAATTCGGCCGCCACTTCAACAGAGGTCGCGTTCGCTCTGGACTTCCCTTGGACGAGGATTGACCATGTCTCGATCTGCTTCCGCTCGTTCCCTTTCCGATGCCGCCCTCAGGGCCAGCAGCTTGCCGTTGGACCGATTGGAAGAGCTTTTGGGCGTCGCCCGCTCCGCTGCTTTGGCTGGTGCAAGGCCGCTGAAGGAGATGTTTGGCCGCCTGGAAGGGGTGAAGCAGAAGGGGGAGGCCGGGAATCTCGTGACGGAGGCCGATCTAGCTGCCGAGAAGGCTGTGCTTACCGTTTTGGCCGAGGCCACCCCCAGCTTTTCCGTTCTGGCCGAGGAGAGTGGACGCCGACATGGTGAAGGGCCTTTCGAATGGTGCGTGGATCCCTTGGATGGGACCACCAATTACGCCCACGGCTTCCCGGTGTTTTGCACCTCAGTGGGCCTGCTCTTTGAGGGGAAACCCCTCCTTGGGGCTCTCGCCCTGCCTGTCCTTGATCAGCTGTTCTGGGCTGCTCCCGCTGTTGGAGCCTGGTGTAATGATCGCCGCCTTGAAGTCAGTGATTGCAGCCAGATCAGTGATGCCCTCTTGGCCACCGGTTTTGCCTACGACCGGATCTCTAGGCTGGACAACAACTATGCCGAGTTTGCCCGCTTCACCCACCGAAGCCATGGGGTGCGGCGTGCGGGGGCCGCAGCAGTGGATCTTGCGTTTGTTGCCTCTGGGGCCATTGATGGCTATTGGGAGCGGGGCCTCTCTCCCTGGGATCTGGTGGCGGGCGTGGTGCTTGTCGAGCAGGCCGGTGGGGTGGTGAGCGGTTACGGGGGAGAAGAGCTGGATCTGCGCACGGGTCGGGTGCTCGCCTGCGCCCCTGGATTGCACGAAGCCATGATGACTGAGCTTGAGGCCAGCCAACCCCTCCCTGGGGCGACCTACGGTGCCCCCGAACTCGATGCCATGGAACCCCCTCCATAAGATCCCTTCATCGTTTGCCGTCCGTTCTCCTGCATGGCCCTGCAACCTGCTGCTGGTGCTCGGGATCTCAACCCGCGGGAAGTGGAAAGCCAGCGCTGGCTCTGTGAACGCCTAGCCGAGGTCTACCGCCGCTGGGGCTATCAGGAGGTCGCTCCTCCAACGATCGAGAGGATTGACACCCTGGAGGCAGGGGGCGCCATCGCCGAGCGGGAAGTGGTTCGCCTCGTAGCCGACGCTCCTCTGGGGCTCAGACCTGAACTCACCGCCTCCATTGCTCGTGCAGCCAGTACCCGCATGGCCCATCGGCCCCGCCCCCTGCGGCTCTGGGCCAGTGGCCCCACATTTCGCTCTTTTCTTGGGGATGGGGGTGACATGCGCATCAATGAATCCCTTCAAAGCGGGGTTGAGCTCCTGGGGGAGAGCTCCGATGGTGCAGAGATGGAATTGATGCATCTCTTGCTCACGGCCGTCTCCAGCCTGGGCCTTAAGCCGTCCCACCAGCCCACCCTCCTGGTGGGTCACCACGCCCTTCTGGGCGCGTTGCTGGAGGTGGTTCCAGCGTCCGAGCGGGAGATGGCTCGCGACAGACTGACGACTTTCGATGCCCTGGGGATTGATGCACTCCCGATCCCCCGAGAGGCTCGGGGTCGCTTGCAGGCCCTGCTCCAGTTGCGGGGAGATCCAAGGACCGTGCTCTATCAGCTGGAGCAATGGCTGGGACAGATTCCCCTTCTCGGGAGACTAGAGACCCTCTTAAGCAGCGTGGAACCGCTTGCCAATGCGGGGGGGGTACGCCTCCAACTGGATCCCACCTTTCAACCGCATTTCGATCTGTATGACGGCTTGGTGTTCAAGCTAGTCTGCCAAGGCAGGAGGCCCCTGTTGCCATCGCCAGCGGTGGACGGTACGACCGCCTCACGGCACGATTCTGCGAAGACCTCTCTCTGGCTTACGGCACCGGATTTGGCTTTTCCATCGCCGCCCTTCAAGACCTGGTCTCTGCAGAGCCCCCACCAGCGCCTGATTGGGGGCCGTGGTTTGTCGCCAGTTCCGATGCCAGCTTGCTTCCCGCGGCTCTGGAGCGAATGGCATTCCTCCATTCCCAGGGGGAGTCGGCTGAACTCTGCAGCCAGCCTTGTGGCAGTGAGGAGGAGGCCCATACCCGTGCCATGCAGCGGGGCTGTCGGGGAGTGATCTGGGTCGAGCCTCCTCCCTAGGATATCCATCGATCGAAAATCGATGCTATGCCCCATACGATCCTCACGGATGTTTGTGAAGGGGTTTCCGACTGTGTGGATGCCTGCCCGGTGGCCTGCATTCATCCCGGCCCAACGGCCAATGCGAAAGGCACGGCTTACTACTGGATCGACTTTGAAACCTGCATCGACTGCGGCATCTGCCTGCAGGTTTGCCCCGTGAATGGGGCCATTCTGCCTGAAGAACGCCCAGAACTCCAGCGTTCTTCTTGATGGCACTCGGTTCGGTCACCCCTCCATGCATGGCATTGAGGAGAACTGGTTCAGGATATAGCCTAGTTGTGTTGATTCTTTGATTTCGATGACGGTTTTGGAAGAAGGTCAGATTCAAATCCACACAGAAAATATCTTCCCCATCATCAAGAAAGCTGTTTACTCCGGTCACGAAGTGTTTCTTCGTGAGCTGGTCAGCAATGGGGTGGATGCCATCCAAAAGCGGCGTATGGCTGCCATGGCTGGAGATTGCAGCGAGGGGGAGACCGGTCTGATCAGTATCCGCATCGATCGGGAAGCGAAGACGGTTACCATTACTGACAACGGGATCGGCATGACGGCCGATGAAGTGAAGCGGTATATCAATCAGGTGGCCTTCTCCAGCGCCGAAGAATTCCTTAGCAAATACAAAACCACCTCCGATGCCATCATCGGCCATTTTGGTCTGGGGTTCTACTCAAGCTTTATGGTGGCCTCCCAGGTGGAGATCATCAGCCTCAGCGCTCGCCCTGAGGCCCAAGCCATTCGCTGGAGCTGTGATGGCTCGCCAAACTTCAGCCTTTCTGGGGCGGAGCGCTCCGCTCCAGGAACGGATGTGATCCTTCACCTGCAGGAGGAGGAGCTGGAGTATCTAGAATCCTCCCGCTTACGCAATCTGATTACCACCTACTGCGACTTCCTGCCCGTTGAGGTGCAGCTTGAAGGAGAAACTGTTAACAAGAAGGATGCCCCCTGGCGCCGTTCTGCTAAGGATCTAACAGATCAAGATTACATTGATTTTTATCGCTATCTCTACCCCTTCCAAGGGGATCCCTTGCTCTGGGTTCACCTCAATACAGATTACCCCTACAGCTTGCAAGGGATTCTTTTCTTCCCCAAAATTTCTGGCAGGGCAGATTGGGAGAAAGGTGAAATTCGGTTGTATTGCAACCAGGTTTTCGTCAGCGATTCCATTAAGGAAGTGGTACCCCGCTACTTGATGCCTCTGAGAGGTGTGTTGGATTCACCGGACATCCCCCTGAATGTGAGCCGCAGTGCTCTGCAGACCGATAGGAGGGTTCGATCCATCGGCGCCTTTGTGGCACGGAAAGTGGGAGATAGGCTCAAGGACCTCCACCAGAGCGATCCGGTTCGTTACGCCGAAATCTGGGACTCTGTTGGGCCTTTCATCAAGATCGGAGCCATGGAAGATGAGAAATTTGCTGATCAGGTGGAGGCCTCCATCCTGTATGGCACCACGGCTCCAGCGGAGCTGAAGGACGAAGAAGGCGTGGGGACTGTGGATCCCATTGGCTGCACCCTTGGCACATTCACTACATTGACGGGCTATCGCTCTCGTTTACAGGACACTTCCAACTCCCGCATTCTCTACTGCACGGATGAGGCTGGCCAGGCCGGGGCCCTGGCCCTTTGGAAAGGGCAGGGGGCGGAAGTGCTCTTGGCCGATACCCTCATCGATGCCCAGTTCATCCCCTGGCTTGAAGCCCGGCACAACGAGTTGCGATTCCAGCGGGTTGATTCGGAGCTGGATGCCAGCCTCCATGAATCCACCCAGGAGCTTGCGGACGCGGATGGTAAGGATGCGGCCGAAAAGTTAAGGGAGATCTTTCGCGCAGCCCTCGCCAACGACAAGGTGACCGTGCAGGTGCAAGCCCTACGGGGGGAGGGGGCCCCTGCCGCTCTCATTCTGCTGCCGGAGCAGATGCGTCGGATGAACGATCTCGGCGCCCTTATGGAACAGCGTCTCCCAGGGCTGCCCGATCACCACGTGCTGCTCATCAATCGCCGCCATCCTCTCGTGGAAGGCGTGATAAAGCTCTCCAGCGGAGCGATTCTCACCAGCTCCGGCGGGGAGGCCTCTCCCACCCAGCAACTGGCCGATGATCTCAGTCGCCACATTTATGAAATGGCACGTTTGGCCGTAGGCGGGTTAGAACCGAATCAGCTGGCTGGTTTTCAGCAGCGCAGCAGCGATCTGATGGGACGCCTGATGCAGAGGGCGCTTTAGCACCAAAATCTGCTCCTCCGCCAGCCGTGGTCGTGCGGCCGTTTGATAAGGTCATTGAAGCGATGAAGCTTCCAGGTCATGTCACGCGTGTGTGTTCTCACCGGTCAGCGCGCCAACAACGGCATGGCGGTGAGCCATTCCCACGTTCGCACCAAGAAACTCCAACAGGTCAATTTGCAGAAACGGCGCCTGTGGTGGGCTGAAGGCCAACGCTTCATCACCCTGCGTGTGTCCACCCGCACGCTGAAAACCATCCAGAAGCGCGGCCTGGGCCCCTACGCCAAATCCCTGGGCATCAACTTGGCTAATCTCTGATCAAGCGCGTTTTCTTCCTTGTGAAACGCCGCACTCTTCTGAATCTCCTCCCCGGTGCCGTGGCAGCCATGGGACTTCTGATGGAGCACTTGGCTGTGCCGAACAGCGCTGAGGCCATGGGCGGAGAGCTTCCCCCTCTGGATGCACCAGCTCCTCCGTTTCAGCTGGCAGGCGTGGCACCATCATCCTCCCCAAGGGGACCGACAAGGGATGTCACGCTTTCGTTAGCTGACTTTCGTGGACGTTGGCTGGTTCTGTACTTCTACCCAAAAGACTTCACGTCTGGTTGCACATTGGAAGCCCGAGGCTTTCAGAAGGATCTCGCCACATTTCACCAGTTGCAGGCGGAGGTGGTGGGTGTCAGCACAGATTCCGTCGATAGCCATGGTTCCTTCTGTGGGGCTGAGGGACTGTCCTATCCCCTCCTCTCGGATCCCAGTGGAAAGGTCTCTCGCCAATACGGTTCATGGCTCCCAGGCACAGCCTTGCGCCACACTTTCCTGATTGATCCCCAGGGATGGATTCAGGCCCGCTGGGTTGCGATCCGGCCTCTTGGTCATAGCCAAGAGGTGCTGACAACCTTGAGAGGCCTCCAAAACTCGTACAAAACTGGCCCGATCTCAGAAAGGGCTAGGTAATTTTCGCCACATCCCTTGAGCTGGAACGGAAGGTGGGGAACGCCTCCGCCATCTGATCAACGAAAACGCTGACGACCGGCTCATGGAGGTGGGGGGCCAGAAGTGGGCTATGCGTGAGAAACGGAGCTTGGTAACAGCGTTTCTGAACGGCTATCTGGAAAAAGTGGCTAGCAAGATCCCGTTGGCCCAGCACGATGGCACTGAGCCCCCAAAGACTCGCCATGCCGACGCCCCCTGATTTCAGGCTCACCTTGGCTTGATGCAGGAGGGCTTCGGCCCTGGCCACCTGCCCCACTCTGGCGAACACATAGGTCACTGCCGCTTGAAAGCCTCGGAAAGGCCTCCCCAGCTGGGTGCAGAGGCTCAGGCTCTTCAAGGCCGCTGCCCGATTTTCGGCATGGGCATGAAGCATGGCCAAAAACAGATGGGTGGAGGGGAGGGAGCCATCGATGCGGAGTTGGCCCTCCAGCATCTCGATGGCTGCCTTGGTCTGGCCTAGCTGGAAGGTGAGTTGGGCGGCCAAGGTCCAGCCCATGGGAAGAACGCCATCGAGCTGGGGTTGCAACAACTTCATGCCATCTTCTGCCCTGCCGCAGGCCAGAAGATGGCGCACCCAACTCAGCATGGGAACTCCATACCCCAGCTGCTCCGCCAACCAAGGGGCAAAGGTTTGATCTGCCAACCCGGGTTGCCAGTGCACGAGGGAGATGGTCTCGGCCCGGAGGGCAAAGAGATCGGCTGTTGGGGCCTTGATCTGTTCGGCGCGGTGGAGCAGGGCCTCTACCTGCGCGCCCACGGCCTCACTCTCCAGCAATCCCCAGCGGCAGCGGTTGAGCTGCACGGCCACAAGGGATAAGAGCGCTTCAGAGAACTCGGGCGATTTCTCAAGACTGCGCTGAAGCATGTCATGGGAGCGCTCAAGCTGTTGGGGATCAAAATGGCGGGAGGCCACTCTCGCCTCGAAGTAGTACTCGAGGGCTAAGGGGCATGGGGTGGTGAGCTTGTCGTCCTCGCTGGATTCCTTCTCAGCGGGAACCACTATCACAGGAGCAGAAAACACATACCCACTGCCGTAGGTGGTGCGGATCACTGAGCTGCCGAGGGGGCCCCGATCGAAAACCTGTCGAAGGCTATGGACAGCACGAGCCAAGCTGACGTCACTGACATGGTGATGTCCCCACACCTGCTCAAAGAGTTGGGAACGTTCAATCAGCTGGCCAGCTTGCCCGACAAAACACAACAGCAGTTTGCGCTGCAAAGGACTCAAGGAAACCACCTGGCTCCCCAAACGAAGAACGCCGTCTTGACTCAGCAGATAGGGCCCAACCTGCCAGTAGTTCAAACCACCTCATCGCGTTGAGGAAAGATTAAGTCACTTTTGCCATCGAGTTGCCTTCGTCAGCTTCGTTTGCACTTTCCCAGCAGTTCCGACATAAAACGCAAAAATGGTGAAGGTCCTTACACCCCTTGACTGGCCGCGTCCTTTCACGTGGTGTAAAACCCGAGGCCCGAATGCCCTGATCAGAGGGTGAACAGGGTGGAATGACGGGCTGCAGCTTCTAAGCCAACCTGTCTGTTGAATTCCAGTGCTTCGCGGAGAACCTCTCTTAGTGATTCCAGAAGCGCTTCGCGACTCTGCTCTTGAGCATTCACGCCTGGGACCTCTTCAACCCGTCCAATCCACTACCTGATCAGCAACAAAGCTCCGCAGACCGGAGCAGG
>JBJTUM010000205.1:0-4498 GCA_046080725.1 Cyanobium sp. | reverse complement strand
CTGCCCCACCAGGTTGAACAGGGGCATTTCAAGCCTGGCTGGGGCCTGGCGGTCGCAGGTGTACCCCCGCAGCACCTCCGCGAGGGTGCCGGGGGAGCCGACACCGGCGCACATCAGCAGCAGGTCCGGCCAGGGCCCGGCGGACGTCTGGAGGCCCGGGTGGAGACCCAGAGCCCGATGGAGCCCGGGGGTGGCCTCCACCTGCAGGAGTTCCCGGGGAAAGCCGGTGAACCCGCAGAAGCGATCCGCGCCGGCCTCCTCGCCGATGCCAATCGCCAGGAGGGCGATGCCGGCCTCCCGCAGCGGGGGGAGGGCAGCGGCAAGGGCCTGGGCATATTCTAGGCTGTCAAAATCCCCGAGCTGGGAAAGGATCACCACCAGCCTGCGGCGGCCACGCTCCATGCCAGGCACCCGGGCCAGGTGGCGCAGCAGGGGGGCGGGGGTTTCCATGGGAGGCACCGTAGCCACCTGCCCCGGCGGCACGCCCCGCAGGCGCCGGCAGCGGCAGGCCTCAAGGCGGAGGGCTTTTCACCGAGGGCTGCCGCCACGGCCCGCTGAAACACCTCCTCCGTGCTGCGGGGGTGAGTTGACATGCCCCGCCGGCGTCCCTAGCGATGGAGCAATCCCCCCTGGCCAGCCCATGACCCTCGAAGCCCATCGGGAAGAACTGGCCGCCACGGCCGCAGCCCTGGCGGCGCCCGGCACGGGCCTGCTGGCGGCGGATGAATCCACCGGCACGATCGGCAAGCGCTTCGCGGCCATCGGCCTGGAGAACACCGAGGAGCACCGCCGCGCCTACCGCAACCTGCTGGCCACCACCAGCGGCCTGGGGGTGCACATCAGCGGCGTGATCCTCTACGAGGAAACCCTGTTTCAAGACAGCAGCGAGGAGGCGGGGGGCGCACCGATCGTTGAGCTGTTCGCCCAGCAGGGGATCATTCCCGGCATCAAGGTGGATCAGGGCGTGGAGCCCCTCGCGGGGGGGCTGGAGGGCGAACAGCTCAACGATCGGTGCGCCCCCCGCCTCCTCGCTGCTGTCTTGAAACAGGGTTTCCTCATAGAGGATCACACCGCTGATGCTCTCCGCCAAGCCGGGGGCGGTGGCCAACAAGCTGCGGTAGGCCCGGCGATGCTCTTCGGTGTTGTCCAGGCCGATGGCTTTGAAGCGCTGGCCGATCGTGCCGGTGGATTCATCGGCCGCCAGCAGCCCCGTGCCAGGGGCCGCCAGGGCCGCGGCGGTGGCGGCCAGGTCGTTGCGATGGGCCTCAAGGGTCATGGCGGCGGTTCGCAGGGAGCTCCCATCGCTAGTCCCGCCTGAGGCCAACGTCAACGTCGTGCCGCAGAAGCGAGGAAGGGGTGCAGCCATAGAGGCGGCGAAACTCCCGTGCAAATGACACGGAACTGGCAAACCCCACCGATTGGGCAATGGAGGTCACGCAGTCGCCCGGTTGGGCATTCTCGAGCCGTAGCATCGCTCGCTGCAGGCGCCGCTGCCTCACCCACTGCATGGGGCTGCAACCGCAGGCACTTTGGAAGGCATATTGCAGCGAGCGTCGCGACAAGTGCGCTTTGGCCTCCAGATCGCTCAGGCCGATCGGCGCTTCCAGATGGGCGTCGATCCAATCGAGCAGCGACTGGAGCTTGCCCTGGGCTTCTGCCTTGGTCTCCCGGGCCTTGGTGCCCGGAGGATTGTGTTGCAGCTCAGGGAGCAGGAGCAGCACCACCATCCGGATCAGCACATCGTCAAACCGGAGCAAGGCCACATCTGTTCCCGGGCTGGCCGTGAGTTGGTTGAGGGTCGACAGGAGGGAATAGAGCCCATGGATCAGCGGGGCACACCCTGGATCTCCCATCAGCAGACGCTTGGGCTGTTGGAACACTGACAGCCGGTGGGGGGGCAGCCCCTCGGGGCCGGCCATGGTGAGGGCTGTGGCCACGAGGGTGGCCGGATCCAGATTGAGGGCCACGCCGGAGGTGGTGTCGTTCTGCAGGCTCAGGGGGGCCGGCGGTAGGTAAAGCACCGATTCACCGAACGGATTTTCATAGCCCGCGTTTTCGAGCGTCCAGAGGCCCCAGCCCCGATAGGGAATCAGCATCTGGGCGAATGGATGCTGCTCTGTCACCAGGGTGATCGCTGATCCCTGGGTGGCCACCACCACCACTCCCCCCCCAGAAGCAGATGACCGGGATGCTGGGCCATCCGGTGGCGGAGAACCCGATAGATAGGATGTTTGATGCGGTGTACGCCTACTACGGCCTGCCCTGGCAATTCTGGAAAAACGACATTGCCAATGAGGCGGATCTGGCCCTCGCCGTGAAGGCCCTCCGCCCCCTGGGCTAGCGGGGCGTGGGCATCACCGTTCCCTACAAGGTGGCCGTGATCCCCCTGCTGGATGCGGTGGACGATGACGTGCGTGCCATCGGCGCCGCCAACTACCTCACGATTGAGGAGGGCCGGCTGATCGGCCACAACAATGATGGCAAGGGCGTCGTGAAGGCGATTGAGAAGGTGGGCCCCCCGGCCGGCAAGCGGGTGGTGATGCTCGGGGCCGGAGGGGCTGGCCGGGCGATGGCGGTGGAGATCGCCTGGGCGGGTGCGGCCCACGTCACTCTGGTGACCCGCCGCCAGGAGCAGGGCCAGGAGGTGGCCGACCTCGTGACCCGGGCCTCTGGGGTTCCCGCAGTGTGGCAGCCCTGGCAGGGAGAGGTGGCGTTGCCCGCCGGCACCACCCTCCTGATGAATGCCACCCACCTGGGCTGTGCTCCCGAGCTGGAGCCCGTGCCTTTGCTGTGGGACACGGTGGAGCCGGGCTGCACCGCCGTGGATGTGATCACCAATCCCCGCATCACGCCCTTCCTGGCCACGGCCCGGGATCGGGGCTGCCCGATCGTGGATGGCGTAGAGATGCTGGTGCAGCTGGCGATGCAGATCTTCGAACGCTGGACCGGCGTGGTGCCCGAGGAG
Organism: Cyanobium sp.; assembly: GCA_046080725.1. GTDB lineage: Bacteria > Cyanobacteriota > Cyanobacteriia > PCC-6307 > Cyanobiaceae > Cyanobium. Next base: position 1,533 of record JBJTUM010000205.1, on the reverse strand, counting down.
GGGGTGTTTCAGAAGGCGGTCGCGGAGGCCCTGGGAGAAACCCCCACCCCCTAGCCTCCCCCTGCCGGTTGCAGGCCGCCTGCCATGACCCTCACCCGACCCGCTCCGACCCGCCGCGGGGCCCTGACGGACGCCATGATTCGCGGCGCCCTCAGCGTCAAGCCCCTGTGGGCTGTGGCCAAGCACCAGGCCCGGCGGATGATGATCCAGCGGGCCGAGCGCCACGGGATCCCCTGGAGCGCCCGGGTGGCGGCGTATGAACGGCTGGACTGGGCTCCCCACTGGCAGGCGGTCCACGACCCTGCGGAGGCCTATCCGGCCAACGACCAGGCCTCCTTCCACGGCTACGACGCCGGCCATCTCTGCTGGCAGGCGGCCATTGAATTCGAGGTGGCGTCCAATGCGGTGCACTCAAGCCTTTATCCCGAGGCGGGTGCGGCCAGTGACCAGGCCCTGCGTGTCGGCTACCACCAGGCCCTGCTGGTGCGCCCCGGGGGATGGCTGGCCGTGATGGACATGAACCCCGCCTGCCAGGCCTACCAGACCATGCCCGCAGCGGTGATGACCCTGCTCAAGAGCACGGAGCCCTTCCTGGATGCCTACTTCGCCTTTGATCTGGAAGAGGAGCTGCGTCTGGCGGGGTTCGACACGGTGACCAGCTCCCCCTGCACCCCCCGCCATCGCGCCGTGCTGGCCCAGGTGGCCCCCTGACCCCCATGCCAGCTCCCCCCCCCCTGCTCCAGAACCTGGCTCAGGTGCCCGGCATGGAATCGGGCCGCCGCCGGCTGGTGGTGCTCCTCTCCCAGCTGGGCGACTTCGACAGCCTGGAATATGCCCAGGCCCTTTCTGCTTCCCTGCCACAGCTGCAGGAAGCGGGGATCGCCCTGCTGGCGATCGGCATCGGGGATGCCGCCGGCGCGGATCGCTTCTGCGACTTCACGGGGTTGCCGCGGGAGCTCCTGCAGGTGGAGGCCACCCCGCGCCTGCACCAGGCCCTCGGCCTCTCCGAGGGGCTGCAGGCCCTTGGCGGCCCCTGGCCTTCCCTGCTGCTGATGTGCGCCGGCGTGGGCTCTCCGGGCACCTTGGCGGAGGTGCTCCGGGGGTACACGGGGGATCGCTCCGCGCCCCAGCGATTGGACAGCCCCTTGTTTGCCCTGGCCGGTGGGGAGGGGTTTCAGCGGCCCTTCGAGCTGGCCACCGTGCGCCTGCGCAACATGGTGGAGGTGCTCAGCCACTGGCGCACTTATGTGCCGCGGAATGATTTCCTCACCCAGCGGGGCGGCACCTTCCTTTTGGAGAGGGATGACAGCCTGCTTTACAGCTATCGGGATCAGGGATTGCTGGGGTTTTCTCAAACCATGGCTCGGCCCCTCAGCTTTCTGGATCCCTATCTCGCCGGGTCTGGCTAAAGAGAGGCCAGCAATCCACCCCATCTCGAGCCGCACCATGCAGAGAACACTGATCCTCCTCGGCGGCCTGCTACTGCTGATCGGCCTGCTCTGGCCCTGGATCAGTGCCAGTGGTTTGGGTCGC
>JBJTUM010000204.1:0-3832 GCA_046080725.1 Cyanobium sp. | reverse complement strand
GACAAGTCATTCGTCCCGATTCATCGTGGCTACAAGAGGCGCATTTGCACCTCCGGAATGACAGCCCGTCATTCCACCCTGTTCACCCTCTGATCAGGGCATTCGGGCCTCGGGTTTTACACCACGTGAAGGGACGCGGCCAGCTCAAGGGGCATGGATCGCTAGTTTCAGATCAGAGAGCCGCACCATCGTGCCCAGTGGTCCCTACAGGGAACTCCCCCTTCCCCAGGCCCGTTGGCTGAGGCGGTGGCTGAAAGGGGCGCTCCACCTAGCCTTGCTCACTGCTCTTCTGGGCTCCCTCGCCCTAGGGCTTGGAGCCTGCGCGGCCAACAGCGGCCCACCGCAAGCCACCCTGCTGAATGCCCTGGCCTTGCAGATCCAACTCACCCAGACGGATGTGGCACGGGCGTTGAGCCTCGAGAGCGTAGGTGCTCCCGTGGTGAGCCGGGTGCGGGTGGAGCAGCAGGAGCCGGCAACGATCGGTCAGGGTCAGGGATTGCGCATCGCGGGCCGCTTCGATTGGCGACTGGGAAAGGATCCTTTCCGCGTGGATGCTCCCTTCGAGATCTTTCTGGAGCGGGGGGATCGGGGGGAAAGCTGGCGGCTGGCCAGGCCTTCTGGCCAGGCACCGGATGGGGAACAGGAGTGGCTCACCTATCCCCTGCCCCTGCGCAACAGCGCCAGCTGACACGAAGGGAAGCACCTCCCTAGACCCACCCCCCACAATGGGGCTCCGATTCCCCCTTGGCCCTGGTCTTGGCCCTTCCCCGCCTGCACCCCCGCACGATCGAGGCCGTCAAGGAACGGGCCGACATCGTGGATGTGGTGGGCGAGCACGTGGTGCTCAAGAAAAAGGGACGGGAGTTTGTGGGGGTTTGCCCCTTCCACGACGACACCTCACCCTCGATGACGGTGTCGCCCGCCAAGCAGATCTATTACTGCTTCTCCTGCGGGGCCGGGGGAAACGCCATCAAGTTTCTGATGGAGTTCCAGCGCTCCGGCTTCAGTGATGTGGTTCTGGAGCTTGCCCGGCGCTATCAGCTGCCGGTGGAAACCCTGGAGGGGCCCCAGCAGGAACGGCTGCGCCAGCAACTCTCCCGGCGAGACCTGCTCCATCGTGTGCTCAGCCTGGCGGCAGGTTGGTTTCAGGCCCAGCTCCGCAGCCCGGAGGGAGAGGCTGCTCTGCAGTATTTAAAGGACGGCAGAGGACTGAGCGAAGCCACGCTGGCGGATTTCCAGCTTGGGTATGCGCCCGATCGCTGGGACGGCCTCCTCTCCCACCTCTCCACCGTGGAGGGCATGGCCCCCGAACTGCTGGAGGCTGCAGGCCTGGTGGTGCCCCGCAAGGGAGGACGTGGGTTCTACGACCGTTTTCGCCACCGGGTGATGGTGCCGATCCGTGATCGGCAGGGCCGGGTAATCGGCTTTGGCGGTCGCTCCCTTGATGGGGCCGAGCCCAAGTATCTGAACTCCCCGGAAACGGAGGTGTTTGCCAAGGGAAGTCACCTGTTTGCCCTCGACCGGGCAGCCGATCCCATCCGCCGGGCAGATCAGGCCGTGGTGGTGGAGGGCTATTTCGATGCCATCGCCCTCCATGCCGCCGGCATCACCCAGGCGGTGGCTGCCCTGGGCACGGCCCTGAGCCGTCAGCAGATCACCCAGCTGTGCCGCTGCTGCGACAGCAAGCGACTGGTGCTCAACTTCGATGCCGACAGGGCTGGCGTGCGCGCCGCGGAGCGGGCCATCGGGGAGGTGGAACATCTGGCGCTGCAGGGCCAGGTGGACTTGCGGGTGTTGCAACTCCCTGAAGGGAAGGATGCCGACGAGTATCTGCGGTCGCAGGGGGCTGGCAACTATCGGGCCCTGCTGGATGGAGCCCCCCTCTGGCTGGATTGGCAGATCGACCAGGTGCTAGCGGGGCGGGATCTGTCGCGCAACGATCAATTTCAACAGGCGGTGGCGGCCCTGGTGGCCGTGTTGGGCAAGCTGCCCCAGAGCGCCGTGCGCAGCCGCTATCTCCAGAAAGTGGCCGAGCGCCTCTCCGGGGGGCAGGCCCGCCTCACCTTGCAGCTGGAAAATGATCTGCGGCAACAGGTGAAGGGCCAGCGCTGGCACGGACGCGCCAGCCGCTGGGACACCCCTTCAACGGCGGGGATTCAGGAGAGGGCTGAGGCTGAAATTCTTCAGCTCTATCTCCATTGCCCCCACCTCCGGGCGGAGATCAGGCAGCACCTGCGAAGTTGGGAACAGAAGGATTTCTGCCTGCACCACCATCGCCGCCTCTGGGCCGCCATCACCGAGCTGGAGGAAGCCCATCTCGGCGCTCCGCGCATCGAGGCCATCAGCCGGGGAACCGATGAGGGGGCCGAGCTGGGAGATATTCCTGTGATGCAGCTGCTTACCAACCAACTAGCCATGGACGACACCGGGTCCCTGGGCGCTGGCTTGGACCGGTTCATGCCCCTGCTCGAACCTGGCGAGCTGCAGCGGCAATCGTTCCACCAGCCCCTCCTCCACCTCCGTGGCGCCATCGCCAGCCGGGCGCGCCTCTCGGCAGAGAAGCGCTGTCGGCATCTGCTTGACACCTGGAACGCCCAACGGCTCCACACCCTGGAGCAATGCCTGGCCCGGCTCCTGGAGATCGACACCCCTCCAGCCAACCCCTCTGCCCCTGCGGCCGACATGGAACAACGCCTGCAGGAGCTCTTCGAAGAGCTCAACCATGATGCCCTGCGCCTGCAGGCCGACTACTACGCCGAGCGCCGCCATCTGCAAGACCTGGATCAGCACCGACGGGCGGATCTGGTGGAGATTGTGCGCACTCCTTGAGGCCCTGATTCGCTGCAGGTTGCGGCGGCTTCGAGGTGGGCTCTGCCGGTGCTCCTAGGGTTGGAGTGTGTGGAGAGGCCTTATGGCCACCGATCTCTCAGGCTTGTGCGTCAGCGATTTCCCCATCCCCGGCGATGAGGAGCAACGGCTGCGCGACTTGGAACGTTTCGGTTTGGTGGGCGGCGATAGCGACATTCATCTCGATCGCCTGGTGGAGCTGGCCCAGTTGATTTTTGGGGTGCCCATGGCGGCCATCTCCTTGGTGACCAGCGACCGGCAGTGGTTTCTTGCGGAGAAGGGTCTCAACGTTCGTGAAACCCCGCGAGGGGTGGCCTTCTGTGCCCACGCGATCCTGGCTGATGAGGTCATGGTGGTGCCGAATGCCTTGGAGGACGAACGGTTTTGCAGCAATCCCCTCGTGGTTTCTGAGCCCCTGATCCGCTTCTACGCCGGAGCTCCGCTGCGAAGCAAGAAAGGTCACAATCTCGGCACCCTGTGTGTGATCGATTGCCGACCGATGCAGCCGACACCTGTCCAGATCCGTGAATTGGAGTTGTTGTCGCAGCTGGTGATGCGGGAGCTGGATCTGCGGCGGGAACGGTTCCTCTGCCCGGTAACAGGCCTGCCCATACGCCAGCAATTCCTACGCATTGCCGAGGGGGAGTGTGCCCGGGCGCGAGAAGAACAAAAGCAGCTGTCTCTACTGTTGTTTGATATCGATAATTTCCGTGCCATCAACAATCGCAGGGGGCACCATGCTGGCGATGAGCTGATGGCTGATCTCTGCAAGATGGGGCGGCAATTTCTCAGCGAAAAAGACTTTGCTGGGCGACTGGGGGATGGGGAATTTGCCCTTCTGTTGGTAGACACTCCCGCTCCGGAGGCCCTGGTGACGGCCGAGACCCTCCGCCAGGCCGTCACCACCATGCCCGGGGTGCACATCCACTCCGATCTCCATCTGCACATCAGCGGCGGGCTCACCTGCCTTGGCCCCCAGGACGAG
>JBJTUM010000203.1:0-8504 GCA_046080725.1 Cyanobium sp. | reverse complement strand
GAAGGTGGTTCCAGTGAGCCAACCGCCAAGTGCCAGGTAGGCACAGGGGAAGAGCAACAGACCAGACCACCCCACGAAAACGAAGCGGTCGCGCTTGAGCCAGTCGTCGAGGATGTCGAACCATCCCCGAGCTGCTGGCGCACGTCCTACAGCGATCGTCATGGGAGCTGCTTTACGAAGCGTTACGTTTGAAATGGTAAGGGGTGATGCCGGCTGGTGCGCAACCGGGCGATCGATCCAGGGGCAAATGAGCAAAAGTGCTCACCAGGCGGCGAGAAAGCCCTCCCTTCCTTCTGCTCGGCAACGATGGAAAGCTGGCTGATGGATTCTCATTTTTGGGATGCCCTTCCGCCAGAGTGGAGTGGCGCCCGTTTCTGCCATGTACGTCGTTGAGCTTTCTCTCCGCCTCACCCCCATGCCCATTTCGGTGCAGCGCAAGGAGCTGGAGCCTGCCCAGGCCCTGTACGAAGAGATCGGCCGGGTGCTCGAAGGCGGAACCCCAAAACTGCTGGAGCTCACCTGTGAAAAAGATCCCCAGAAGCGCATCCGCCTTCTCACTTCGGAAGTGGTAGCCGTCCAAATCTTTGAAAAATCAACTGTTGGCGGCAGCGGCAAGCGACCCGGATTCAGTTTTGAAGGGTGAGGTGGTTGAGACAAGCATGTCTGCCTCCGCTGGCCACGGCGAAATTCCCTTGGTTGTGGAAGGCCTGGATTTTGCTTGGGATCCCGATCGGCCAACCCTTCAAAACTGTTGTCTTCAGATCCCCAGACCTGGCCTCTGGATGCTTGTGGGAAGCAATGGCAGTGGCAAAAGCACACTCCTGCGATTGATCGCCGGACTGCTTCTACCGAGCCGGGGAACCATTCTCACCCCCTTGCATCCAGCAATGGTGTTTCAAAATCCCGATCACCAACTGCTGATGCCCACCTGTGGCAGTGACCTTCAGTTGGGACTACCGGAAACCCTGAACCCCCAGCTTGGAGAGAGGCGGGTGGAGGAGCTCCTCACCCTGGTGGGCCTCCAGGGGATGGCCCCCCGCCCGATCCACACCCTCAGTGGAGGCCAGAAGCAGCGCCTGGCCATCGCAGGGGCCCTCGCGGCCGAAGCCACCCTGCTCCTGCTCGATGAACCCACAGCCCTCCTAGATCCCGAGAGCCAGCGAGACGTGGTCGCCCTGATTCGCGGGCTTTGCCGCCAGGGCCAAGGTCCCCTGACCGCCCTATGGATCACCCACCGGCTCGAGGAACTCAACGATTGCGACGGGGCAGCCCGGATCGAACTTGGCAGAGTCGGACCTTGGCAATCAGGGACAAAGCTGGTGGCGAGCCTCTTGCCCACGGGAGGGGGGGGCGGGTAAGGTCAATTGTCCCATTCAGGGACGTCAATCCTCGGTAGCTCAGCGGTAGAGCGGTCGGCTGTTAACCGATTGGTCGCAGGTTCGAATCCCGCCCGGGGAGTTTTGTTTGTCCACCAGAACAAGCCGCACCCAGCTCCCAAGGTGCAAGGGGGGTTCGCACCAAAATCTTTCGGATCTCCCCCAAATTCCGATAATCACCGCAAAATAAGCATTCAGGCTGGTGCTCGCTCCATCCTTCCTTATCCCCTCCGCAAGCCTCGATTTTCCATGAAACCCTGCATTCTTCTCGTTGAAGATGACAGCGACATGCGTGACCTGGTGGCTGGCCATCTCGAGCATGGGGGCTTCAACGTGCAGCGGGCGGAGGATGGGATCAAAGGCCAGGCCCTAGCGCTCCAATACAGCCCAGATGTGATTCTTCTCGATCTCATGCTTCCGAAGGTGGATGGTCTCACCCTCTGCCAAAGGCTAAGGCGCGATGAACGCACGGCCCGAATCCCCATTCTCATGCTCACGGCCCTTGGGGGAACAAAAGACAAAGTGAGCGGCTTTAATTCCGGAGCAGACGACTATCTCACTAAGCCCTTCGACCTGGAAGAGCTCATGGTGCGCGTGAAGGCACTCTTGCGTCGCAGTGAAAGGGCTCCTCTCTCAACCAAACACAACGAAATCCTCAGTTTTTCCTGCCTTACCCTGGTTCCAGAAAGGTTTGAGGCCATCTGGTTTGACCTCCCCGTGCGGCTCACCCATCTGGAATTCGAATTGCTCCATTGTTTGCTCCAACGCCACGGTCAGACCGTGGCGCCTTCATTAATTCTCAAGGAGGTGTGGGGCTATGAACCGGACGATGACATCGAGACCATTCGTGTTCATGTGCGCCACCTGCGCACCAAGCTGGAGCCTGATCCACGCAAGCCCCGTTTCATCAAAACCGTTTATGGGGCGGGCTATTGCCTTGAGCTACCGACGGAAGAGCAACTGCCCGAGCTGGTGCCCCTGATGGCGGAATTCCGCCAGGCCTCCTGAACCATCCTCACCAAACACCTGCCAATCAGGGGCTTTTGGCCAGGCGCCCCAGCTCCAGCAGGGTGACCTCCCAGGCCAGACGAGGTTGCACATGGCCAAGGAGATGCTTCCGCAGCACCTCCAACCGGGCCATGTGGTCTGGATTGCGGTGCTGTTGCCACAGCCAGGTTTGCCACCAATTGAGGATCCAGAGCTGCTGATCTCCCTCCAACCCCTCGCTCACCTCTCGGGCTAAATCCAAGGCGCCCAAAGGATTGGTGGGCATGTCCTGAAGCCGTGCGGCCAATCCCTCTGGCAAACGATCCCATTCCCGGCGATGGGCCAGGAGCGCACCGGGCGCCCCCCCTGCCAGAGCCAGAAGGGCTGGGGAATCTTGCGGAGGGGCACTCTGTAGAGAGGAAGACGACTTGGCGAAAACCTCAGCGATCTGGGTGGGGGAGAGGGGATGGAAGGGGATGGACTGGCAGCGTGAGCGGATCGTGAACAGGAGCCGCTCCGGAGCAGCACTGATCAGGATCAGCAGCCCATCCCCGGGTTCCTCAAGGGTTTTCAGCAGGGCATTGGCCGCAGCCTCGGGCATGGCTTCAGCGGTTTCGATCACCACAAAGGGCCTGCGGGATTCGATCGGGCGGCGGGCCAGAAATCGCCCCACCTCCCTCACCTGATCGAGGCGGATCTGGGGAGGAGTGCGGCGACTGACTCCTTGGGCCTCCGCCTGAGAGGCTGGCACCAGCTGCCCCTGATGAAGGTAGGTGGGCTCGATCCAGAGAAGATCGGCAAAATTCCCCTGGGCCAGGCGCCGGCGGAGTCCCCCATCCCTGCTGCCACCCGTCAGTATCCCCTCCAGAAACCGGAGGGCCCCCAGGCGCCGGCCAACACCATCGGGCCCCGCAAATAGGTAGGCCGGTGAGAGCCGGCACCGCTGGATGGCCGCCTGCAGGAGCTGAACGGCGAGGGTCTGGCCCACCAGGTCAGCAAAAAGAGGGACGTCAGCCATGGGGTAGTGGTGGGCCACGGAGGGGAAAGCGTTCCAGCAGGGCTTGGCGGCACCTCTGGGTGACCACCCAGACATCGCCTGTGGCCTCCACACGACACCAGGAAGGCCGCTGGGCCAAGACAGCGAAACCCTGCTGCACCCTCTGGAGGAACGCCTCCCCTTCCGCTTCCATTCGATCTTTTCCCCGATGCTGGCGCCGCTGCAGGGCCTCCCGGAGGGCAACGTCCAGCCAGAGGGTGAGATCAGGCTCCACGCCAGCGGTGGCAAAGGTCTCTAACTGGCCGATCGCCTCGAGGGAGAGCCCCCGACCATGGCCCTGGTAGGCCTCGGTGGAGCCGCTGAAGCGATCGGAGAGCACCCAGTGGCCCGCCTCCAGAGCAGGCAAGATCCGCTCCACCACATGCTGGGCTCGATCGGCGGCGTAGAGGAGCAATTCCGCCCTCTCCCCTGGCACCTGATGAGAGGGGGGGTGAAGAAGGAGTTCGCGAAGAGCCTGACCGAAGGCCGTGCCCCCGGGCTCTCGGGTCACCACCACGTTTGCATGGGCAGGAAGCAGACCGCTGTACGGCAACCATTCGCTCAGGGCTTGAATCTGGGTGGTTTTGCCACAGCCGTCGATGCCTTCCAGCACCACGAGACATCCCCTAGTGGCCATAGCTGAGCAGGAGGGCGTTGACCACCACCGTGATGGAACTCAAGGCCATCAGCAAAGCGGCAAGGGGGGGGGTCAGCTGAAGGCCGAAGGCTGGGAGAAGGGTTCCAGCGGCAATGGGCAGCACAATCAGGTTGTAGCCGAAGGCCCAGGCCAAATTCTGTCTCACCTTGGCCATCGTGCTTTGGGCCAACTGGAGCGCGTTCACCACGTCGGAGAGCCGCTCTCCCATCACCACCACATCCGCTGAGTCCTGAGCAATCTGGGTGCCTGTGCCTACGGCGATCCCCAGATCCGCCGCCGCCAGGGCGGGGGCGTCATTGATGCCATCGCCCACCATGGCAACAGGGCCCTGGGAACGCCAACGGAAGAGGGCTTGCACCTTCTCTTCAGGGCGCAGACTCCAAGCCAGCTCATCCTCGTTGAGGCCCACCTGGGCCGCTAGGTGACGCACACTGGCCTCCCTGTCGCCACTCAACAGACCCAACATGAGGTGCCGGGAGCGGAGAGCCTCCAAGCTCTCCCGGGCATCGGGGCGGGGCTGATCATCAACGGCGATCAACCCCAAAACCCGTTCCCCCTCCCCTACCCCAACGAGGGTGGCTTGAGACAGGGGGCCAGCTGCCATCAAGGCAGAAGCAGAATCTGGCAAGGAAAGACCCTGCTCCTGCAACCAGGAGAGCCGACCCACCCGGACGGACTCGCTCAATCCCACCAACCGACCCTCCACCCCCTGGCCAGGATGGGTTTTGCTCTCCACCACAGGCAAGAGCTCCAGGGTTCGGTGTTGGGCCTCCTGGAGGAGAGCATGGGCCAAGGGGTGACGGCTTTGCTGCTCCAGGCTTGCCGCAAGCTGGAGCATCCACAGGCCATCCAGCCCTGAATGGCCCTGGTCCTGCGGAGTCTGGGAGAAGGGCTCAAGGGAGGTCACCATGGGCCTTCCCACAGTGAGGGTTCCGGTTTTATCAAACACGATGGCGCCGAGTTGGGCCGCCGTTTCGATCGCATCCCCCCCGCGGAAAAGCACACCTCGGCGAGCCGCCAAGGCGCTGCCCATGCTGATGGCCGTGGGGGTAGCCAGACCCAGGGCACAGGGACAGGCCACCACCAGCACGGAGATGGCCAGTTCAATGGCCAGGCCGAACGGGGAGGTTCCCATCACTCCTGGGCCATGGCCGAGATGGGCGGCATGACCAACCATCCCGCCATGGGAAGGATGCAGCACCCAGGGCCAGAGCCTCGATCCCCAGAGCCACCAGAAGACAAAGGTGGCGGCGGCCAGCGCGAGAACGAACCGAGTGAACCCGCCCGCCACCCGATCAGCTAGCCCCTGGATGGGAGCCTTGCGCGCTTGGGCCCGTTCCACCAGCTGCACGATCCGAGCGATGGCCGTCTCCCGGCCGCAGCGGCTCGCTTCCACCACCAGGGGGGCTTCCAGATTCAAGCCGCCCGCATCCAGCTCGGTGCCTGCCGCAGCCTCCAGGGGAAGGGGTTCTCCGGTGAGGGCCGAGCGATCCACGGCGGAAGAGCCGCTTTGCACCACCCCATCCACAGGAAGTCGATCCCCGGGAAGCACGAGGATGCGATCGCCAGGCCGCAAGCCCCCGGAGCGCACAGCACGAGGAGGCCCCTCATCCATCAGGAGCAAGGCCTCTTCAGGCTGCAGGGAGGCCAGGTCTTCGATGGCACGACAGCTGCGATAGCGCGCACGCTCCTCAAGGAATCGGCCAGCCAACACAAAGCCGAGCAGCATCACGGGCTCGTTGAAAAAACAGGGAAGCTGGCTCTGCGGCCAAAGCCATCCCACCGCACTGGCGAGGTAGGCACTTCCCATGCCAAGTCCCACCAGGCTGTCCATGCCGGGATGGCCAGAAAGGGCGGATCGGAATCCTGATCGCAAAATGGGTAGCCCCGGACCTGCCAAGGCCAGCGTGGCGATGAAACCATGGAACCAGGGGGCCTGAAACGGGGCCAGAGCAGGGGGCCAGGCCTCGGGCATTGTCATCGCCCAGTGGCCGAGGCCAGAGACCACCACAAGGAGCAGCGCGACCAGAAGCTGGCGCCAGCGTTCCCACCAGCTTTTCTGCCGCAGCCGTTCTCGGCGGCTGGACACCCCATCATCGCCGTCCTGCCTCAGCTTGCCTTCGAATCCCAGGCTGCGCAGACTGCTGAGGAGGGGCTCCAGCCTTTTTTCGCCCCCTTCCAGCTCCACCCAGGCGGTGCGGGTGAGCAAATTCACACTGGCTTGCCTGACCCCAGGCTGCTGTTGGAGTCGTTGCTCCACAGACCGGACACAGCTCCCGCACTTCATCCCCTCCACATCGAGCAACAAACCCACCGCCTCCGTCATGGAGACATCGGACGCGTGGGTAGTGCTGGAGATCGAGGAGGGCAAAAGATCCCTATGAAGCCTTTTCACCCTAGGCAAGCTGTCCAGGGTCAACAGGTGGCAGGCCGAACAGGCAGGATGGGAAAAGGACGACTTTGGCGCCGTGCCCCGCTCCCAGCGCAACGACAACTTCATCGATAAAAGCTTCACCGTGATGGCCGACCTGATTCTTAAGGTGCTGCCAACCAATCGCAGGGCCAAGGAAGCCTTTGCCTACTACCGCGACGGGATGAGCGCCCAGGGCGACGGGGAATATGCCGAGGCCCTTGACAATTACGAGGAAGCCCTGAAGCTTGAAGAGGATCCCAATGATCGTGCTTTTATTCTTTATAATATGGCCCTGGTGTTTACCAGCAATGGAGATCACAATAAGGCCCTTGATTTTTATACACAGGCACTCGATCTCAACAGCAAAATGCCGCAGGCTCTCAATAACATGGCTGTGATCCATCACCATCTTGGCTCCCTTGCGCAAGAGAAGGGCGATGCGGATGAAGCCGACCGCTGCTTTGACCTTGCCGCGGATTGCTGGGCCAAGGCAATCCGATTAGCACCCAATAATTACATTGAAGCTCAAAACTGGTTAAAGACCACGGGCCGGGGGAATGTGGACATTTACTTCTAAATTGCCACACGGCCGGCTCCTCGTATCCAGAGCTATTCCTCGGCTGGGTTCACCCCCAAAGCTCCCACCATCGCCTCAGCAAGGCTGGATGACTCCAGGAGCTGCAGTCCTAAGGCTGTTTCCGCCGTGCCTAAGCCCGTCCCGCTGGGAACGATGGCTCGGGTGAATCCCAGGCGGCTGGCCTCCTGGAGGCGCTGCTCCAATTGACCCACCAGCCGCAGCTGTCCACCCAATCCCAACTCACCGATGAGCACCGTGCCCGATGGCAGGGTGAGATCCCGGTAGCTAGCTACCACGGCTGCCGCCACTCCCAGATCCCCTGCAGGCTCATCCACCTGCAGCCCGCCCGCGACCGCGAGATAACAATCAAAACGCGACAGGGGCAAGCCGAGGTGCTTTTCGATGACCGCCAGAATTTGGTGCAAGCGGTTGGTGCCGATGCCCGTTGCCGTACGCCTTGGGCTGGCGTAGCTGGACGTGCTCACCAGGGCCTGCAGCTCCACCACCAGGGGCCGGGTGCCTTCGAAGGCCACGATGGTGGCCGTGCCGGAGCTGGGCTCCCCACCCCCAAGGAACAGTTCGCTGGGGTTGGTGACCTGCGCCAGGCCCCCATCGCGCATCTCAAACACCCCCAGCTCATGGGTGGCCCCAAAGCGGTTCTTCGCGGCCCGCAGAAGGCGGTGGCTGGCAAAGCGGTCACCCTCGAAGGTCAACACCGCGTCCACCAAGTGTTCCAGCACCTTGGGCCCCGCCAAGGCCCCTTCCTTGGTGACATGGCCCACCAGCACGAGGGCCACCCCATGGTGTTTGGCCAGTCGTTGCAAAGCCGCGGCGCACTCTCGCACCTGAGCCACCGTGCCTGGAGCGCTGCTGAGGTTGGTGTCATGGAGCGCTTGGATGCTGTCGACCACAGCCACCTCCGGCCGCAGACCTTCCAGCTCCTCAAGAACCCGATCCAGATCAGTTTCCGCCAAAAGATGGAGCCCTCCAGCGGACGAGGAAGGCTCTTTGGCAAACCTGTTGGCCGACGGGGACGCTGTCTCTTGGTGGGACGGGCTGACAAGGCGGCGCCACCGCAACCGCACCTGCTGGGCGGACTCCTCCGCGCTCACATACAGGACGCTGCAATGGCTGGCCATGGCCTGAGCCACCTGAAGGAGCAAGGTGGATTTGCCGATTCCCGGATCGCCTCCCAGCAGGACAAGAGCCCCTGGCACAAGACCGCCCCCCAAGACCCGATCCAGCTCACTGAACCCCGTATCCAGCCGGGCGAGGGGTGGGCTGCCCTGATCCTGGATCGGCGTGGATCGCCTGGGGGAAGGGACGGCAACAACGCCCTCGGGGGGCGGACGGAATCGATCAGGGCGCCCTTCCCTTCCAGCTTGTTGAACTTGCTCAACGAGGGAATTCCAGCTCCCGCAGGCCGCACAACGCCCGAAAAACTGGCGGCTTTGGGC
>JBJTUM010000202.1:0-10064 GCA_046080725.1 Cyanobium sp. | reverse complement strand
GGGCCAGCTGCTCGGCGAGCTGCTGCCTCTGGGCCGCAAGAAAGGCTTCTGAGGCCTGGGTGGCATAGCCCCCTTTCTCGGTAGGAAGGTCCTGCTCAGATGGGGGATCCAGAAAGCGGCCGCCCAGAGATTCCACCTGCTCCTTGGCGGCAGCCCGCACATCTGAAACGTAGACGACCCCACCCAGTCTGCGGGCCGTCGCCAGGGCCTGAAGTCCTGCCACCCCGGCACCAAGGATCAACACTCTGGCGGGCTGGATGGTGCCAGCAGCCGTCATGAGCATGGGCACATAACGATCAAGCTCGGCCGCCGCTAAAAGCACGGCCTTGTAGCCAGCAATGTTGGCTTGGGAGGAAAGCACATCCATGGACTGGGCTCGGCTGATGCGTGGCAGCAGTTCCAGGGCGATGGCGGAGATGGAGCGTTGATTCAGGAGTCGTGTCAGATCCTGGGCACCATGGGGCGAGAGCAAACCCACCAGCAGGGATCCTTCTCGCATCCTCTCCAAGGAAGACGGAGAGGGGGGCTGAACGCAGAGCACGCCATCCGCCCCCGCCCAGTCGAGGCCATCACTGTCCACCACGGAAGCTCCGATGGCGTTAAAGAGGGCGTCAGGGAAGCCTGCGGCGTCTCCAGCTCCTCGCTCCACTTCAAGGTGGATGTGGTGGCTCTGCAGTCGCCGAACAGTTTCGGGAGTTACGGCGATGCGCTTCTCGCCCGCCGAAGACTCACGAGGTACGAGCAGTTTCATCCCGTCAGAGAAAGGGCCAATCCCCACCTCCTTAGACCTGACTGGCCATCGGAGGCAACTCATCCCGCCCATTTGTGCGCAGTCCCCCACCTCGGCCGTCGAAAGATGGAGATTTTCCAAGGAATCAACCGCTACCCTCAGGGCGTGGTTAGGCATGAGTTGCTGATCGAAATCGCTGCTCAAATGGCTCTATCTGCCCTGGATTGCCCCAATGGCTACTGCCACAGCCACCATGGGGGGCATAACGTCAATCGGGAAGAGGTGGAGCAGCAACTCTCGAGTCACGGACAGTCCTGGTGCGAGCGGGTGGCGGAGAGAACCTATGAAATCGCTGTAGACAGCTTTTCCCAGATGGTGATGCCTAGCCTTAATCAGCAAGGCTGGCAGCGGCGACACCTGGATTGGGAATTCAAACTTTCCAGTGAGCCTGCCGAAGTGGAGCGCACAGTGGTGGATGGCACGATCAATGCATTGGAGAGTTTTCTCCGTAGTCGCGAAGTGCAGCGTCTCTTTGTGGAGGAAGTTGTTCAGGGAACCCTTGCTGAGGCCAGAAAAAACAACCTGCGCAGCGTGGCAATTCGTCATTTAATTGAAAAGGAAATTCTTGTTCTTCTTAGTGAGCAAAGAGAGGCCCTTCTCGACCGCATCGGCGAGGCGCTGCAAAATGAGGCCCATGGGGATTTCTCAAGGGCCCGCCAGCAGGCCAGCGAAGGCATGAGGGAAGTGGAAGAATTGCTGCTGAACCATGCCGAGGCAAACGCATAAAATCAACTCATGCCTAGGCCAGAAGAAAACAGATAAGAGTTTTTGTACCCGACAACACCCTGGCAGAACAGACGATCAGGCATAATCCACCGGAGTCGATCGCTGAATATGGACGCCTCCGTGCATCGACGGGTCACCGTTGCTGTGTGTTGGGCCCTGGCCCGCAGGGCAACTCTTGATGGTTTTGAGCGATTTGAGGACAGCTATGCACTAACGGAGGAGTTTCGGGAATGGCTGGTTTCCCTGGAAGCCCACCCTGAATTCATCAAAAATACGGCCCTCATGGTGCCTTCCAACCTTCGCTCAGAGCGCCCAGAAACGGACGGACTCCTAGAAATCTGAAGAAACTCTTAAAATCTCCCGCCTCCATTTTGGCTCCAGAGGCTTTTGGGGGCCACATGACTCTCGACACTGTTTAGGCTTAACACGTAGTCACTCCGCGTTGGCCCATGAACCCGCAGGGCGTTTCCTCCCTCCAGAACTTGGTGATCATCGGGTCCGGGCCTGCTGGCTACACAGCGGCCATCTACGCGGCCCGTGCCAACCTCTCGCCTCTTCTGATCACAGGCTTTGTAAAAGGCGGCATCCCTGGTGGCCAGCTCATGACCACCACCCATGTGGAGAATTACCCGGGCTTTCCTGACGGCATTCTTGGCCCTGAACTGATGGATCGCTGCCGCGCCCAGGCACTGCGTTGGGGCACCCAATTGGTGGAAGCGGATGCGGTGCGCCTCGATCTAACCAACCATCCCTTCTCAGTCGACACGTCTGATGGGGAGACCATCCATGCCCAAGCTGTCATTCTGGCCACAGGTGCCAGCGCCAACCGCTTACATCTTCCCCAAGAAGAGAAATTCTGGAGTCGCGGCATCAGCGCCTGTGCCATCTGTGATGGAGCCACACCGCAATTCCGGCAGGAAGAGCTGGCCGTAGTGGGAGGAGGAGACTCTGCCTGTGAGGAAGCTGTCTATCTGACCAAATACGGAAGTCATGTGCATCTGATTGTTCGCAGTGATCAGTTGCGGGCCAGTGCCGCCATGGCTGACCGTGTATTGGCCAATTCAGCCATCACGGTGCACTGGAATTCGGAGGTTGCCGATGTCAATGGCGAAGACTGGTTGGAGAATTTAACGCTTCGCGATCGAACGACAGATGCCCATAGCACCTTAGAAGTTCGCGGCCTTTTTTACGCGATTGGACATACGCCAAACACGGATCTCATCAAAGGCCAACTAGAACTGGATGGGCAGGGGTATCTCCTCAATCGTCCCGGCAGACCAGAAACCTCTCGAGAAGGAGTTTTTGCTGCTGGAGATGTGGCAGATGCGGAAGGGAGACAGGGCGTTACGGCTGCTGGAAGCGGCTGTCAGGCGGCCCTGGCTGCGGAACGCTGGCTCAGCCACCATCAATTAGCGGTAATGGTGGCCCGACAAAGCATTGAGCCAGAACTCTCAGGCACTCCAGTGCGAACGGCCACGAGCGACGCTGAAAACTACTCCACAGAAGCACTGTGGCAAAAAGGTGCATATGCACTGCGACGGATTTATCACGAAAGTTCCAAACCCCTATTGGTGGTTTACACCTCCCCAACCTGTGGTCCATGTCATGTGTTGAAGCCCCAGCTCAAACGTGTTTTGGCCGATCTGGATGGAAAAGCTCAGGGTGTGGAAATTGACATTGAAGCCGATCAGGAGATTGCTGAGCAGGCGGGCATCACTGGCACTCCAACCGTCCAATTATTTATGAACAAAGAACTCAAGAATCAATGGCAAGGGGTCAAACAGCGAAGCGAGTTTCGCCAAGCCATCGAGGCCCTATTGAGCTAGGCAATCACCGCCTTCTCGGTCCACCCGGTCGATTGCCTGCTGGGCGAGGATTGGCCGCTCCGGCATTCCTCTCCCTGTAGGTGATGCGGCCCCGCGTGAGGTCGTAGGGACTGATTTCCACCAACACCTTGTCGCCCGCAAGCAACTTGATTCGAAACTTGGTGAGTTTGCCTGCAGCCCTGCACAGACACTGGTGTCCGGCTGGTTGCTCAAGAGTTACGAGGTAAAAACCATTTCCTTGTTCTTTTTCAATCACACCAGACGTTTCGATCATGCGGAGAAATCAGTCAAACAAACGACAGTTCCTACTGTAGGGGGCCAAGCCCACCCCTCAGCGAGCCCTGACAACCCTCCTGTTCCATAAGCCCTATGGGGTGCTGAGCCAGTTCACCCCTGAGCCTGGAAGTCGCTGGGGCACCCTCGCGGAATTCATCCCCATCCCCGAGGTCTACGCGGTGGGACGGCTGGACGCCGATAGCGAGGGATTAATAGTTCTTACCTCCCAAGGCCGATTGCAAGCTCGGCTGAGTCAGCCCCGCTGGCGCACTGGCGTACTTACCACGTTCAAGCGGAAGGGGTGGCGTCCGAGGCCCAGCTGAAGCAGCTGCGAAAGGGGGTGAGGATCCAAGGCCGCCTCACCCTGGAGGCGAGGGTTGAGGCTCTGTCCACCCCCCCCTGGTTGCCGAGGGATCCTCCCATTCGCACCCGTCTGGCCATTCCCACGAGCTGGCTGGAGGTGTCCCTTCAGGAGGGGCGCAACAGGCAACTCCGACGGATGACCGCAGCGGTTGGCCTGCCCACCTTGCGGCTCATTCGGGTGGCCATCGACCTCAACGATGGTGGCCCTCCCCTCAGCCTTTCCGGACTGAACGAGGGTCAGTGGCGACCTGTGGACCCTAAAGAGGAGGATCGCCTCGCGAGGCTGCTGGCTCAGGCCAGCACCTCAATCAATTGACGTGCTGTGTGCAACTGACCGAAGTAATAATTGGCCCGCGCACGGCGCTCAGGATCCTCAATCGCATCCAGAGCATCAAATCCCAAACGTTGCCAAAGCTCATGCCCGCAGGCCCGGTTGACCTCAAGCAGGGCTTCTTGCTCCAGCAGGCTCAGGCGCCGCTGAAGATTTTTGATCTGAGAGATGGACACAGGAGCGAACGAAAACTCGTCAATAGTACAGAAGAACCATAGGGCTTGGGCTTCAGAATGGCAGTTTCTTCTTGGCGTCCTTGTCAAGATCAGCCTCCATGTCCTTGAGGCGCTTGAGAATGGTGTCGTAGTACTCCTTGAGATACTGCTCAAGGGAGGTGGTTTCTGCCGGATCCTGTCCGAAAGCCGCATAGCTCTCATCCATGGAGGCATCCAGGGCCTCCCCTCCTCCCGTGACCCGATCAAAAGCCAATCGTTCTGCCACATTGACGCTGGCATCGAAGAAACTGGCCACGGATCGCATCATCCCTAGAAATACAGGGGGCACCCGCACAATCCGCGCCTCCTTGCCAGAAAACCTTTCACAGAGTTGGGTGATCTCCCCCGTGGTCCAAGCACGGGAGCCAAGCACTGGGAAGGCTTGCCTCGATGTTTTCGACCTGGTGAGAGCTGCCACAGCAAACCGAGCCATGTCCTGAGTATTCATGTAGGCAATGGGTGTTGGAACACCACTAACCCAAACCGTTTGTCCTTCCAAAACAGGGATCGCGAATTGGCTGATCAATCCCTGCATGAATGCAGCACAGCGGAGAATCGTGTAATCCAGGTCTGAAGCCATCAACCATTTCTCTGAACACGCCTTAATCTCCATCAAAGGGACTTCCGGATGTTGCTCAGCCTTGAGGAGCGAGAAAAAAATCAGACGTTTGACGCCCGATTTTTGCATCGCATGAAAAAGGTTTTGCTGACCTGTCCAATCGACGGAATAACAGGACCCGGGATCCGAAGCCCTTGCTGTCGCAGCATCAATGACAGCCTCCTGACCTTCCAGGGCATAGGCCAAGCTTTCCAGATCGAGAAGATCTCCTCTGGTCAGTTCGCATCCCCATTCCTGCAAAAACGCCGCCCTCCTTGGAGACCGCACCATGCAGCGCACGGAATGTCCCTCCTCCAAAGCCCTCTTGGCGATCTGCCTCCCAAGGGTGCCTGTGCCGCCCACCACCAGAACCTGCATGACCCTTGCACCGAAGCGGGCTGAGCCTAGGCGTGCAAAGGCCTGACATGTGCCCTAGGGGGACAGGATCTCAATCCTTCAGCACCTTGAGCAACAGGCTCCCCCCCAACAAGCCAACCGGAATAAGAATCCAAAACAGGGCAGCCGTGCCAAAAATCTCCGAAGCCATGATCGACAAGGAAGGGAGCTATCTATTTAGCAGCTCCTGTTGCCATTTCCTCGGCCATGGCAAGGATGGTGCTCCAGGGCGCATCACTCCGCAATTGTCCTGCCATCACCCCACTGGCTGAGGCCCCGTAGCCCCCAGCCCGCAGGCGAACCACAAGATCCTTCAAGGGAATCTGGGACGACCGGAGCTGGCGGGCAATCAGAGCATTGGGCCAACAACGGGCTGGAGACCCTCTGTCACTTTGCAGTCTTGCCAGCAACAGAGCACCCTTTCTGGACAGACTGGTAGGGATGGTACAGGCTTCCTCTGCCATGGCCTCCAGCGTTGGACAGTGCTGAAGAGGCCCAATCCAGAGAGGGCCGCTCACGGCCCACCCTGGGGACGAACAGAGGCAGCTCTCCCAGTGCTTGAGGGTGCCCATGGGCTGAACCTGCTGATCGCCACAGCGATGACAGACCGCCAAGAGCCCCAACTGCAGCTCCTCAGCCCGCACCGGATGTCGGCAAAGACGCACAGCCGTTCGAAAGGTCCGTCCATCACTGAAGGAAAAAATGGGTTGCACCCCACGCCCCTGACACCACGCCGTACGAGCGATGATCCCGATCTGGAGACGTAAAGCAAGTTCCCAACTTGCGGGGTGGGAGCGCACGGAAGCTCCAAAACGGCGCAGGCCCGAAGTCCTGTCATGGCCGGTGGATCCTCGTCCATCGGTGCTGGCCACATAGATCACACCCTCCAGAGCCACAGCCTCCAACGCCAAAGGGAGAAGGGCATTTGGGGATCCAAAGGCATCCAGGTCCACCAGATCAAACCGCTCCCCTTGCATCAGGCATGAGGCCAAAAGACGCTGGGCGCTCTGAGCCGAAGTGCGAAGCAAACCAAGCCCTTCCTGCATAGAGAGGTTGGTCCTCAGCAATGGGAGACGGTCGGGGTCGGCGTCATTCACCAGCAGGGAGCAAGCCTGGGCCTCTTGCCCATAGCGGAGGGAGCGGAGACCACAGCCAGCCATCAGATCCAAGACCCGCAGGGGTCGGGTTTTGGCCAGGATGCGTGCAAGAAGCACCCCGAGATCCCTAGAAGGTCGGGACGCTGGGTTGAAAAACCCACTTCCCGTCTGAAACCTGACGGATCCCTCGGTCAAGGACGGACCACCACAATCACTTTTGGGATCACTCCCCCCCCGTTCCATTAGCCAGCACCCGTCTGTGTTTCCTGCAGCAAGCCACTCCTCCAAATCCCGTCAGTCCAAGGAGCGCCAATCCCACCCTGAGGATGTGGAATGGGGACTTCATCATGAATGGTGGTGGAGAGGGCAACAGTGCCACTGGCGCGTTCTTGGGGATCACGACCATCCTCCCCTCGTGCTAATCCATGGATTTGCAACCGGCTGTGGACATTGGCGGCGCAATGCAGCAGCTCTGGCAGCCGCTGGATGGTGTGTCTATGGTCTGGATCTCGTAGGGTTCGGAGCATCAAGCCAGCCCGGGAACCTCCGGCTGGACAACCGTCTCTGGGCCAGGCAGGTCGACGCCTTCCTCCAGGAGGTGGTTCAAAAACCCGCGGTCTTGGTCGGTCACTCCCTCGGTGGGTTGGTGGCCCTGACCTGCAGCGTGTTCTTCCCAAAGGAAGTGCGGGCGGTGATTGCCACACCTCTGCCAGATCCCACCCTGCTAATGGCGTCTCCCCTCGAGGCCTCTGGCGCTGAGCGGCGGCCCCCCTGGAAACGCAAGAGCACGCGAAGTCTCGTGGAACTGCTGTGCAAAATCCTGCCCCTTGAAGTGCTTGTGCCCCTGCTAACCCGCTCGCCGTTGTTGGAGTGGGCGATCCAAACGGCCTACTGGGCACCGGTGCTTCAAGACGGGCCGTTGCACAGAGTGATCCGTGGTCCAGCCAGACGGAAGGGAGCCGTCCGATCCCTGCGGGCCATGAGCATGGCCATGGCCTTAAGGCCCGTGAAGGCAACAGCACCAAACCTGCTCCGGCGGCTTCAGCACCCGATGCTGCTGATCTGGGGGGAACAGGACATTCTTGTGCCACTTCAAGTGGGATGGCAGTGCCAGAGATTTCGCAAGGATCTGCCTGTCATCGTGATCTCAGGATCCGGACATTGCCCGCACGACGAAAGGGCAGACGTCTTCAATGAGGTGGTGATCGCTTGGTTGCAGCACATGAGCACGTAGCGTGAAGGCGTGCTGGGCACTCTCAAAAATCCATGAAGCACACCCTATCGGTACTGGTCGAAGACGAATCAGGCGCACTGAGTCGGATCTCGGGCTTGTTTGCGCGGCGAGGGTTCAATATTGAAAGCCTGGCCGTTGGGCCAGCGGAACAACGGGGGATCTCCAGGCTCACCATGGTCGTCGAAGGGGACGACCGAACACTGGCTCAGATGAGCAAGCAACTCAACAAGCTAGTCAACGTTCTTGGTGTGATTGATCTCAGCCGGATCCCTGCTGTAGAAAGGGAGCTCATGCTCCTTAAAGTTGCAGCAAACAAAGAGAATCGAGCAGCAATTTTTGATCTAGTGCAAGTGTTTCGAGCAAAGGTCGTAGACGTCGCCGACGATGCCATGACGCTGGAAGTCGTGGGTGACCCAGGCAAACTGGTGGCTCTTGAACGGCTTCTAGCCCACTACGGGATTTTGGAAATTGCTCGCACAGGCAGAGTCGCTCTCGAGAGAGCGTCAGGTGTCAACACGGAGTGGCTAAAGGCCAATCGATCGGAAAGTCGGGTTCCCGCCTAGTCCCTCAGCTGAGTAGCACGAATGAGTTTGTCGCCCTGTTCAAGCTGATCCACTACATCCATCCCGCTAACGACCTTTGCAAAAACGGCGTAGCGACCATCGAGTTCGGGCAATGCTTCAAGGGCGATATAAAATTGAGCACTAGCGGAGTTGGGATCAGCAGATCGCGCCATTGCCACAGCTCCGCGAGCATGGGTCAAAGCGGGTTGCAGGGAGAGATTTGAGGAAGCGATTTCATTTCCATAGGAAAGGGCTTTGGAGGATTTGATTCTGAACTCCAGCGGAATATAACGAGCGGCACCAGTCACCGAATCAATAAACTGGCCCGTACCATAAGCGCTAACAGGCGTTTTCGGATCCGAACTGATTGGATCTCCTCCCTGAACCACGAAGGGTAGGGGGGTTTTGACAACGCGATGAAAGATGGTCTGGTTATAAATACCTCGATTGACAAGATCCAAGAAGTTGCCAGCAGTCAGCGGAGCATTCGAACCATCAAGCTGAAGAATGATAGGTCCTTTAGATGTCTCCAGGGAAACGCTCGCCGTACCTGACAAACATGGAATTCGCGATGATTTGCAGCTGACTTCTGAAGCGTGTGGGTCTTTCACGCAGCCTGCAAGCATGAAAAGAAACCCCAGCAAAAGAGAGGATGAAAATGGATTCACTGGGTGATTCGTTAGGTTTCTGTGGCAAGTGTCGGGAGAAGAAGCATTAGATTCCTTCGAGAGGAACGCCAAGAAAGCGAGCCAGGCTTGCGCCAGAAAACTCAAGCTCAGCAAGTGGGATGGGCTCTCCAATACGACTGAGAGGAAGGTCTCGACGTCCCTGGATCCTCAGGGCGAGACGCCTGAGGGGGCTGAGGCCTTCCCGAACTTCAACCTTGACGGCTTGGATGTCCCTTAAAGGCACTTCCACCTGGATCAGCTGGCGAAGACCCTGGCGAGAAATCAGAGCCACTCCTGTGCGTTTGTCAAAGCGGTTGCTGCCACCACCCAAATCCAAGGTGATCACCGTCCAGAGATAGGTGGCCAAAAGAAGAGCTGCGACTCCGTAAAGACCCATAACCAGACCTTGTGGCACCCACGGCAGATGGCCAACAGAGAAAAGGGGAACCAGGTTCCTGCCCAGTCGGCTCGAGAGACTGGCAAGCACGAATCCAAGACCTCCCAACGTCACTGCGAAGGCTACGAGAACGTTGGAAAGCCTTCTTGAACCCAGCACTGGCTGCTCAAGAACTTCATCATCCTCTAGACGGGGTTGGGAGGCCTTGGTTGAACTGGTGACCATGAATGGGATCTGACACCTGTTACTCCATCCTGGCGTGAGGAGGGCGCTGCCGACAGGAGAGTCTGAACTCCCATCAGAAACCCTTCAGATGTCAGGGCATGTAGACCTTCCCAAGAGCCACAGGAACGTTGTTACCATCGCCCGGTAACACACACCCCAGCGGGTATTCACACCTGCTGAATCCACGCCCTTTACCCATGACGATCGCTGTAGGACGCGCGCCAGCAGCTCGGGGATGGTTCGACATCCTCGACGACTGGCTCAAGCGCGACCGCTTCGTTTTCGTGGGGTGGTCTGGTCTGTTGCTCTTCCCCTGTGCCTACCTGGCACTTGGCGGTTGGCTCACTGGAACCACCTTC
>JBJTUM010000201.1:0-2796 GCA_046080725.1 Cyanobium sp. | reverse complement strand
GAGCGCGGCGTGGATCAACAGGTGGCCACCAGCCTGTTTGAGCAGATGGTGATGTTCGCCGAATATTGCTTCAACAAGAGCCACTCCACCGCCTACGGAGCGGTGACTTATCAAACCGCCTATCTGAAGGCCCACTACCCGGTGGCCTACATGGCTTCCTTGCTCACGGTGAATGCGGGCGACAGTGACAAAGTGCAGCGCTACATCTCCAATTGCAATGCCATGGGCATTCAGGTGATGGCGCCCGATGTGAATGCCTCGGATGAGGATTTCACGCCCGTGGCGGATCGAATTCTGTTTGGCCTCTCCGCCATTCGCAATCTGGGCGAGGGGGCGATTCGGCTGCTGATTGAAAGCCGAAGGCAGGACGGGCCCTTCACCTCCTTGGCCGATCTCTGCGATCGCCTCCCGGGCAACCAATTGAACCGTCGCGCCCTGGAGGCCCTCATCCACTCCGGTGCCCTCGATGCCCTGGATCCTGGCGGGAACCGGGCCCAGTTGATGGCCGACCTGGATCTAGTGCAGGAATGGGCCAGTGCCAGAGCCCGGGATCGGGCCAGCGGCCAGGGAAGTTTGCTGGATCTGCTGGGCGGTTCCTCCGCTGCTGGCATGCAGCCCTCTTCTGAAGCCTCCCTGGCCCCCAAAGCCGCCCCCGTGCAGGAATATGCGCCTACAGACAAGCTGCGACTGGAAAAGGAGGTGGTGGGGTTCTATCTCTCCGATCACCCCCTCAAGCAGTGGAATGGGGCTCTCAAATTGTTGGCCCCCATCTCGCTGGCGAGCCTGGAGGAGCAACCGGATCGAGCAAAGATCAGCCTGCTGACCCTGGTGGCCGATTGCCGTCAGGTCACCACGCGAAAGGGGGATCGCATGGCTGTGCTGCAACTGGAAGATCTGACCGGAACCTGTGAAGCCGTGGTGTTCCCCAAGAGTTATGGCCGTCTAGCCGATCACTTGATGGTGGATGCCCGCTTGATGGTCTGGGCGTCGGTGGATCGGCGGGACGATCGGGTGCAGGTGATCGTGGACGATTGCTGCAGCATCGAGGAGTTGCGCCTGCTGATGGTGGAACTGCCGGTCAACCAGGCCGGTGACATCGCCATTCAGCATCGGCTCCGGGAATGTCTGCAGCGGCACAGGCCCGATCAAGACCTCGGCGTTCAGCGGGTACCGGTGGTGGCCAAGGTCGGGACGGAGGGATCCAGTCGCTACGTCCGACTGGGCCATCAGTTCTGCGTGAGTGATGGAGCTTCCGCCCTGACCACCCTGGAATCAGCCCAGTTTCGGGCCTCCCTGCTGGAGGCGACGGGCCGAAGGCTCTAAACACGACTCAGGAGGGGCCCTTTCCTTCCGTCTGAGACCCCTCCCGAAGGGCTCGCACAGAATCTTTCACCCTGGACAAATTGACAGGGATCTGTTCAAAGCCCAACAGGCTGCCGGAAGCCTCCTCCCAACTGGCCGACAGCACGCCGTAACTCAATCCAAGCAAACCGAGGAGAAAACAAGCCCCTGAGGCCAGCAAGGTGGTGGAGGGAGGGATATTGAGAATGTGGCGGCTCACCAGCAAATAGCTGGCGATAAAAACGCCCATCCCCAGCACGGAGGGGATGCCCGTTGCGATCGCAATCCTGCGGGCCATTCTGTTGGCCACCGCATCGGGAATTGCTGTCTTCTTGCTCCCGGAGGAGCTTTGCCGTCCCTGTTTGGCTTTGGCAGCGCGTTGCCGCCGATCCGAGGCCATGGGCGCTCAGCCGCGAATGCCGAGCTTTTCGATCAGGGCGCCGTAGCGCTCCTCGCTCTGGTGGCGGAGGTAGCCGAGAAGGCGCTTGCGCCGTCCAATCATTTTCAGCAAACCCTGGCGGGAGGAGAAGTCGTGGATGTTTTTCTGAAGGTGGCTGCTGAGTTGGCTGATTCGATCACTCAGGATCGCCACCTGAACTTCCACAGATCCGGTATCGGTGCCGTGTTGCTGATGGTTGTTAATCAGTTCCTGCTTACGGATCGTGGGTAGCGGCATGGTCAGCGCCCGGCGCTCTTGCAATTAATTGCCAACTTTACCGTGCGGCTGTCGCTCCCTCAAGCCGCAGCCCGCGACAACCAGCGCAGGCAATCGCCCAACCACCGCTCCCCATCCGCCGTCGGATCCAATCCCTGGGCAGCCACAGCCCTCAGGGCGGCGTGAATCTCCATCCGGTCGTATCCCATGGCGATCAGGGTGCTCTGAAGCTCATCGCCCAGCAGGGGAAGGGCTTCGGAGAGGCCATCGCCACCTCCCGAGGCCATCGCGAGCCCGGCGGGGCCCGCAAGCGTGGCGAAGCGATCCAGAAGCTTCTGGCGCAGCTCCAGGGCCAGCCTCTCGGCTGTGCGTTTGCCCACGCCGGGGGCCTGGCTCAAGCGCTTTGTGTTGCCTTCCACAATGGCGCCCACCAGCTCCTCGAGCCCCATCGCCCCCAGGAGGGCCAGCCCCATCTGGGGACCTACCCCATTGACGGCCACGAGCTCGCGAAACAGCTCCCGTTCATGGCGGCTCTCAAAACCGAACAGGGTCCAGCCGTCCTCCCGAATGGTGTGGTGCACATGCAGGGTGATGGGGTCCCCAGGAGGGGGCAATTGGGCCCAAAGCCGCTGGCTCACCTGCACCTCGTAGCCCACGCCCTGGCAGATGAGCAGGAGCCCAAAGCGGTTTGCCTGCTGCCAGGGATCCTGAAGTTGTCCCTGCAACCAACCAATCATGGCCCTCCCGTGAACAACCCAGTGTGCCCTCCTTGCCAAGGGGCGCAAAGCCCAGGGGCGCGG
>JBJTUM010000200.1:0-6021 GCA_046080725.1 Cyanobium sp. | reverse complement strand
ATGCAGGGATCAGGGCTTTGCCCCCGGCTGCATTTTGCAAGATGCCGGGGGTGTGGTGGCGATCGCCAATCTGGAGGCTTTCAGCATCACGACGGCCGCTTTTCTCTATGTGTTGGAAGGAGGAAAGCGGCGTCAGCGGGACATGCTGGAGGCCCACAACGTGATCATGGCTTGCCAGCAAGCCGGGTTGCGTGATGCGCCGGCGCGAAACGATGCTCTGGAACGGCTCACTGGTGCGGGCCTGGAGTTCAAGGGGTGGGACTTCAGCGGCATTAATCTGGATCAGATCGAGGTGCCTGGTGCTCTGTGGGCTGGCGTGAATCTCTCCCATTCCTCGCTGCAAGGAAGTGTGTTGCGGCAGGCTGATTTGAGCCAGGCCAACCTGCAGATGGCGGATTTAACGGGTGCCGATCTGCGAGGAACGGATCTCACTGGCACCAACCTCAACGGCACCAATCTGGCCCACGTGAAATGGGATCCAACCACCATCTGGCCATCTCAGTCGGTTCTGCAGCAAGCAAAAAACATCCCTGCGGTGCCCATTCGCCGGGAACGATGACGGAGAATACCGCTGGGCAGCGGGCCAAATGAGGATTCTCCACACCATCGATAGTTTGAACCCCAAAACGGGCGGTCCGGCTCGCACGGTGCCGGCTTTGGTGGCCGCCTTGGTGGACATCGGTGTGGAGGTCGATCTGTGGGCTCGCGACCTTCCGCACAATTTCACAAACCCGGCGGGGGTGGAGGTTCGCACGGGGGCCTTGGAAGCACTGCTCACGCCGGGCACCTCGCGCCCGGATTTGTGGCATGACCACGGCATCTGGTTGCGCTCCAATCACGAGGCCAGCCGCCTCGCTGATCGCCTTGGAATTCCCCGTGTCGTGAGTCCACGGGGCATGTTGGAACCTTGGGCCCTGAGCCATCGCCGCTGGAAGAAGAAACTCGCTTGGGGGCTCTATCAACGCGCTGATCTGCGGCGCGCTGCCGCGTTGCACGCCACGGCCCAAACCGAGGCGGACCAGTTCCGGCATCTTGGGCTCCGCAATCCGATCACGGTCATTCCCAATGGCATCCATGCTCCCGGATTGGAGGGCTCGCCGGAGTCCCGCGACGGTGGACGAACGGCTCTGTTTCTGAGTCGTGTGCATGCCAAAAAGGGGCTGCCACTTTTGGTGGAGGCGTGGGCCAGGGTGCGTCCCGTGGGCTGGCGGATGAAAGTGGTCGGACCGGACGAGGATGGACACCTCGCGGTGGTGAAAGCCCTCGTGGAGCGAGCCGGCCTCGCGGAGAGCTGGGAGTTTTGCGGCGAGATTGATGACCGGGAGAAATGGGGTGCCTACCGGCAGGCCGATCTCTTCATCTTGCCAACGCACTCGGAAAATTTCGGAATGGTTGTGGCGGAAGCATTGGCAGCAGGCGTTCCCGTCATCACCACACGCGGCTGCCCTTGGGAAGGTCTACTGGCGCATGGTTGCGGATGGTGGGTCGAGCCGACAGCCGATGGCCTGGCGGTGGCCTTGCAGAACGCCTGCAGCCAAACGGACGAAGCCCTGCGGTCGATGGGCCAGCGCGGCTCTCAATGGATGGAGTCGGAGTTCGGTTGGAACACGATTGCGCAGCGAATGACAACGCTCTACCAAGCGGTCTTGCTCCGCCCAGCGCCATGATGAACATCGAGGAAAGCCGCCGCATCACCAAATACCCTCTACGGGAATTGGTGGGGCGGTTGCTCTGGGCGGCTTGCACGCCGCTGTTCCGATGGAGTCCGCGGTTGTGCTGGGGATGGCGGCTGTTTTTGCTGAGGTTGTTTGGAGCGAAGGTTGGTGCGCAGGTGCATATCCATCCTTCAGCACGGATTTTTCTACCTTGGAATTTGGAGATCGGCGATTGGTCGTCCGTTGGCTTCGGTGCGTTGCTCTACAACCTCGGGCCGATGAAGGTCGGCGAGAAGGTGACCATCTCTCAGCGGGCCCATTTGTGCGGGGGAACACACAAGTTCCGTGAGGCTGCGATGCCACTGGTGCGGGCAGCGATCACCGTGGGTGATGAAGCTTGGATCTGTGCGGATGCATTTGTTGGACCAGGTGTGACGGTGGGTGCGCGGGCGGTGGTGGGTGCGCGGGCGGTGGTGATGCGTAACGTGCCGGAGGGCAAAATCGTGAGCGGTAATCCGGCGCGCGAAACGGGCGAGCGGTAAAATTGCCACCGGAATAAACAGGTTATGTTTTCGGTTCTCATCCTCACGAAGAACGAGGAGGCCAATATTGGCGCTTGTCTGGAGTCGGTCTCCCATTGTGACGATGTTTTGGTGCTCGACTCCGGCAGCACCGACCGCACTTGCGAGATCGCAGCGGCGGCGAGCGCGCGGATTTTGCGGCGAGACTTTGACGATTTCGGTTCGCAGCGGAATTACGCGTTGGATCACGGCCAGTTCAAACACAATTGGGTGTTCCACTTGGATGCGGATGAGCGGTTCAATGAAGCCCTCAGGCTGGAATGCGAGGAGGTGATCGCGAAAGATGAGCGCAGCGCTTATTTCGTGGCGAACCGGATCATTTTTCTCGGGCGCTGGATCAAGCACAGTTCGCAGTATCCCTATCCCCAGGTTCGCTTGGTGAAAATGGGTGAGGCGCGCTTTGCCAAATCGGGCCACGGCCAGCGGGAAGAGGCGCCGCAGCGCGGGGCTGGCTATCTGCGAACACCATACGATCATTTCAACTTCAGCAAGGGCATCGCCGACTGGGTGAATCGCCACAATCGCTACTCGAGCGAAGAGGCGGCGGAAGCAGCGGCACTTTGCGAGGGGCCGGTGCCACTGCGGGGTGTTTTTTCCGCTGATTCGCTCGCGCGGAAGCGGGCACTGAAGCGGTTGCACGCCCGGCTGCCGGCACGGTGGTTGTGGAAGTTTTTTTTCCTCTACGTGTGGAAGCGGGGATTCCTCGATGGCTACCCGGGGTTTGCCTACTGCGTCTTGAACGGGTTTTACGACTTTTTGATCACGGTGAAGATCGCCGAGAGGAAAGCGGCCAGATCCCGGTGGATCAACGGTGGCAGCCAGACCTCCTGACGGCCACCGGGGCCATCCTCAAGCGTCGTAATACATCGTGAATTCATGGGGATGGGGCCGCTGCCGGAGCTGCTGCACCTCCTCGTATTTCAGGGCGATCCAGTTGTTGATGAAGTCTTCCGTGAACACCCCACCGGCTAACAGATAGTCCTTATCGCGATCCAATGCCTCAAGGGCCCCATTGAGCGAGGCTGGCACCGTGGAGATCTTGGCCAGCTCTTCGGCAGAGAGGTCAAAGAGATCCACATCCGTACCATCGCCAGGATCAATCTGGTGTTTGATGCCATCTAGACCGGCCATGAGCATGGCGGCAAAAGCAAGGTAGGGATTGGCTAGGGCATCGCCGGAGCGGAACTCCAACCGCTTGGCCTTGGGATTGGGGCCCGTCAGCGGAATGCGCACCGCCGCAGAACGGTTCCCTTGGGAATACACCAGATTCACCGGTGCCTCAAATCCGGGCACCAGGCGCTTGTAGCTGTTGGTGGTGGGGTTGGTGAAGGCCAGGAAGCTCGGGGCGTGCTTTAGCAGACCGCCGATATACCAACGGGCCGTTTGCGACAAGTTGGCGTAGGTGCCCTCGCCGAAAAACAGGGGCTGGCCATCCTTCCAGAGGCTCTGGTGCACGTGCATGCCACTGCCATTATCGGCAAATACTGGCTTGGGCATGAAGGTGGCGGTTTTGCCATACTTCTTGGCCACATTGCGCACCACATATTTGTAGATCATCACGTTGTCGGCCGCGCGGATTAGCTCAGCAAACTTGATGCCTAATTCATGCTGGGCGGTGGCCACTTCGTGGTGTTGTTTCTCAATCGGCACCCCGAGAGACCCCATAAGCAAAAGCATCTCCGAGCGGATGTCCTGCAGGGTGTCGTTTGGAGCAACAGGGAAATAGCCCTCTTTCAGCAGCACTTTGTAGCCCAGATTGCCGCCTTCTTCGATCCGATCGGTGTTCCAGGCGGCCTCGATGGAATCCACCTGGTAGAAGCTGCCGCCATTGCTGCTCTTATAGCGAACATCGTCGAAGATGAAAAACTCAGGTTCAGGCCCGAAAAAGGCCGTGTCGGCCAGGCCGGTGGAGCCCAAGTAATTGAGGGCTTTCTGCGCCAGTGACCGGGGGCAGCGGCTGTAAGGCTCTCCACTGCGGGGCTCTTGAATCGAGCAGATCAGGCTCAGGGTCTTGTGGCTATAAAAGGGGTCGATCCAGGCGGTGCTGGGATCCGGCACCATGGCCATGTCGGATTCATTGATCGCCTTCCAGCCGCGGATGGAGGAGCCATCAAAAGCCACGCCCTCCGTAAAGGCGCTCTCGTCAATCAGGTCGTTGCAGACGGTGAGGTGTTGCCACTTGCCGTGCAGATCCACGAACTTCAGATCGATCAGCTCAATTCCCTCGTCCTTGATGCGGCGGAGAACATCCTGGGCGGTTTGGGCCATAGAAACGGAAATAGTGCGGAGAGCCGCCCGAAGGCTGCGAAACGGTACGGACCGATACGTTTCTGACCTGTATCCATTGACACCGTTTTGCGCCCAAGGGTGGATGGGCCCCCTGTTTTGGGTTGGCGACGTGGGCCTGCGTAACCGTTTCTGTCAACTTGGCCAAAATCCTCCCCCAGACAGGCATCGGGCTGGAAAGTGAGTGCTACGTTCCGCCACAGTGCGTCGATCCCCCCATGCGCGATGCCATCGGCCAGCTGATCAGCCGTTACGACCAGCTCGGGCGCTACCTCGATCGGGACGCGGCCGATCGCATCAACGCCTATTTCAACGAATCCGCCCTCCGCCTGGCCGCCGTGGAGCTGATCAACCGGGAGGCGGCCTCCATCGTGCGGGAAGCGTCCCAGCGCCTGTGGCTGGAGGATCCGGAGTTGATCCTTCCCGGTGGCAACGCTTACACCACCCGCCGGCTGGCCGCCTGCCTGCGCGACATGGATTATTTCCTCCGCTACGCCAGCTACGCCCTGATCTCCGATGACGTGACCATGCTCGATGAGCGGGTGCTCAACGGCCTGGACGACACCTACAAGAGCCTCGGCGTGCCCACAGGCCCCACCGTGCGCAGCATCGCCCTCCTCGCTGAAGTGGTGTGCGAGCAGCTCCTGGAGGACGGCCTGGCCGACCAGGCCACCCTTCAGGCCGTTGTGGGTGCCCCGTTCAACCACCTCTGCCGGGGGCTAGCCGCCAGCAACGTGCGGGCCCGCTAACGGCCCATCATTTCCTAACCTCGGCCCACTTCACGACCCCTCGGATCTTGGCTCCACTCCCCGTCCTGCCCCCCATCAACAGCACCCACAGGATTCAGCTGGAGCCCATCGCCACGCCGAGCCGCCTCCTGCTCGGCCCTGGCCCGTCCAATGCCCACCCCACCGTGTTGGCCGCCCTGGCCCGCACGCCCATTGGCCACCTGGATCCCCTTTACATCCAGCTGATGGGGGAGGTGCAGGAATTGCTCCGCTACGCCTGGCAAACCGACAACCGTCTCACCCTGCCGATGAGCGGCACCGGCAGCGCCGCCATGGAAGCCACCATCGCCAATGTGGTGGAGCCTGGCGACAAGGTGTTGGTGGCCGTGATGGGCTATTTCGGCCTGCGCCAGGCCGATATGGCCGGCCGCTACGGCGCTGAGGTGGTCACCATCGAGCGGCCCTGGGGGGAAGCCTTCAGCCTCGATGAACTGGAGCAGGCCCTGATCACCCACAGGCCCACCCTGCTCACCATGGTGCACGCCGAAACCTCCACGGGGGTTTGCCAACCGATGGAGGGCATCGGCGACCTCTGCCGCAAATACGACTGCCTCCTGCTGCTGGATACGGTGACTTCCCTCGGTGGCGTGCCCCTCTTCCTGGATGAATGGAAGGTGGATCTGGCCTACAGCTGCAGCCAAAAAGGTCTGAGCTGCCCTCCTGGCCTTGGCCCCTTCTCCATGGGCCTCCGTGCCGAAGCCAAGCTCAATG
>JBJTUM010000199.1:0-5826 GCA_046080725.1 Cyanobium sp. | reverse complement strand
TGGGGCCCATGGCCAAATCGGCCCAGTTTCCACTTCATGTGTGGCTCCCGGATGCGATGGAAGGTCCCACACCCATCTCCGCTCTGATTCATGCGGCCACCATGGTGGCCGCAGGGGTGTTTCTTGTGGCCCGGCTTCAGCCGGTCTATGCCCCTTACCCCATGGTGCAGATGGTCATTGCGGTGATCGGCACCATCACGCTTTTTCTGGGCGCCTCCATTGCGCTCACCCAACAGGATCTCAAAAAAGGGTTGGCCTACAGCACCGTCTCCCAGTTGGGATACATGATGTTGGCAATGGGCTGTGGGGCGCCTGTAGCAGGGATGTTCCACCTGGTCACCCATGCCTTCTTCAAGGCCATGCTGTTTCTCGGCTCCGGCTCCGTGATCCATGCCATGGAGGAGGTCGTGGGTCATGATCCCGTGCTGGCCCAGGACATGCGACTGATGGGAGGCCTGAGAAAATACATGCCCATCACAGCCATCACCTTTCTCATCGGCTGCGTCGCCATTGCCGGAATCCCCCCTCTGGCGGGGTTCTGGAGCAAGGATGAGATTCTCGGCCAGGCCTTTCACACCTACCCTCTCCTTTGGGGCGCAGGCTTTCTAACGGCGGGCATGACAGCCTTCTACATGTTTCGCCTCTATTTCCTCACCTTTGAAGGGAGCTTCCGCGGCAACGACAAGGCAGTGCAAGCCCAGCTTCTTGCTTCTGCTGGCCGAGGAAGCGAGGGGGAGGGATCCAACCACAGCGATTCCTCTAGCCATCCCCATGAATCGGGCTGGCAGATGGCGGCACCCCTGGTGGTGCTAGCAGTGCCTTCCATCCTGATCGGCCTGCTGGGCACCCCTTGGAACAGCCGTTTTGCAAGAGTTCTGGATCCTGAAGAGGCCGCAGAAATGGCCCACCACTTTTCCTGGAGCGAGTTTCTACCCCTGGCCGGCTCCTCAGTTGCCATTTCCATCGCTGGCATCACTCTGGCTGTGCTGGCCTACTTCCTGCAACGCATCGACCTGGGGCAGACCGTTGCCGCACGTTTCCCTGCGATCAACAACTTCTTTGCTAACAAGTGGTATTTGGACGCAATGAATGAAAAGCTCTTTGTCCAAGGGAGTCGTACATTGGCTAAACGGGTGCTGGATGTGGATTCCAAGGTGGTGGATGGGGTCGTGAACCTCACCGGCCTTCTGACCTTGGGCAGCGGTGAAGGGCTCAAATATTTTGAAACCGGACGGGCACAGTTTTACGCCCTGATCGTTTTTGGGGGGGTCATCGCCATGGTGGTGTTGTTCAGTGCCTTCGGGTGATGTGTGACATCCCCCATCAGAGAGCGGCTTGAGTGGAAGATATTTCTACACTTCTATGAGTGAATTTTGAGGCCGTGGCCTTCCCCTGGCTCAGTGCCGCAATCCTTCTACCGATCGCCGCATCTCTATTGATCCCCTTCCTTCCGGATGAGGGGGATGGCAGAAAAGTTCGCTGGTACGCCCTGGGAGTGGCTCTCACCACCTTTATGTTGACCGTAGGGGGTTACCTGAATGGGTATGACCCTTCTGTCGAAGGCCTTCAACTGGTCGAGCGGGTTTCTTGGCTGCCGGAGCTGGGTCTGGCCTGGTCCGTGGGGGCTGATGGCCTGTCCATGCCGTTAATCCTTCTCACCAGCTTCATCACTGCCTTGGCCTGTCTTGCCGCCTGGCCGGTAACCTTCAAGCCAAAGCTTTTCTATTTTCTGCTCCTTGCGATGGATGGCGGCCAGATCGCCGTCTTCGCTGTCCAAGACATGCTCCTGTTTTTCCTGGCCTGGGAGCTAGAGCTGATACCCGTATATCTGCTGCTAGCCATCTGGGGTGGGAAGAAACGACAATACGCGGCAACAAAATTTATTCTTTATACCGCCGGCAGTTCTCTCTTCATCCTGCTCGCCGGCTTGGCGATGGCCTTCTATGGCGGAGGCTCACCAACATTTGAGTACACAGACCTTGCGGCCAAAGGATTCACGACAGGCTTCCAGGTCCTCTGTTACGCGGCCTTTCTAATTGCCTTTGGGGTCAAACTTCCCATTGTTCCTCTTCACACCTGGCTCCCCGATGCCCACGGGGAAGCCACCGCCCCAGTTCACATGCTTCTGGCGGGAATTCTCTTAAAAATGGGTGGGTATGCCTTGCTGCGCTTTAATGTACAAATCCTTCCTGATGCACACGTAAAGTTTGCACCGTTTTTGGTTATTTTAGGAGTTATCAATATTATTTATGCTGCCCTCACCTCCTTTGCTCAACGAAATCTAAAACGAAAAATCGCCTACAGCTCGATCAGCCACATGGGATTTGTTCTCATTGGGATTGGCAGCCTAAGTGCCCTTGGAACCAGCGGTGCCATGCTTCAGATGGTTAGCCACGGCCTTATCGGAGCCAGTTTGTTTTTCCTCGTTGGTGCTACCTACGATAGAACCCATACTCTCCAGCTTGATGAGATGGGCGGGGTGGGCCAGAAGATGAGAAAGATGTTCGCCCTCTGGACCGTTTGCTCGCTTGCCTCCCTCGCCCTTCCTGGCATGAGTGGATTTGTCTCAGAACTGATGGTATTTGTTGGCTTTGCCACAAGTGAGGCATATACCCTGGGCTTCCGCATTCTGATTTCTATCTTGGCGGCAATTGGAGTTATTCTTACTCCAATCTATCTCCTATCGATGTTGAGAGAGATCTTTTTTGGCAAAGAAAATGCTGAACTGGTTTCCCATAGCAACCTTGTCGATGCGGAACCTCGAGAGATCTACGTGATTGCCTGTCTTTTGATTCCAATCATTGGCATTGGCCTATATCCCAGGATCATGACGGATAGCTACCGGGCCTCGATCGAATCGCTTGTGCAAAGGGAAACCCTTGCCTTCGCCAAAATGGGCCCGCTTCCTTTGAAAAACGTCTTTCGACCCGCTTCCTCCCTGGTGGGGATGCCTGCGGTCGCCCTGCAGGCGCCGCCATTGACAACCTTCCATCCCACCCCCTAAGCCGTTAGCAGTTCGCTGCCTTTCCGTGCGTCAGCTCAACTTCCTGCTGATCTTCAGCTTCGGCTTGGCGATGGTCATGTTCACGCTCGAAAACACCACACCCACCACGGTGCGCTTTCTTCCTGGACTGAGCTTCACCTTTCCCCTTGCTGCCCTGCTTCTTCTTGTGGGTGGCCTAGGTGCGACAGCAGCATGGATCTATGCGGTCTGGAGCGGGGTGGTGCGCAAGGTGGAAACGCTTCAGAACGATGGCGATCAAGAAGCCCAGCGAGTGCGGATTCAAGAGTTGGAAAATGACTTACAGCGCTATCGCGCCACGGTGGACGCTCAGCTGGGCCTGTTGCCTGCTGCTGGAGAAAGCACCGCTCCCTCCGGCAAGAGCTGAGATCGCTTCCAGAGTTGAAAAACGGGTCTGGATTGAGCTGAAAAGGGAAGGTACCTTAAGCCCATCGTCAGGATTGGGGGAGCTGTGGCAGAAGCGGGCGCCCGGATGGCGATCCGAATGCTGCAAGATGCCGCGGAGCGGGGAGAGATTGATCCCTGGGATGTGGATGTGATTGCGGTCATTGATGGCTTTCTCGACAAACTCCACCAACGCATCTCGGCACCGAGCCTCTCCCTTGCCCAGGGCACCAGGTTTGAGCAGGATCTGGCAGAAAGCAGCGAAGCGTTTCTGGCAGCTTCCGTCCTGGTGGGATTGAAGGCAGAACTGCTGGAGCGAACCAATGTCCCCCCGCCCGAGGCAGACGAGTCGTTTTTTCTCGATCAGAGCGAGCTGGAATCCGACCATGATCTGCAGATTCCCCTGCCCCTTCGTCCAGAACGTCAACTTCTCCGACGCCCGGTCGCCCCTCCCCCCCTGCAACGACCCGTGAGTCTTGGCGAATTAATCCGCCAATTAGAGGAGATTGCGGAGCGGCTGGAACGGGACGAACGCCGCCCGCGTCAGCGGGGAAACCGCCGCTTCAGCGAACGGATGGTCATTGCTCAGGTGGCCGCCCTGGCCCATCGGGAAAAATTGCCGGAAACCACCGCAGCTCTCAACGCCTTCATCCAGTCCGCCTGGCCTGGGGAGGACCATGCATGGCTTGGCTTTGATGCCTTGGTGGACGCGTGGGGAGCCTGGACGGCCAACGCTCCAGAAGACGATCTGGATCGAGACCGGGTAGGGGTCTTCTGGGCATTGCTGTTCCTGAGTTCCCAGGGGAAGCTGGAACTGCACCAACACGGTGGCCTATTTGGCCCCCTGAGCCTGCGGCGCCTATTGACCGTCGTTGGGACCACGGAAGGCGAGGGCCCTAGAGAAGGGTCAGCTTCCCTGCCGGCTCCGGGAGTGATGGCAGCCTGAGGGAGGCCGTAAAGTGAGTAGATTCTTTTGAAATACGCCTGCGAATGAAGGCGATGATTCTCGCGGCTGGAAAGGGAACCCGGGTTCGCCCGATCACCCACACCACGCCGAAGCCGATGATTCCCATCCTGCAGAAGCCAGTGATGGAATTTCTTTTGGAACTTCTAAAAGAACACGGGTTTGACCAAATCATGGTCAATGTTTCTCACCTTGCAGAAGAAATCGAAAATTACTTCCGCGATGGCCAGAGATTTGGCGTCCATATTGCTTACAGCTTTGAGGGTCGCATTGAGGATGGTGAACTTATTGGCGACGCCATGGGTTCAGCAGGTGGGATCAAGAGAATTCAGGATTTTCAACCGTTCTTTGACGATACCTTCATCGTTCTCTGTGGGGATGCATTGATCGACCTTGACCTCACGGAAGCGGTCAAGCGCCACAAGGCCAAAGGAGCTATGGCGAGCCTGATCACAAAGCGTGTTCCTATGGATCAAGTGAGCAGTTACGGCGTGGTGGTGACCGATGACGATGGCAAGGTGCTCTCTTTCCAGGAGAAGCCTTCCGTTGAAGAGGCGGCCAGTGACATGATCAATACAGGTATTTATATTTTTGAACCACAAGTTTTAGATTTCATACCCTCCGGAGAAGCCTTCGATATTGGTGCAGACCTTTTTCCAAGGCTTGCCGAGGCTGGCGCAGCGTTCTATGCGCTCCCCATGGAATTTGAATGGGTGGACATTGGTAAAGTTCCCGACTACTGGCAAGCCATTCGCAGCGTGCTTCAGGGGGATGTACGCAAGGTCCAGGTCCCTGGACTCGAGGTCAAACCAGGCATCTATACAGGCCTTAATGTGGCTGCCAACTGGGATAAAATCAATGTACAGGGTCCAATCTATGTCGGTGGTATGTCCAAGATAGAAGATGGCGCCACCATCATTGGTCCAGCAATGATTGGGCCAAGTTGCCACATCTGTGAAGGCGCCACCATTGATAATTCCATCATTTTTGATTACTCCCGCATCGGTCCAGGGGTCAATCTGGTTGAGAAGTTGGTCTACGGACGTTACTGCGTTGATCGCAACGGCGATCATTTCGATCTCCAGGAAGCTGCGCTGGACTGGTTGATCACCGATGCACGCCGTCAAGACAAAATTTCCCCATCTCCTCAGCAAAAAGCCCTGGCTGAACTACTCGGAACCAATTTCGCCCTCAAGGCGAGCTGATTTAAGCAAAGCATCATTGTTCATGCACCCTGGCCACACCGGCCAATTTGAGGATTTGGGGGATTCTCTCCTCTGCTTTTACTGCCATCAAATGCACACCTTGGGCAATGTTTGAGTAAGTGTTGATCTGTTCAGCAGCAATAGCCATGCCTTCCGCTGCAGGATCTGCCGCTGCAGCCAGGCGATCAATGAGATGCTCAGGAATGGCCGCTCCTGGCACAACCCTGTTGATGAACTGGGCATTGCGGGCG
>JBJTUM010000198.1:0-9704 GCA_046080725.1 Cyanobium sp. | reverse complement strand
TTTCCTGTGGGTTGATGAAC
Organism: Cyanobium sp.; assembly: GCA_046080725.1. Lineage (GTDB taxonomy): Bacteria > Cyanobacteriota > Cyanobacteriia > PCC-6307 > Cyanobiaceae > Cyanobium. Next base: position 9,684 of record JBJTUM010000198.1, on the reverse strand, counting down.
ACCCGGGAGAGAAACCACAGGCTCTGGCCGAAGCGCTCCACATCCACCTCCGGATCCCCGCTCACCAGGGCCTGGGCGATGGCCTCCGGCTCCCCGAACTGACTCTGCAGGGCATCCAGATCGTGGTCCACCGTGGATTTGAGCAGGCGATGGGTGGAGGGCAACTCCCCGTCGGGCCCCACCCAGCGCAGCCGCTCCCGAACCCGGGTGCCCACGGCCTTCACCACGGCGTCCCGCTTGCGGCTATCAGAAAGATTGATCTCCGGCATGGCGTTCAGAGCATGGTGAAGTCGAGTTCGGAGCCCATCTCCCCTTCTGCCTCGGGCTCCTCCTCCGCCTCGGGCCCACAGGCGGCCGCCTGCTCCAGGCCCACCAGGCGGATCGTGTTGGGATCGCCGATCAGCAGCCAGAGTCGCCCCTCCTCGCTCTGCAGCAAGAAGGCCGGATCGGTGTCGAACCCCCCGCGCCAGCTGAAGGGAAAGGTGAAGATGGTGCCCTCCGCCAGGGCCACCGCCAGAGCACCGGCGGGAGCGCCGTCGCCCGCCAGGGCATAGGTGAGGCGGATGCTGTGCTCCAGCAGGTGGTCCTCATCCACGGTCTCCTCCAGAGCGATCGCCCCCTCAAAGCTGGAGGGGAGCTTGGCCAGGGGATGGCCCTCCCGATCCACGGCCGCCAGGGTGTCGTTCTCCACCCACTCCCCTGTGGGCGACAGATGGGCCATGGCCGTGCCCCCATTGGGGATCAGGGTGCGGCCATCGCTGGCGAGGGTGGCCAAGTTGCAGCGCTGCCCCTCGCCATCGAGGGTTTCGAGGGAGCGGCTGCCGTAGAGCTTCCCCCGATCCACCTTCTCCATGGCGAAGGTGGTTTCGGATTCGCCGTAAAGAAAACGCAGACTTCGGGGCATCGGCTGAGGGGGAACGGGGGCCCTCAGGGGGCCGGTTCAGGGGGGGCGCAGAGACGCTCTACAGCGAGCAGAGCGTCTTCAAAGGCACGGGGGCCATCGTCCATGGGACGGCAGCTCACCCCCCGATCGTCAACGTAGGCAGAGGCCACGGGTTTGCCCACACCGCTGGCAATGGCCTGATACGCGAACCCATGGTGATCCAGCCAATCCCGCAGGCGGACTTCCGCCTTGCGGCCTGCGGCGGAAGTGGAATCCTCCGCCGCCAGACGGGCGGAATGGATCACCACCTCAGCCCGCTCGGCCAGGGCGCGGGTGAACTCCACCGCCCCCGGGATCGGATCCCCCAGGTCTTCCGCCCCGCGCCCATAGGTGCGATCCGCCAGCACCCCATCCACATCCAGGCACACCCGGGGCTTCTGGGTGCTGGCAAAACGCCGTTTGCGAGCGGCCGCCGTGCGGCGGGGCGCCTCCGCCTCCGGCACCTCGGCCTGCGGCACCGGCGGCGGCGGTCCGGGGATGGCCTGCAACATGGCATCAATGGCCGCATGGCCCTCCAGCCATGGATCGCTCAGCCACTCCTCTCCGCTCCAGAGGCGGGAGTAGTGGGGCTGGGTATGGTGCATGCCCGGCAGGCGGAACCAGGCGTTGAGGCTGCCCGGCTTGGGTTGCTTGGGAAAGATCTCCGGCTCTTCCTCCAGGTGATGGCGCTCCCAGGTGGTGGCGAGGGCCTTCACCATCGCCCACACATGGGTGGTGGGGGCAGGCTCCGCGAGCAGCACCCAGAGGTGGTAGCCCCCCTTGCCACTGGAATCAAAGAGCATCGGGTCGTACCCCCGCTCCGCCAGCATCCGCCACCACTCCAGGGCGCCGGCGAGATTGCGCCGACCCCTCTCGGGGGCTCCCACCGCCTCCAGGTCGTGGTTGTCGATATCGATCGCCAACCAACGGCTGGTGCCTTCCTTGCTCTCGGCATGCAACCCGATCAGCTGGGGGCGATGCTGGCGACGGCTGGCGAAATGGCGCGCCAGCTTGTCAAGGGTCACCATGTCGTCCCCTCGCATGGACGCGATCGGCAGGGTCATGGCCCTGTACGACCGGCCCTGTTCCAGCGCCTCATGAGGAGCCAGGAGGGAATACTGGCCCCACACGTCCTTGCGATTCACCAACCGTTCCATGGCCCAGTCGGCCAGCTCCTGAGAACGGGCTTTCCACTCCTCACCGATGATCGCTTCGCTGGCCGCCATGGTCTGGCATCAGGCCCGACCTTGGGGGGTAGCCAGGGAGGGCCGCAGATTGCTCAAGCCTGAGAGGAACATGGGGATGAACTGCTCAACCAGCTTCTCTGGCTTCTCTTCCATCACCCGCTTCACGGCAAAGAGGCGGGATTTCGTGAGATCCGGCGACAGCAAGGCCTGGGGGAGCCGCTCAAGCACGTAACCCGGACGCTCCCACGCCGGCAGGGTGTTGGCGATTTCCACCAGGTTGCCCAACCTCCTCAGTTCAGCACCAGCCGTGATGTCCATGCCGGCCTCGAAGGCTGCGTGCTCAATCATGAAATATTTGCGCTTGGCCGCCTGGACTCGCGCCCGATGGTCGGGGCTCTGGCTAGCGATTTTCCCCAACCAGCGACTTCCCCAACTGACATGGGCAGCTTCCTCGGGGAGGATCCTCTCCAGGGTTTGCTGGATCCGCTGGTTTTCTTCGGTGGCCGGGGCCTGGCGCAGGGCACTGATGTGAGCCGAGAAGGCCTGGCAGCCGCGCTTTTCCGTGGCGTTGATCGAAGCCAGGGCAGCGATCAGGGCGTTCTCCCGCTGGGCTGAATCTCCACTGCTGTTGTCCACGGTGATGTCGAGCAGGCGGTTGAGCTCGTCGATGTAGGAGCCACTCTTGGGATTGCCGATCTCCTCTCCCATCTCCACGAGCAGATCCGTGAGCCACATCGCATGGCGCGCTTCGTCGCTCACATGATGGGAAAGATCGCGGACCAATTCCTTGGGATGGCCATCGAGGGCTTCCATCAGGGCGGTGAGCTCTTGGCAGGAGCGCTGCTCGTTGAAACGATAGCTATTGAGAAACAGAACCTGAATCTTGCGCTCTTTCACCACCTCGGCCATCACCTGTCTTGGTCCGATGGTGTTGAGAATCTTGCGGGGATAGTTGACGGCCATCGGCGGATTTCGGGTAGTCGGCGTTGAAACGGATGGTAACGGGATCAAGCCACAACAGCGGGCGTGATGGACATAGGGTGAATCACCACGCCCCCGTTCCCCCTGCCCAGTGCCTGCTCCCACCCCCCTCATGGTGCTAGGCACCAGCAGCGGAGCAGGCAAATCCCTGATGAGCGCCGCTCTGTGCCGGGTGCTGCGGCGCCGGGGACACACCCCTGTGCCCTTCAAGGGGCAGAACATGAGCAACAACGCCTGGGTGGATCCGGAGGGGGGTGAAATGGCCTATTCCCAGGCTCTACAGGCCTGGGCGGCCCAGCTGGAGCCGGTTTGCGCCATGAATCCAGTGCTCCTGAAACCGCAGGGCGACAGCACGAGCGAAGTGATCCATCTGGGGCGATCGGTGGGCCTCACCCGGGCAGAGCACTACTACCGAGATTGGTTCCGGCCTGGGTGGCAGGCGATCCGCGAAGGGCTGCGCCAGCTGGGGGAAGCCGTTCCCCAGGGACGATTGGTGTTAGAGGGGGCGGGCAGCCCAGTGGAGGTGAACCTTCAGGCCCGCGACCTCACCAACCTGCGCCTGGCCCAGTATTTGCGGGCCAACTGTCTCCTGGTGGCCGACATCGAACGGGGTGGCGTGTTTGCCCAAGTGGTGGGCACCCTGGCCCTGCTCCGCCCTGTAGAACGGCCCCTGATCAAAGGGGTTTTGATCAACCGCTTCCGGGGCCGGCGCGAACTCTTTGAGCCCGGACGCACCTGGATCCAGGAACACACGGGGGTGCCGGTGCTAGGGGTGATGCCATGGCTGGAGGAGCTCTTTCCGCCGGAGGATTCCCTGGATCTGCTGGAACGTCGGAGCAGGCGAGGGACTGCCGCGTTGGAGATCGTTGTGCTCAAGCTGCCCTCCTTGAGCAACTTCTCCGATCTCGACCCATTGGAAGCGGAGGCCACGGTGCGCCTGCGCTGGGTCAGCCCCGGCCAGGAACTGGGCCAACCCGATGCGGTGGTGGTGCCCGGCAGCAAGCAGACCCTCCGCGACCTCTCTGTCCTGCGCACCAGCGGCCTGGAGCATGACCTGCGCCATTACGTGGCCCAGGGAGGGCAGGTCTTTGGCCTCTGCGGGGGCTTGCAGATGCTGGGGCAAGAGGTCATCGACCCCGAGGGCCTCGAAGGGTGCGGCAGCGGACACAGCATGGCGGGATTGGGCCTCCTGCCCTTGCGCACCCACTTCGGATCCGCCAAGGTGCTTAGGCAGTGCCACAGCGGCGCCCTCTGGCCCCCAGCTCGTGTTGGCGCCAATGAAGCCCTGGCCATCGAGGGCTTCGAGCTGCACAGGGGGGTCAGCACCCTGGTGCCCCCTGGCGACGCCAGCGGCTGCCAGCCCCTCTGCACCGCTCCAGATCTGGGTTGGGTGCAGCAACATGGGGCGCAGGGGGGACTGGTGGCTGGCACCTATCTGCATGGCGTCTTCGAGAGCGGCCCATGGCGGCGCCGCTGGCTCAATCACCTGCGGCACCGCAAGGGACTGGCCCTCCTCAGCGAAGACCTGCCCCACCACAGCCGGCAGAGGGAGAGCTTGCTGGATCGCCTGGCCGATGCCTTTGAAGAGCATGTGAACCTGGCCCCCCTGCTCTCCGGAACGATGTACCCCCGTGGCTGAAACCAACCGCATTCGCCTCCACTGGCCCAATGGCACCAGCTCCTGGGTGGCGGCGGGCACCGACTGGCTGGAGGCGGCGCAAGCGGCCCAGGTGTTGATTCCCACGGGCTGCCTGGGGGGCAGTTGCGGGGCCTGCGAAATCACGGTGAACGGCGACACATTGCGGGCCTGCCTGGCCGTGGTGCCCTCTTGCGACGGTGGGGAACTCACCGTGGAGATCTGGTCGGATCCAACCTGGTGAACGTGCCCCTGGTGTCCCACCCGGCCTACTCAACTCCTCTTCCTGAGGAGCACCGGTTTCCGATGGCCAAATTCAGGCTCCTGGTGGACCATCTCCGCAAGCTCGACCTGCTCAGGGAGCACCAGCTGCACCAGCCCCTCCCCGTGCCACGGCGCTGGCTGGAGCTGGTGCACCCCCGCAACTACCACGAAGCGTTCGCCCGCCATCGGTTGAGCCCGGCCGAGGCCAGACGGATTGGGTTGCCAGCCACTTCTGGAGTGATTCGCCGAAGCTGGCTGGCCGTGGGGGGAACGGTGCTGACGGCCCGCCTAGCCCTGCAGCACGGATTGGCCTGCCATCTAGCAGGAGGCACGCACCATGCCCACGGGGCCGTGGGAAGCGGCTTCTGCATTTTCAATGATGTGGCTGTAGCGGCCCATGTGCTTCTCGCCGAAGGGCTGGTGGAACGGATCCTGGTGGTGGATCTGGATGTGCATCAAGGGGATGGCACGGCCAGCCTGTTTGCTGACGATCCGCGGGTGTTCACGTTCTCAGCCCATGCCGAAAGCAATTTCCCCCTGCGCAAGGCAACGAGTGATTGTGATCTCCCGCTCCCCGATGGGATGGAGGACGAGCCCTACCTGGGCGCCGTGGGGGGCTTACTCCCCGATCTGCTGAGCCAGGTGCGGCCAAACCTGGTTTTTTACAATGCAGGCGTGGATCCCCACCGCCAGGATCGCCTCGGACGGCTCTCTTTGAGCGACAGTGGACTCCTTCAAAGGGAGCGCATGGTGCTGGAAACCTGCCTCAGTCAGAGGATTCCTGTGGCCACGGTGATTGGGGGCGGGTACGACGCGCTGACACCCCTGGTGGAGCGCCATGGTCTGGTGGTGCGCGCCGCTGCGGATGCAGCCCTTCTCCACCATCTCTAGGAACCCAAGGCGACGAACCTCAGACCGTGCTCTCAAGCCGCCAGTGGCTGGGGAAGAGAACCGATGGATGACACTTGCGCCAGAAGCTCACGCAACGCCTGTGCCCCCGCAGGGAAGTGCTGAAGCGTTTGCACATAGCTGGAGATTCGCTGCACCTTGCTGGTGGAAAAGAGCACACAGCCATCGGGATTGTTCAACAGGGCCCCGGTAAGAAGGAGGGCGGTGAGCAACTCAGGCTGCCGTGGATCCACGTCCAGTTGAACGGCCCACCGAAACAGCAAGAGATCCAGGGTGGGTCTGTAACTGGCGGAGCGGAGAGGTGTGCGCAGCACGCTGTGGGTAAAGAGGGGAGATTGGGCCCTCTCCACAAACCAAGGGGTGTCGTGATTGAGAAGGTGATCGGGAATCTGAAGCACCCCACGGAACATGGGGTGGTCGCTCAAGATCGCTCGGGAAGACTTGCGACCAGAGGCAAGACCGTAGGCCCTGATCTTTCCTTCCACAACGAAGGATTCAAGAAGGGAAATGACATCCTCGTCGAGATTGCCAGTCTGACATTCGTCTAACAAATAAAAATCAATGTAATCCGTGCCCAGCTTGCGCAGGCTTTCCTCCAAACCATGTCGAATGTCAGCCGGCTTGTAGGGCTGATTTCCTGTGCCGCAAGAGGGGGAGGATCCAGGAGTTTCCTTGGCCTTAGAGGTCCCTCCCAAAGGAAGAGCCCGGATCGCCCGGTTGGCCATGTCTTGATGCTGCGGACTCAATTGACCACAGACATGACGATTGATGGTTCGCGCAATCGGAAGGGCAGGCCTGAGGAACGGATGGATGGAGGGGGGAAGCAGTCCGAATTTGGAGGTGATCGTGATGTCGCCCCGCCTGCAACGTGCAAAGGTGGCAAGCACCTCCTCTGCCTGCCCCATGCCATAGAGAGGAGCCGTATCAAAGTGCCTCACACCTAGATCAAAAGCCGTTTCCAGAAGACGCTGGCGCCCTGCAGCAGTCAGGGAAGACCCCATGATTCCAGAAGTGCCAAAACCCAGCCTAGAAAGCTGCTGCAGGGAAGAGAACGGGCGGTGGGGGTTGGGGGAGCTTCCTTCGGCCTTAAGGATCGAGAGCGACCGTTGCGGGGTTAAATCCGCTGATAAAATGTTGGACTTGGAAGGCATTGCGGCTTAGGGGTGGAAGTCCTGTTGCTGAAGGTACCGCTGTTCACAAAGTAAACAAGTCCTTCGCGATCCCAATCACCGGCATTTGTGCTCCATGAGCAAAGACTGAATCAAGCCAAGGGACTCATCTTGAAGTTGCAGGGTGCTCTCTAAGAGAAAATCGGCTCCAGCAGCAAGAAGCCCTTGTTCGTAGGTGCGGCGTAGGCCGAGTTGCTCCGGCGGATGCAAATGGGGCGGGGCAACCGCCAAGGCAACAAAACACTGATCCGGGATGCATCTGCGCGCACGACACACCGTCTCCACGTCTGCCACCGTGTCCCCGAGGTAGGCCACAGGCGGTCCATGCGGACCCAGTGGTCGACCGTGTTCATCGGCAATCCGGCCAGCCAAGTGCAAGAGACCCGTGGGATCTGGCTTGTCCGGCGCATCTCCCATGGCCACCAACGGTGGATCCGAGAGCCCCAACCGCTCCTCCAGGAGAAATCTGGCGGAGGGTGGCTCCGCACCGCTCACAAAGCCCCAGGCCATCCCCGCCCGGGTGAGAGCGGAGAAAAAATCAGGGGGAACCAGCAAGGTCTCCTCCCGAATGAACCCTGTCCATTGCGATGGCGGCCCATCAGGATCGGCCCCGAAATAGAAGCGGCTGAACACCTCCACCACCTCTGCCAATTCCGGAAGGACTTGGCGCTCCAAACCTCCTCTGCCATCAGCCGAACGATGGCGGAGGATGAGCTCAAGGCTGGCCTCCCAATCGTTGTTCCAACAGCCTTCACCCTTGAGGGCATCGATAGCCGCAGGGTCGGGGTACCAGCCAGTGAAATGCTGCACGGTGGCCCGGATCGCCCGGCGGTAGCTGGCACTTACATCCCGGATCACCCCATCCAGGTCGAACAACAGAATGGCCCACGGAGGGGTGACAAAGGGGGGGCTGGGCAGAGTTGGACGTCAATCGAGCTGGTAGCTTAGTTGTTGGAACGTTGGCTTTGAGCGCAGAGATCCAAATGGCTGCAGAGAAAACCACGCTGGACACAACCATCGCCCTTGGGGAGGACGAGGCCGCTGAGGTGTTCGCTGCCGTGGATCCAACCCCAGGCCGGCCAGTGATGCGCGGGGGGAGTGCGGCTCTCGCCACGGCCACCATTGATGAGGATGGGGTGCCCTCGGGTTACACCCCCAAGCCTGACGAAGGGCGCTTCCTCCTCAAAATTCTCTGGCTCCCCGACAACGTGGCCCTTGCCGTCGATCAGATCGTGGGAGGCGGCCCCAGCCCCCTAACGGCCTACTTCTTCTGGCCGCGGGAGGATGCGTGGGAAACCCTCAAGGGTGAATTGGAGCGCAAGAGCTGGATCACCGACAACGAGCGTGTGGAGATTCTCAACAAGGCCACCGAGGTCATCAACTACTGGCAGGAGGAAGGTCGGGGCAAGAGCTTGGAGGAAGCCAAGCTGAAGTTCCCAGACGTCACCTTCTGCGGGACGGCCTGACCGCTTAGGTCGTCATGGCATCCACCTCAAAGCGAGCTTCGGCCTGTTCCGTCAAGGGATGGGTCCAGATCTACTTCGCTAATCGAGGGGAAAGTGTATAGGTATCAATTCCCTCGGGTGCCAGGGTAAGAATCTCCTCCACTGAACGAAGGCTGGCCACCAACAATCGGGTTGTGGCTCCGACCCCATCCAAGCAGCGTTGCATCTTGCTCACCTCCGCACAGCCATCGGCGCCTGAGTCGCTGATACGACCCAGATAAGGCGCCACATAGGTGGCACCAACACCGGCGGCGGCAAGCACCTGGGAAGGTCCATAACAGGCGGTGAGTGTCACCCGAACGTCACGCGCGAGCAATAAAGCGGCGGTTCGGAGCCCACCCTCCGTCAAGGGAAGTTTGATCAGGATTTGCGCTGGCGCGAGGTCAAGAAGGGCCTGGGCACGCGAGAAGAGCTCATCAGCGGTGGCGCCCCATGCCTGAAGATGCAACTCCTGGCAACCCAGGTGGAGAGCTCGATCGACAAGCTGCTCAAATGTCTCCATGCTGCATGGCAACCCAGCACGACGGAGCAGGGAGGGATTGGTGGTTATACGGTGAAACAGGCCCAATGACCAGAGGTCTTCCCAATCCTGGGCATCAGCCGAATCAATCAGAAAACGCAAAGCCAAGGGCGAGTGGGGCTCTGCAAAGGAACGGAATCAGCTACCGCGGCTAGCAGCAACCCTGGCTCGTGCCTGGGCGAGCGCGTCCTGGGCTTTGAGTTTTTCAGGACTGGGATCTTTTCCCTCAAAGGCCCGGGCCTCCTGCTCAGCCTGCTCGAACTCTCGTTCAGCAGTGGTCCGATCGATGGAGGTGCCGAGTTCAGCCCCATTCACCAACACGGTGACTTCATTGGCTTCCACTTCAGCAAAGCCCCCCAAGAGGGCAATGGCTTTCCAGGAAGACCCTTCGCGAAGGCGAAGAACCCCGCTGTCGAGTGCGGTAATCATGGACACGTGTCCGGTGAGCACTCCCAGCTGGCCGGTGCTGCTGGGAAGGATCACTTCATCCACGGGACCATCGAACACACTCTGATCAGGAGCGAGAACACGCAGATTGAGGGTCATGGGTTCAAGCCTTCTTGGCGTCGGCGAGGATCTTTTCGGCCTTGG
>JBJTUM010000197.1:0-3630 GCA_046080725.1 Cyanobium sp. | reverse complement strand
CCGTGGCTCCGTAAAGGCAGGTGTTGCCCAGAATCACCTGATCACCGGGATCGGTGCGGCCCGGTGGGGGCACCAGGGTGATGCTGCCGCCATTCATGCCTTTGCCCACATAGTCGTTCGCCTCTCCCACCAGCTTCAGGTGCATGCCCTGGAGCAGAAAGGCCCCGAGGCTCTGACCCGCGGCTCCGTTGAGGGTCAGAGCCAACGCACCAGTGAACCCTTTGTCGCCATGGCGTCCAGCGATTTCGCCGGCCAGGCGTGTGCCCACGCTGCGGTCTGTGTTAACGATGGCCAGAGTTCGCTGCACCTGGCCGTGGTGCTCAATCGCCTGACGCACCTCAGGATCCGCCAAAAGCTGGTCCTCCAGGATCGGCCCATTGCCGTGGGCATCCGGGTCGTGCTGGAGCCAGGATCGATCCGTTGCCGCGGGAAGGGACCCCAGAAGAGAAGAGAGATCTAGGGAGGTGGTTTTGGTAAGGGCCACCTGGCGGGGGCGCAGCAGCTCGTTGCGTCCGATCAGCTCCTCCAGCCGGGCCACTCCAAGCACGCTGAGCAATTGCCTCACTTCCTCGGCCACGAAGAAAAAGAAGTTGACCACATGCTCAGGCAGGCCGGTGAACCGTTTGCGCAGGGCTTCTTTTTGGGTAGCCACTCCCACAGGGCAGTTATTGGTGTGGCAGACCCTGGCCATGATGCAGCCCTCGGCAATCATGGCCACCGAACCGAAGCCAAACTCTTCTGCTCCTAAAAGGGCGGCCACGATCACATCCCAGCCTGTCTTGAGCCCCCCATCCACCCGCAGCAGCACCCGATCCCGCAGTCCGTTTTCCAGCAGGGAACGATGCACTTCCGTAAGGCCCAGTTCCCAGGGGCTTCCGGCATGTTTGATGGAGCTGAGGGGCGAAGCACCCGTGCCGCCGTCATGGCCTGAGATCTGGATGACGTCCGCATTGGCTTTGGCCACCCCGGCGGCGATCGTGCCGATGCCGATCTCGGCCACCAATTTCACCGAAACCTTGGCGGCTGGATGGACCTGATGCAGGTCGAAGATCAGCTGGGCCAGATCCTCGATGGAATAGATGTCGTGGTGGGGGGGAGGGGAGATCAGGGCCACCCCTGGTTTGCTGTGGCGTAGCCCGGCGATGTAGGAATCCACCTTGGGGCCGGGGAGTTGGCCCCCTTCTCCGGGCTTGGCGCCCTGGGCCACCTTGATCTCCAGCTGCTTGCCGCTGCGCAGATATTCGGCGGTAACGCCAAATCGGCCGGAGGCGATCTGCTTGATCGCAGAGCAGGCGGTGTCCCCATTGATCAGGCCCCGTACGGAGGGCAGGGTGGCGGAGAGTCCGCTTCCATCCACATCCTGGAGAACCGTGAAACGGACGGGGTCTTCTCCACCCTCACCGCTGTTGCTCTTGCCGCCGATCCGGTTCATGGCGATCGCCAGCACCTCATGGGCTTCCCGGGAAAGGGCTCCCAGGCTCATGCCTCCTGTGCAGAACCGGCGGCATAGGCTCTCCACACTCTCCACCTGGTCCAGGGGAATAGGGGTGGGCGCAGGGGTGAGCTCCACCAGGTCGCGGAGGGCGGTGAGGGGCCGTCCTTCCATGAGCTTCTGGTAGGTGCTGAAGTGGTCGTAGCCTGGTCCTGCGGCCACCGCGGCGTGGAGCGCCTTGGCCATTTCCGGGCTGTTCATGTGAAATTCGCCGCCGGTGCGGTATTGCACGAATCCCATGAACTCCAGTTTGGAGCGATTGAGTTCGGGGAAGGCCTTGGTGTGGAAAGCGAGGGTTTCGCTGGCCAGATCGGTCAGAGTTAACCCGGCAATGCGACTGGTGGTGCCTCGGAAGGCCAGATCGATCAGGTCAGCGCCGATGCCGATGGCCTCGAAGATCTGGGCGCCGTGGTAGCTCGCAAGAAGGGAGATCCCGATCTTGGACAGGATCTTTCGCAGACCGTCCTCCAGGGCCTGGCGCACATTGCTCTGGGCCTTGTCCACTGTTAGGGCAGTGATTTTTCCCCGCTCAATGAGGGACTGGGTCTTGGGATGGGCGAGCCAATGGCGGGTTGTTTCCCAGGCCATCCAGGGGCACACGGCACTGGCGCCGTAGCCGATGAGGCAGGCCAGGTGGTGGGTGCTCCAGCACTGGGCCGTTTCCACCACGATGGAGGCCTGCAGCCGGAGGCCTTGGCGCAAGAGATGGTGGTGCACCGCCCCGACGGCCAGCAGGGGTGGAATCGTGGCTTGGAGAGCGCTGATGCCGCCGCCAGCCCGGTCGGAGAGCACCAGGATCTGGTGTCCTCCGCGCACGGCGGCTTCCGCCTCGAAGGTGAGGCGATCCACGGCCGCTTTCAGCCCGGATGGACCCTCCGAGACAGGCAGCAGGGTAGAGAGGGTGGCCAGGCCCAGACCTTGGTCGCCCAGGGCAGCGAGCTCTGATTCGTTCAGCACCGGAGTGGAGAGATGCAGTACGGCTGCTCCGGCGGGGTCCGGTCGTAAGGCGGATCCACGGCGGCCCAGGTGCATGTCCAGGCTCATCACCAACCTCTCCCTGAGGGGATCGATCGGCGGGTTGGTGACTTGGGCGAAGCGCTGTTTGAAGTAGTCGAAAAGGAGATGGGGCTTGCTGGAGAGCACCGCCAGGGGGATGTCATCTCCCATGCAGTAGGTGGGTTCCTTGCCCTGGGAGGCCATGTCCTCGATCACGAGCTCCAGGTCTTCGGCGGTGAAGCCAAAGGCCGTCTGAAGCTGCAGGAGTTCAAGTTCGCTCCGTTGTCGCTCCCCTTGCCAGCGTCCAGGGGGGAGGGAGCGGCGATGCTCGGCGATCCAGGCGGCGTAGGAATGCCGTTCGGCCGCCTCGGCCTTCACATCCCAGTTGCGAAGCAGGCGGCGCTTCACAAGGTCGACGGCGAGCATCTGGCCGGGCCCTAGCCGACCCTTTTCCAGGATCTGGGCTTCTTCCAGTTCCACAACCCCCGTTTCCGAACCCATCACCACGAAGCCATCGCGGGTGATGCAGTAGCGGGCTGGGCGTAAGCCGTTGCGATCGAGGGTGGCTCCGACCGTCCGGCCATCGCTGAACACCAGCAGGGCGGGCCCATCCCAAGGTTCCTGGAGGCAGGCGTTGTATTCATAGAAGGCCTGGATGGCTGGGCGATTCTCCAGATCGGGTTGGCCCTGGTAGGCCTCGGGCACCAAAGTCAGCAGGCTGTCGGTGATGGGCCTGCCGCTGCGCACCATCAGCTCCAGTGTGGCGTCTAGGTTGGCGGAATCGCTGAAGGCCGCATTCACGAGGGGCCGTAAATCGCTCGCGGCCTCCCCCCACACCACTTCCAGATTGGCTTCCGCTGCACTGGCCCAGTTGATGTTCCCCAGAAGGGTGTTGATTTCCCCGTTGTGGCCCAAGAGGCGCATGGGTTGGGCCAGAGGCCAGCGGGGGAGGGTGTTCGTGCTGAAGCGCCGGTGGTAAACCGCGAAGTTGACGCTGAAGCGGGAATCTCTGAGGTCGGCGTAGAACTGATCCAGAACCTCCGAGCGCACCATACCCTTGTAAACAACAGTGCGTGCACTGATGGAGGCGAAGTAGAGATCGGTGGTGCCACTGCCCCAGATCTCTCGCATCCGGTCGACGG
>JBJTUM010000196.1:0-11582 GCA_046080725.1 Cyanobium sp. | reverse complement strand
TTGCCCAGCGCAGCGGCCTTTCGCAGGTGCCGCGCCCCGCCCCGCACGCTCAGCCAATGCACCGTCATCGTGTTGATCGATTGGCGCTGAAGCCGATACACCCCCACATTGGGCGTGCCGGTTTCCGGATCTTTGGTGATCACCAGCCCAAGGGTGATCACCCCGCCCGCATCTCCCGGCCAGGGCCGCAGCAGGGGCAACGCGTCCAGGTTCACCTGCTCGCCCTTGAGCACCACCTGGTGGCAGGGGGGGGTGAGGTCGCAGTCGGGCATGGCCCGCATCAGGCTCCAGGCCAGGCCGCCATAGCGCTTGAGCTCCTCAAAGCCCTTGGGCGGTCGGGGCTGCTGGAGCAAGGCCAGCTTCTCCCCCAGCCCCTCCAGCTCCTCGGGCTGCTCCATCCCCATGCTCCACACCACCCGTTGCACCGTGCCGAGCAGATTCACGGCCACGGGCATGGAGGATCCCCGCACATTTTCAAAAAGCAGGGCAGGCCCTCCCAGGGCCAGCACCCGATCGGCAATGGCCGCCAGCTCCAGATCAGGATCCACCGGTGCTGCAACGCGGCGCAACTGGCCACGCCGCTCGAGGAGCTGGAGGAAGCCGCGCAGATCGCGACCCTGCTGGGCCATCACACCGGCCAAGGCTTCAAACCTAAGTGAGGTTCACTCTGGCGGATGGGGCGTCTCAGCACATCCAGGGCAGGTGGTGTGGCCTTCCGATCCGGAGATCCGCACGTTGAAACCCACACAGGCTTTGTCGGCACTGCCACACTGATCAGACACATGTTGTCCCTTAGGAAATGCCAGCCAACAGCAATTTTCAGCAGGCCATCCAGTCTGCGCAACGCAGTGCTCTTGTCGGCCCCAACGTGCTGCGCAAAGCCCTGCCCTACGTGGGTGGCGGCATGGTGCTCACCGCCGGAGGGGTCATGGGCGGAATGGCCCTTATGGCCAGCAACCCACCCCTCTTCATGCCACTGTTCTTCGTGGCCATGATTGCCCAGCTGGTGCTCTTCTTCGTGGCCCAGAACGTGGCCCTCAAGGCAAACAACAGCACGGCTCTGCCCCTTCTCGCCTCCTACAGCCTGCTCACCGGCTTCACCCTGAGTGGGATTGTGTCGCTGGCGATCGGCACCGCTGGGATCGGTGCCATCGGCACCGCCGCCCTCGCCACCGGCCTCACCTTCGTGGCGGCCTCCATCTTTGGCCGCCGGATGAGTGACGACGTGGGTCAGGCCCTCAGTGGGGTGGTAGGTCTCGGCATCATCGGCCTGCTCATCGCCATCGTGGTGCAGCTTGTGGGAGGGATCTTCATCCCCGGCTTCGGGATGGGCACCTTCCCACTGATGATCGCCGGCTTCGGCACGGTGCTTTTCATTGGAGCGGCCTTCGTCGACTTTTACACCATGCCCCGCACCTACCGGGACGACCAGTATCTGGCCGGTGCTCTGGGGATGTATCTCACCTACATCAACCTGTTCATCTTCATCCTGCAGTTGATCATTGCCCTCAATGGCGGAGGCCGCAGGGACTGATCACTTCTTCCGTCGCCAGGATACGAATCCGCAGCGATCAACAGCCCCCTTGTTCTGGAGGGGGCTTTTTGATGGCCTCCATCGAATCCCTTCCCTGCTCTGCCACACTCGGCCCACCTGCAGCCTGGCCATGCGGATCTCCTATTTCCACACCTCCGAAAACGTTCCTCCCGTGGAGGGGATCGCCGATGGGGGGCCTGATGCGGCGGTGGTGATTGATGTGTTGCGGGCCACCACCACCATCGCCTGGTCGTTGCAGAACGGAGCCGAGGCCATTGAGGCTTTTGCCGATCTGGGGGAACTGGAGGCGTCAGCCGCCTCCTGGCCTGAGCACCAGCGCCTGCGGGCAGGGGAGCGGGGGGGCAAACGGGTGGAGGGTTACGACCTGGGGAACTCCCCCCTTGCCGTTACGCCGGAGCAGGTGGGGGGCAAGCGGATCTTCATGAGCACCACCAATGGCACCCGATCCCTGGCGGCGGTTCGGGCCGTGCCCCTGCTGGTCACCGCCTGCCTGCCCAACCGCACCGCCGTGGCCCGGCGGCTGATCGCCCGCGATTGCCAGCAGGTGTGGCTGGTGGGGAGCGGCTGGGAGGGGGCCTACTCCCTGGAGGACAGCCTGGCGGCGGGGGCTGTGGCCTCAGCGGCCATGGAACTAGCCGTTGCCCCCCATCGGGGGGTGAGCTTCGGCAACGATGAAATGCTGGCAGCCTTGGCCCTCTGGCAGCAGTGGCGCCACGACACAGAAACCTGCCTGCGGGCTGCCAGCCATGGCCAGCGGCTCCAGGGGCTCGGCAACCACGATGCGGATTTCGCCTGTTGCGCTGCCGTGGATTCCCTCACCATCGTGCCCGTCCAGGCTGAGCCTGGGGTGTTGCGCGCCAGCTGAAACGCCCCTTGTGTTCCTCGTAACGTCCCCTACAGTTCGGCCCTGCGTTGGGTTGAAAAGGCGGTGAGCAGTTTTTTGGCGGCAGCCCTTCAGCTCACCAGCACGTCTGACCCCGACGCCAACTTCGCCGCGGCCGAAGAGCAAATCGAGCTGGCCTCCCGCCGGGGAGCCGAACTGGTGGGTTTGCCGGAAAACTTTGCCTTCATGGGCGACGACGAGCGCCGCCTAGAGCTGGCGGCCAGCCTGGCGGAGCGCTGCAGCCAGTTTCTGATCACCATGGCCCGGCGCTATCAGGTGACCCTGCTTGGCGGTGGATTTCCCGTTCCCGCCACGGAGCGCTCCACCTTCAACCGGGCGGAGCTGATCGGCCCAGAAGGCCAGCTCCTGGCCCGTTACGACAAGATCCACCTCTTCGACGTGGACATTCCCGATGGGAGCACCTACCGGGAATCAGAAACCGTGCGGCCCGGCCACGAGCTACCACCGGTGGTGGAGGTGCCCGGTTTGTGCAAGGTCGGGCTTTCGATCTGCTACGACGTTCGCTTCCCTGAGCTCTATCGCCATCTGGCCGGGGCCGGCGCGGAGCTGCTCATGATTCCTGCGGCCTTCACCGCTTACACAGGCAAAGACCACTGGCAGGTGCTGCTCCAGGCACGGGCGATCGAAAACACCGCCTACGTGATGGCCCCAGCCCAAACCGGCCAGCATGAGGGGCGCCGCCAAACTCACGGCCATGCCCTGGTGATCGATCCATGGGGCACGGTGCTGGCCGATGCGGGGCAGGCTCCCGGTTTGGCCATGGCTCCTGTGGATACAAAGCATGTGGCCAGGGTGCGTGCCCAGATGCCGAGCTTGCGGCACCGCCAACCTGCCCTCTTCTGAAGCGCCCATGTTGACCTGGCGATGGCGTGGGTCAGCCCGGCGCTGCCCCAACCGGACGCTCGCCGTTCTGGTGGGTTGGTTTCTGCTCAACGCTGGTCCTTCTTGGGCCGCCAGCAGCCTCTATGCCTGGCAGATCAATCGCCAGGGGCAGCTGGAACTCCGCACCACTCCTGGTGCTGCTGTGCGGGCCTATTTCGAAGATGGACTGCGGGGCCAGGGACCACGGGTGTGGTTCGATCTTCCGGGCGCCCCGATGCGACGCCGAAGTGTGCGGGGTGGGGGTTCGCTCGTGGAGGTGCGAATCGGCAAGCCCGACCCCCAGACCACCCGGCTTGTGCTGGAGTTCAGTCCGGGCACCAAACTCGATCCGAGGCAGCTGCGGTTGATTGGGGTCTCACCAGATCGGTGGCGGATGGACCTGCGGGGGGTGTCTCGCCGCAGCTTGCCCCTGATTGGGGAGGGCGACATCGAAGCCCAGCCCATGATTGCGGAGAGGAGGGGCTCAGGGGGAGGCCGCTTCAGCCCCTCCACCATCACCCCGGTGCCGACGGGCCGACTCCCCAATGCACGCAATCTTCCCTCTGTGCAGAGGGGCCGCTATCGGGTGATGATTGATCCGGGCCACGGGGGCCCAGACCCCGGCGCCGTCGGCATCGGCGGCTTGCGGGAAACCGATGTGGTGCTGGATGTGGGCTTGCAGCTGGCCCAACTGCTCCAGAACCGGGGCGTTCAGGTGTGGCTCACGCGCACGAGCGAGGTGGATGTGGACCTTCCACCCAGGGTCTCTCTCGCCAACCGGAGTGGGGCAGATCTGTTTGTGAGCCTGCACGCCAATGCCTTGAGCATGGACAGACCCGATGTGAATGGGATCGAGACCTTCTATTACCAAGGGGGGAGGGCCTATGCGTTAGCCCTCTCGATCCAGCAGCAACTGATGGCGGTTTCCCCTGGCACGCCGGATCGGGGAGCCCGGCCGGGGCGGTTCTTCGTGATCCGCCGCACGGTGATGCCTTCGGTGTTAACGGAAATGGGGTTTGTCACCGGGGAAATCGATGCCCCACGCCTGGCGGATGCCCGTTATCGGCAACAGCTGGCTGCGGCTCTTGCCGCCGGCATCCTCTCTTACTTGGGACAGTGACGATGCCATGAACAGCCAGCCCATCGGTGTGTTTGATTCAGGCGTGGGGGGGCTGAGCGTGTGGCGGGAAATCGTGCGTCAACTCCCCTACGAATCCATCGTCTATCTGGCAGATCGGGCCCATGTGCCCTACGGGAACCGCAGCAGCCGGGAGGTGCAGGCGTATTGCGATGCCATCTGTGGATTCTTGATCCACCAGGGTTGCAAGGCGATCGTGGTGGCCTGCAACACCGCCTCCGCTGTGGCCCTTCAGGCCCTACGCGAGCTCCACCCTTCGGTGCCCATCTTGGGGTTGGAACCGGCTGTCAAACCCGCGGTGTCGTTGAGCCAAACCAAGGTGGTGGGGGTGATGGCCACTCCAGCCACGTTCCAGGGACAGCTGTTTCGGGCCACGGTTGGGCGTTGCGCTTCCGATGTGAAAGTTGTGGAGCAGGTGTGCCTGGGATTGGCCGATTGGGTGGAATCAGGCGCTTCAGAAGAGGAACTGGAACCCCTGTTGAAGGGCTTCCTCACCCCGATGCTGGAAGCCAATGCGGACACCATCGTGCTGGGCTGCACCCACTACCCCTTTGTGATCGACACCATCCGCCGACTAGCAGGCCCGGATCTCAGGGTGATTGATCCCGCTCCAGCGGTCGCTGCCCACCTGGCGAGGGTGTTGGGTGAACGGGGGCTGATGGCAGGCTCCGAGGAACCGGGCCAGCATCGCTTTCTCAGCACGGGCGAGGAGGACAGCTTCAACACCGCCTGCCTCAGGCTTCTCGGCCTCCCTGTCCAGTGTGTGGAGATCCGTTGGTCGGTCGGACCGCAAGGCCAACTGTCGCTGGGGTAGCCAACAATGGCCCCTTCAACAGAAGCCCCCACAATCCTTC
This sequence comes from Cyanobium sp., assembly GCA_046080725.1. Classification (GTDB taxonomy): domain Bacteria; phylum Cyanobacteriota; class Cyanobacteriia; order PCC-6307; family Cyanobiaceae; genus Cyanobium. The sequence continues at coordinate 6,270 of JBJTUM010000196.1, read as the reverse complement.
TAAACTCCTGATCATCAGGGAGGTGTCGTGATTACGGTTGCGGAACTGCTTCAGCCGGTTGCGGCCGATCTCGACATCTTGTTGGCGGATCTGCGGCAGCTCATCGGTGCTCGACACCCCATTCTTCAAGCTGCCGCTGAGCATCTCTTCTCCGCGGGGGGCAAGCGCCTGCGCCCAGGCCTCGTGCTGCTGATTTCCCGGGCGATCTCCCCCGATGGGGTGCTCAGCCCGCGCCACCGGAGGCTGGCGGAGATCACGGAGATGATCCATACGGCCTCGCTGGTGCACGACGATGTCGTGGATGAAGCGTCCACCCGCCGGGGGGTGGCAACGGTGCACAACCGCTTCAACCATCGGGTGGCGGTTCTCGCGGGTGATTTCCTCTTTGCCCAGGCCAGCTGGCATCTGGCCAACCTGGACAACCTGGAGGTGGTGAAACTGCTCAGCCGGGTGATCATGGATCTGGCAGATGGAGAGGTGCGCCAGGGCCTCTATCGGTACGACACCGGCCAGAGTTTTGAAACTTACCTGGAGAAGAGCTATTGCAAAACGGCCTCTCTCATGGCCAACAGCGCCAAGGCTGCTGGAGTGCTCTCTGAACTGCCCACGGTGCAACTGGAGGCCCTCCATCGCTTTGGGCGCCAGTTGGGTCTGGCCTTCCAGGTGGTGGACGACATTTTGGATTTCACCGGCAGTGAGCAGCAGCTCGGCAAACCTGCTGCGAGCGACTTGGCTTCCGGCTACCTCACGGCTCCCGTGCTCTATGCATTGGAGGAGCAACCCTCTCTGGCCCGGTTGATCGAACGGGAATTTGCCAACGAAGGTGATCTTGATCAGGCCCTGGCGCTCGTTCGCAATTGCGAAGCCATCCCTCGCTCCCGGGCACTGGCGGCAGACTTCGCCCGCCAGGCCCTTGAGGCCATCGACTGGCTTCCCCCCTCAGAGCCCCGTAGTGCTCTCCGAGCCCTCCCCGACTTTGTGCTCAGCCGCCTGAGCTGAGTGAAGGCCCCGTGCCCACTCCAAGGTCCACCTCCTGAAGCGATCGGCAGCAGCGCACCCCGGCTGGGTAATCCCCACAAACCAGACCTGGCGCCATCAGAACCAAAACGTGGCAGCCGGCCAGGCACGCCGACTGGGCCCCAGCAGGTGAATCCTCAAACGCCCAGCAATCCGTTGGCGACACCTGCAGGCGGCGGGCGGCCAAAAGGAAGGGATCCGGGGCCGGTTTGCCCAAAGACAGCTCTGGATCATCGCCCATCACCCTCAGGTCAATCGCGTTCAACCAGGGGTGGGGGGCACATTTGAAGGCCACGGCCTCGCTGGTGCTGCTGGTGACCAACGCCATCGGCACCCCCAGCCTTTGGCAGCGGGCCAGCAAGCCCGGGGCCCCCTCCACCGGCAAGGCGCTTGGCATCAGCCGGCGGGCAATGGGTTGTTGCACCGCCAGCAGGGCCTCATCGGAGGGGGCAGGCAAGCCTGTTCGCCCGGCAATCCACGACCGCACCTGGGCCACACAATCCACCCTGCGGCGGCCCCGCAGCAGGAGCAGGTCGGCCTCACTCAGGTCCATGGAGAACCGGGCCGCAGCTTCCTTCCAGGCCTGGGCATGCAAGGGCTCGGTATCGAGCAACAGACCATCGAGATCAAACAGGCAAGCGGCGGGCTTTGGCATTCCTGCTCAAGTTTCCGCTGAGGATCCCTCTTCGGGGAACAACTCTTCTAGAGAGGTCTCCAGGGTCGTCACCAGAAGCACCATGGCGGCCCGGCCATCCAGATCAGGGCCACTCACCTGGGCGATCCACCGGCGAGCCAAACGTTCAATCTCATGGAACAGGGAACCTTCTTTCTGGATCCGGCGCATGACCCGCTCGAGGGTGGCCTGGTCCATCTCGGGGGGGAGGCCCACCACGTAGCGACGTCCATCCTCCCCGATGTACGTGAGCTGGCCAGCCTGATCCAGGCTAGGCCCCGCATGGGGTGTAACGGGGGAGTCAGCCCCTGGATCGATGTTCCACGCCATGCGGCTCCGTGGCGAACCTTCTTCTTAACTAACGCTCCTGCAGCCACTTGCCAAGCAGGGATCAGCACACCTGATGATCCCTCTATCCCAAAAGGGTTGACGGGAGGCCCCCCCGCGGGACCAGGCTGAACATCTACCGCGGCACTCCCATGGATGAGTTTTCGTTCCATGGCCCCTTTGCCTACCGCTGGATCAACGATGTTCCGGTGGAGAGGATCGATCTGCGCAGCGGAGAACGGCTCGCCATGGAAGTGGGAGGGTTCGTGCTGGATTCCCTGGCCGAGGATTCCTTAGAGGAGGAGCCCAGCCAATCCGGTGTGAGGGCCGCCATGGCGGCCTGGAACTGAGGCCAAAGGGGAAGGGGCTAGCGGTTGAGCTTCTCCATCCGCCAGGTCACGAATGTGCCCACGGGGCTCCAGAGCAAATAGGGCACCAGAAGGAGGGCAGCCAAGGGGCTGCGGGAGAGAACCACCAGAGCCAGGGCCACGCCCCACACCCACCCGGCAAACCCCACCAGGGTGCCGCTTCGTAAACGGCGGGTGCGGCAGATCACCCAGGTGTAGCTCTGCACCAACACCAGCAACAGGAGATACCCCAGGAGAATCGCAGGATCACGGGAGGCCTGCCAGAGCACAAAGGCGGAGGCGTAGAAGCAGGCGTAAATCGCCACCCAGATCAGGGGGATCCAGCGCTCAAAGGTGAGCCAGCGGGGGCGTCGCAGCCGTAAAAACCAGGCGAAATCGTCGCTGGAGGGGTTGAGAAGGGCCACTACCGCCGCCATGGCGAGGGCCAGCAGGGCAGCGATGGGGAGCCAGGCCGGCATGTGGCAGTGACGGTTGCTGCCACGATGCCGTACGGCGGGGGAACTTGCGCTTTAGTAGGGGCCAGTTACCACCTCCCTTGGATGCCCGAGGTCACCATCGAGTCGGTGTTGCAGGAACAGCGACTCTTTGCACCCCCCGAGAACCTGGCTGCCCAGGCCCGCATCGGTTCGATGGAGGCCTACCAAGCCCTAGTGGCCAAGGCCGAAGCGGATCCCGATGCCTTCTGGGGTGACTTCGCCCGCAGCGAACTCCATTGGTTTGCGCCCTTCCACACCGTGCTGGATTGGAGCAACCCGCCCTTTGCCCGTTGGTTTGAAGGCGGCACCACCAACCTCTCCTTCAACTGCCTGGATCGGCACCTAGAGGGCCCACGGGCAGACAAAACGGCCCTGATCTGGGAGGGGGAGCCGGGGGATGGTCGCCGCTTTACCTACCGGCAGCTTCATGCTGAGGTGTGCAAGACGGCCAATGCCCTCAAGGCCCTGGGCATCGGCAAGGGGGATCTGGTGGCCCTTTATATGCCGATGGTGCCAGAAGCAGCGATCGCCATGCTGGCCTGCGCCCGCATCGGAGCCCCCCATTCGGTGGTGTTCGGAGGATTTTCGGCGGAAGCCCTGCGCGACCGGCTGATTGACGGAGCCGCCAAGGCGGTGATCACCGCCGATGGGGGCTTCCGCAAAGACAAGGCCGTGGCCCTCAAACCCGCCGTGGATGCGGCCCTGGCCGACGGCGCCTGCCCCACGGTGGAGCATGTGCTGGTGGTGCAGCGCACCGGGGAAGCCACGGCCATGGAGACCGGGCGCGATCACTGGTGGCACGAGCTGGTGGAGAGCCAGAGCACGAACTGCCCGGCCGAACCCATGGCCAGTGAAGACCGGTTGTTTGTGCTCTACACCTCGGGTTCCACCGGCAAACCCAAAGGGGTGGTGCACACCACCGCCGGCTACAACCTCTGGGCCCACCTCACGTTTCAGTGGATCTTCGATATCAAAGAAGACGACATCCACTGGTGCACGGCGGATGTGGGCTGGATCACGGGCCACAGCTATATCATTTATGGACCCTTCTCCAATGGGGCCACCACGGTGATGTACGAGGGAGCGCCGCGGCCCTCCAAGCCCGGTGCGTTCTGGGAGGTGATTGAGAAGCACCGCTGCACGATCTTCTACACGGCCCCCACGGCCATTCGGGCCTTCATGAAGAGTGGCCGGGAGGTGCCGGATCAATACGACATGCGCTCCGTGCGCATCCTTGGCACCGTGGGGGAACCGATCAATCCCGAAGCCTGGATGTGGTATCGCGACGTGATCGGTGGCAACCGCTGCCCGGTGGTGGACACCTGGTGGCAGACGGAAACCGGTGGCGTGATGATCAGCCCCCTGCCGGGCGCCACCCCCACCAAACCAGGGTCGGCCACCCTGCCCCTGCCTGGGATCGTGGCCGACATCATGGATCACGAGGGCCATTCCCAACCCGCCGACCAGGGGGGTTATCTCACGATCCGGAGGCCCTGGCCGGGGATGATGCGCACGGTGCATGGGGATCCGGATCGCTTCCGCAAGAGCTACTGGGAGGAGATCCGTCCAGGGGACGGCAGCCATGTGTATTTCGCCGGCGATGGGGCCCGCCGTGATGCGGATGGCTACTTCTGGGTGATGGGCCGGGTGGACGACGTGATCAACGTGTCGGGCCACCGGCTGGGCACGATGGAGATCGAAAGTGCCCTGGTGAGCCACCCGGCCGTGACGGAAGCCGCGGTGGTGGGGCGGCCCGATGAGCTCAAGGGGGAAGGGATTGTGGCCTTCGTGACCCTCGAGGCTGGGCGCCAGGGGGATGACGCCCTGATGGCGGAGCTCAAAGGCCATGTGGGCAAGGAGATCGGCCCCATTGCCCGGCCGGATGTGATCAAATTCAGCGAGGCTCTGCCCAAAACCCGTAGCGGCAAGATCATGCGACGCATCTTGCGGGCCCTCGCCTCTGGCCAAGAAATCAGTGGGGACACCAGCACGCTGGAGGATCGCAGCGTGCTCGATGCCCTGCGGGTGTGACCCGCCTTAGGAAGCAGGAAGGCTATCGAGGGCTGAAGCCAATCAATAAACTTGATAAGTTTGAGAGGATAAGGCAGATTGATTAACCATTGATTGATTAACAATTGATCTGTCAAAGCCGATCAAAAGCTCTCGCCTCCAGGAGAGTGGCTCCATCCAGAGATTGCCTCCGCCAGCCGATCAATCAGGCGTTGCCGGCTGGGATCATCGGCCCAATCGCCTAGCCATTGGCGCCGCAATCCGGCGCTGGCGGGCGTGAGGTGGTCGCCAGGTAGTTCCAAAAGAGAGGTGGCGTCATCGGGGCGTTCCTGCAACACCCCAAACAGGCGGCGGCTCTGATCGAGCCCATCGCTGCGAAAGCGCACCAGCAGATTGCGGGGTTGACGGTAGCTGCTTGACACCTGGCGCAGGGTTTCGCTGGGCGAGGGGCTGAACTCTGTGCGAAAGCCGAATTGCTGAGCGAATTCAGCCAACAGCGGCACGGAACGTTCAGCGGAGAAATTGTTGAAACTCAGGGCCACCAGACCCGAGCAGGTGCGGCCGTTGTCAGGGGCGAGCAAATGGAGTTTGCAGCCCAAGCTGTGCCCGAGCCGCAAGACAGACGTCCCTCCCTCCAAAGGGGCCTGTTCCCGTGCCTGGCGAAAGGCCCGCCAGGCTTCGTTGGCCTGACTCTGGTGGTCGAATCCGGGGACATAGCTCCAGGCCCGCACCTGCCAGCCCCGGGCGGCCAGGGCTTCCAGCAGCCTTCGATAGCTGATCTGGGGTGTGGCCGCCAAATAGCTGCCACCGATGAACTCCACCAGTCCAAAGCTCCGGTCTGGGCGCGAGCCAGGAGTGGGATCCAGCTCAAGCAGCGGTCCCCGCTGGCGCCAGGCGGCCTCAGCCACTGCTGGCCTCTGCGGCAATGCGCTGAACTGCCTCCAGGGCTTCTCTGCGATGGGCTGGGCCATCGAGGAGATTGTTGAACACATGGCGCACCATGCCCTTGCCATCGATCACATAGGTGACACGGCCCGGAAGAAAACCCAGGGCATTGGGCACCCCGAAGACCCGCCGCAGCTGGTTGCCCTGATCCACCAGCAGAGGAAAGGGAAGCTGGTGGCGGGCCGCGAATCGCTGGTGGCTGGCGGCGTCATCGCCGCTCACCCCCCACACCTGGGCGCCAAGGGCCTGAAAATCAGCAAAACTGTCGCGAAAGGCGCAAGCCTCCATGGTGCAGCCTGGAGTGTCGTCCTTGGGATAGAAGAACAGCACCAGGGCCCGGCCGCCGAGCTGGTCGCTGCGGCGCTCCACCCCCGCCTGATCGGTGAGGGCGATGAGCGGTGCGCGGTCGCCGGCGGCCAGGGCCATGGTGAATATGGTGCTGGCGGCACCCTAG
>JBJTUM010000195.1:0-93231 GCA_046080725.1 Cyanobium sp. | reverse complement strand
CACTCTCCTTGGCGTGATGGTCGGCAAGGTGGAGCATGATCGCGCCGCTTTCATAGAGCGCCAGAGGCTGGCCCTCTCGAAGGGAAAAGGACGAATCCAGCAATGCCGGCACTTTGCCAAAGGGATTGATGGCCCGAAAAGCAGGTTTGCGCTGCTCCCCTGCCGTCAGATCGATCGGAACCCAAGAGTAAGGAATGTTTTTTTCCTCGAGGTACCAACGCACCAGGGAGGCCCGGCTGCGAGTTCCGCCATAGAGAGTGAGAGTCATGGGGGAGCCTAATGCCCTCCCATCATCGGCGGTGCGAATCGCAGTCCTAGAGGCGACAGATCCTGTGCAAATCGGCGGGGCTATAGAGGTCTACGGGGGCCTCTGGGGTGCTCTCCTGGAAGGGGTGGCGTTTTGTGAGGTAGTGGGCTTCACCGATGCTGTTGCCGAGCTCGGTCCGCGCCAAGCCATGGCTGCGCCGCCAAGCCTGGCATGCCCCCAGTGTGTCGAACCCGGCGGCCAACCCCGCTCCAGGGAGGACCAGCCCAAGGAGAAGGCATCCCAGGGCGGGCCATTCACCGCCTGGCAAGCAGTGCGCATGGCGCACCTGTCGGGACCGTCCGAAATAAACCCAGGCCTGCCGACCATCGCTGAGTAGACACCAGTGGCGCTCGTACAAACGGGGAGCTCCTTCAAAGACGTCGATCGCGGCAAGGGCCTCGAAAGCCAGCGCATAGAGCTCCCCATGGATCTGCCCTTCGCCAGCGATGGCCATTGGAAAGGGTCCAAGATCGAAGAGACAACCACCTTCGAGGGTGGCTTCTCCCTCCCAGCGAGCGCCTTGGAGCCTGGCGTGATTCGCCTGCCCGCGTTTGAGGGTGCCGTAGACGAAGAGAAGGGTCTCCTTTGCCATCCTGTGCCCCAGGGTCTTCCAGCCTGTCGATAATGATGGCAATGGCTTCTTCTCCATGACCGTTGCTCTCCTGCTCGCCCTAGTCGGTTCCCTGGGTTTGATGGCCTACATCGTCAAGCGCCTCGAGCAAGCCTGATCCCCTCTCTGCTGCCATCTTTGGTTTCATGGCCGGCCTGACCGATTTTTCCCTTCTCCTGGCCCTCCCCCTCGGATTGGTCTGGCCTCTCCAGGCCTATCTCTGGTTTAAGGCGCTCCATATCGTTGGGGTGGTGGTGTGGTTTGCTGGGCTCTTTTATTTGGTGAGGCTCTTCATTTACCACCGGGAGGCGGAAGAGCTTGAGGAGCCCCTCAGGCAGGCTTTTCACCAGCAATACGGCTTGATGGAGCGCCGGCTGGCCAATATCATCACGACACCTGGCATGGCGGTGGCTGTCGCCATGGCCCTTGGCTTGCTCAGTGTCCAGCCTGGCTGGCTCAAGGAGAGCTGGATGCACAGCAAGCTAATTATTGTGGCCCTGTTATTGGCCTATCACGCCTTTTGTTACCGCTTGATGGGCCAGCTTCATGAAGGATCCTGCCGTTGGACCCCCAAGCAACTGAGGGCCTTAAACGAGCTTCCCACCCTGCTCCTTGTAGTGGCCGTGATGCTGGTGGTCTTTAAAAACCAGTTCCCCACGGGCTGGGCTACCTGGTTCCTCATCGCCCTGGTGGTGGCCATGGCCGCCTCCATTCAGCTTTATGCCCGCTGGCGCCGCTTGCGCTCCGAGGCCCTCGCCATCCAATCTTCCACGAGCCGTGCTTCGTCCTGAAGCCCAGAGCCATCCCCTGACGGCGGTTTTGCGTCAGGTCGGTCCCCGCAGCTGTCCGGGGCGATTCAACTTTCACTGTCACACCACCTGCAGTGATGGAAGCCTGCGCCCCCGGGATCTGGCCTCCCAGGCGGTACGACTGGGTCTTGAACATCTGGCCATCACGGATCATCACCATGGGGGGGCCTACCAAGAGGCCCAGGCCTGTTTTGTACGCCATGCGGCAGAGGGGGAAAGAGTGCCCCATCTCTGGCGTGGGGTGGAAATCAGTGCCCTCCTAGAGGGATGTCTGGTGCATGTGCTTGCCCTTGGCTTCCAACACCCGGCCCCCTCCCTGGACCCCTATCTCCATGGCCAAGCCGTCATTGGACCGGCCCTTCGGGCTGATGCGGTGGTGAAGGCCATCCGGGCAGCGGATGGATTAACTCTCCTGGCCCATCCCGCCCGCTACAGGCTCCCCCATCAACGCCTGATCGCAGCTGCTGCGACTGCGGGCTTTGATGGGGCAGAGGCCTGGTACGACTACGGCATGCAGGGTCATTGGGAACCCACTCCACGGGTGTGTGAAGCCATCGCGGCGGATCTTGAGGATCGTGGCCTTTTGCAGAGTTGCGGCACTGATACCCATGGATTAGAGCTTCATGGCCGCTAGGGTTTGCTGACGCATTCCTCTCCAGCTCGATGGGACTGTTCGATCGTCTTCTTGGTAACCGCAACGCAGCCAATGGCAGCGCTGAACGTGATGGGGTGAAAGTGGCCAGCTCGGCTGCTGAGGCCAATCCGAAAAAATCCGACAACACCTTCTTCCTGGATGCCGATGCCTCCAGCACCTTGGGAGATGTGAATTTCATGCGGCGCTCCAACACCATTCGCCACACCTTCCCAGGCACCTCCGACAGCCCTGGCGACAAGGAAATGGTGGCGGAAGTGGCCTCCATGGAAGCTCGCCTGGAGAAGATGACCCCTGGCCTGGCGGGCATGAATCCCGAGACGGATTCCCAGGTCAATCTCACCGGTGGGGTGCCCAAGCCGGTAAAGAAAACCTTTGCCCAAACCATGTCGGCTTCCCAACTGGCCGAGAAGCTCAAGGGAGCTGCTGTGGGTGGCGTCAACAAGCCTGGGGCGCCCGCCGTGAGCCGCAAGAGCACGGAGGCCAACCAGGATGAGAGCGCAACTCTCAACCCCAGCAAGCCTGGTGCTATTGATCCCTTCAAGGCCATGGCTAAGGATCTCAACAGCTGAACATCACGTGGTCGGTCCTATTTCGATCAAGGCCTCGGTGGACAGAACAAGATCTTGGAGATGGCTCAACTGCTCCTGCGTTGAGCCTTGCCACAAGCCACGGTGGTGGGCTTCCAGCAACCGTTCGGCGATGTCCCGCAGGGCCCATGGATTGGCCTGTCTGAGGAAAGCCAGGGTCTCCGATGAGCGAAGCCAGCGATCGCAAATCGCCCCATAGCTCCAATCCGGCACCCGACCGGTGCTTGCGTCATAGGCGAAGAGGTAGTCCAGGCTGGCGGCCATTTCAAATCCGCCCTTGTAACCGTGGCGCTGCATGCCGCTTACCCAGCGGGAATTAAGGAGCCGGGAACGAATCACCTTGTCGAGTTCCTTTTCCAGGCGGTGCACCCGGGGCCTCTGGGAACGCGAATGGTCACCAAACCACAGCCCTGGCCGATGCCCCCTTACCCGTTCCACGGCGGCGCTCAAGCCCCCCTGAAACTGGTAGTAATCATCGGAATCCAGCAGATCGTGCTCCCGATTGTCCTGGTTGTGGAGCACCACCTGCACGGTGGCAAGGCGCTCCAGCAGTCCCTTCCGATCCGCCCTGGGCACCACATCAGCGCTGGGATCAGGCCCCTCACTGTCGTAACGCCAGCTGCTCCAAGAAAGGAAGGCCTCGGCAAGGTCGGAGCGATCCTCCCAGGCTCCACTGTCGATCAGGGCCTGGAGGCCGGCCCCATAGGCCCCTGGTGCTGATCCATAGACCCGCCCCCACTGCCCCTCGGTTCGGGCGAGAGCCGCAAGGGGATTCACCTCCTCCGCCTCAGACTGAGCGGCCACAAGGCGGCAGGCCCGGTTGAACCAATTCACCAACTGTGGAAAGGCATCGCGGAACAGCCCTGAGATCCGCAGGGTGACATCCACCCGCGGTCGGCCGAGGGTGTGTACGGGCACCACTTCCAGGTCCACCAGCCGGCGGGAGGGACCATCCCAGTGAGGCCGCACCCCCATCAGTGCGAGGGCCTGGGCGATGTCCTCCCCTCCATTGCGCATGGTGGCCGTTCCCCAAACGGAGAGAGCTAGGGAGCGCAGATCCTCACCCTCCTCCATCAGATAGGTCGTCAACAGCTGTTCGGCACTGCGGCGACCCAGATCCCAGGCCGCTTCGGTAGGGAGGCCTCGCAGATCCACGCTGTAGAAGTTTCGACCTGTCGGTAACACCTCTAGCCGGCCCCGGGTAGGGGCACCAGATGGTCCCGCCGCAATGCGGCGCCCTGCCAAACCCCGTAGCAGGGCGTCCTGCTCAGCCTGGCCGCAGGCCAGAAGTTTGGGCATCAACTGCTCCCGCACGCGCTGCAGGGCGCTGCCCATGGCCTTGCCCTGGGACGTGAACGGGGCTGGGGGGCCTGCCACACCGACAAAATGGCGCATCCAGGCCAAGGCCTCCGCCTCCAACAGGGCAACCCCATCCCCGACCCGTCGTAGGCCAGGGCTGCACACCTGCTGCAAAGACTCGAGGCGAAGGCGATCCTGGGGGACCAACATCGCCTCCTCTGGATCCGTCCAGGGATCGAACTCCAAGCCCAGGTCCTGGGCTAGTGCCTGGGTGAGGCCTGGATGCCCATCCTGGGGCGATCGGGCCAAGGCGAGCAGCAGCTCAGCCAAAGTTTCCCTGTCGGGAAGTCGCCCGTAGATATGCAGTCCAAGGCGGATCTGGGCCTCCTTGAGTTCACAGAGATAGCCATCCGCCGCCTCCAGGCGCGCTTCGAGAGCATCCGCTCCGATCGTCTCCCCGGGAGTTTGCGCCTCGGCAGGAGCGGGTAACTGGAGAGAAGCCAGAAGGGTTTCCAGCTGGGGCCGTAGAACCTCCGAGCGTTTGCTGCCCAGCTCCTGGGCCAACCAGTATTCATCAAGCAGTGCTTCCAGCTGTTGCAGCTCCCCCTCCAGTCCCGCCCGGCCTAGAGGAGGAGTGAGGTGATCGAGAATGACAGCTTGGGAGCGACGTTTGGCCTGGCTACCCTCCCCAGGATCATTCACGATGAAGGGATAGAGGTGAGGCATGGGTCCAAGGGCCCACTCGGGGAAACAGTCCTCGCTGAGGCCCACCCCTTTGCCCGGGAGCCATTCCAGGTTGCCGTGCTTGCCCACATGGACCAGTGCGTGAGCCCCCTGGACCAAGCGGATCCAGAGGTAGGTGGCCAGGTAGGTATGGGGGGGCGGGAGATCGGGGCTGTGATAGGAGCGGCTGGGGTCCCGGTCGTATCCCCGGCTGGGTTGGATGATCACCACCACGGAGCCAAATCTCACCCCATGGATGGGGAAGGCTCGGCCCATGGGATCCTTGCTGAGGGTCGCATCGACTTCTGGGGTCCCCCAGGCCCGTTCCAGGGCCTGTCGTCCTGCAGTGGGCAACCCGTCGTACCAGGCCCGGTAGACCTTCAGAGGGAGCCAAGCCAGGGCCGGTCGGTGATCACTTTCTGGATCGTTGGTGCGCCCTCCAAGGAGCTGGGCCATCAGAGCCGCCCCATCCGCAGGTAGGGATTTGGCCTCGCCCAGGTCGTACCCAGCCTTCTGGAGGGTGTGGAGCAGGCCAGCCGTGCTGCTTGGCGTATCCAGGCCTACGCCGTTGGCCAGGCGGCCATTCCGATTGGGATAGTTGGCCAGAACAAGAGCCAGACGCCTGCGCTCAGCAGGTGTGCGCCGGAGCTCCAGCCACCGGGCGAGGAGCTCCGTCACCCAGGTGAGCCGAGCCAAATCCGGTACCAGGGAGGAAAGGGGGGGGGGCGATTGGGCCGAGAGATCGGTCCCGTTTGAACAGGCCTCCCTGAAGGCGCCAATGCGGGTCGTCACCCGACCGTCCAGCTCAGGCAGTACCACCTGCAAGCTCAAATCCACCGGGCCGAGACCAATGGAGCTGGCGCACCAACGTTCCCGAGGGGCACCGCTGGTGAGAAGCTGGAGCACCGGCACATCCAGACGGTCCCAGAGGGGTGACCCCAGGCCCGCTTCGGCAGCAGTCACGGAGGCAAAGGCTGTGGCACACAGCACCGCCTCTACTTGTTCCTTGGCAAACCAATCGCCAACGCCCGCCTGGATGGCTGGATCCCGCAGACTGCTCACCCAGAGGGCTCTGGGGCAAAGCCCTCCCTCTCGCAAGGCAGCCAACAGGCTGTCCATCAATGCCGTGTCCCCCGCCTGACGCAGGGCCCGGTAGAGCACCAGCCCCACCCGTGGCCCTGGTTCCAGACGCCAGTCATGGGGAAGGGGATCGGGGACCTCAATGGGCGTTGGTGGTTTGGGTGTGCAGCCCTGGACAAGGGTGCCGAGGGCTTCCAGGGCCAGCACAAGGTTGGCTTCTCCACCAATCCGGAAACAGCGGGCCAGGCTCAGATTGAGGGCCTCTTCCACGCTGGCCAACGAACCCAGAACCCCATCCTCTTCCGGGGTTCCCGCCAAAATGAGAAGGTGTCTATTCGCTGCGCTCTCCTGCCAAAGGCGCAACTGATCGATGCCGTAGGGCCAGTGCCCCCGCCCGCCCAACAGCCGCACCACCACCACGCGGCTACCGACCAGGCAAGTACTGAGGTAGTGATCCACAACCGCTGGGTGGCTGAGCCAGGCCAACGGCAACCCGTGGACACGGAAGGGAAGAGATCGGCCTTCCACCACCCTGGCCAGGGCCAACACATCTGTTTCAGCGCTGCTGAGCAGCACCAGATCCGCTGGCGGATGGCTCAGGAAGGCCAGGGCGTCGCCATCGAGATCAGCTGAACCGGATGTGGTTGGAAGGCGATGCATCACTCCATCCTGCTGTCTTCGGTGAGAAGATCGGGCGAACTTGACGGGCCCAATGCATCAGTTCCTCCCTTTTGCCTGGTTCGGCGGCAAGTGCGTGCCCTTTGCCGATGCAACCCTCTCGGTGGCCACCCACGCCCTGCACTACGGCACTGGAGCGTTCGGTGGCATGCGTGGCTTGCCCAACCCAGAAGATCCCAAGGAAATTCTTCTCTTCCGCGCCGATCGACATGCGCGCCGTTTGAGCCAGAGCGCTCGCCTGCTTCAGACGACCCTCAGTGAAGAGACCGTCATGGAGGTTATCCGGACCTTCATCCAGGCGAATCGACCCACAAAACCCTTTTACATGCGACCATTCGTATACACGAGTGGTCTGGGGATTTCCCCCAGGCTGCATGACGTGGTCACTGATTTTCTGGTGTATGGCATTGAAATGGGCGACTACCTCTCCCCCGATGGGGTGTCCTGTCGGATTAGCAGCTGGACCAGGCAGGAGGACCGCTCTTTGCCCTTACGTGGAAAGATTAGTGGGGCATACATCACCAGCTCACTGGCTAAAACCGAAGCCGTCAAGAGTGGTTTTGATGAGGCCTTGCTGCTCAATAGCAGGGGGAAAGTGAGTGAGGCCAGTGGCATGAATCTCTTTATCGTCAGGGATGGAAACCTAATCACTCCAGGTGTTGATCAGGATATTCTGGAAGGGATCACAAGAGCCAGCCTTCTTGAGTTGGCCCCACGCATGGGGATCCCGGTAATTGAAAGGGCAGTTGACAAAAGTGAGTTATTCATTGCCGATGAGGTGTTCCTAAGCGGCACTGCAGCCCGCATCACCCCGGTGCGTTGCGTCGAAACAACAGACCTTCCAACCTCAAGGCCGGTGATGGAGCAGCTGAGAGATCGGATCACCCGCATCACGGAGGGCCGTGATCCTGAGTATAAACATTGGGTCACTCGGATCAGGATTGAGGATTGATGCTGGCTCCCTCAACTCCAGCTAATGCCCTGCAGCGCACCCGTTTTCTTGATCGCCTGCACAGCCCGCAACGCCCCATTCTCGTCTTCGATGGTGCTACGGGAACCTCGCTCCAGCTCCTGAATCTGACGGCAGAGGATTTCGGAGGCGTGGCCCTGGAGGGCTGCAACGAGCAGTTGGTGTTCACCCGGCCCGATGCCGTGCAAACCGTGCATCGGCAGTTTCTTGAAGCCGGCTGCGACGTCATTGAGACGGACACCTTCGGCGCCACCTCAATTGTGTTGGCGGAATACGGCCTCGAGAATCAGGCCTTTGCTCTCAATCAACGGGCAGCCCAACTGGCCCGAGAGATGGCCGATGTCTACAGCACGCCAGAGAAACCCCGCTTTGTAGCCGGATCTATCGGACCCACCACCAAGCTTCCAACGCTCGGCCACATCTCTTTTGACACCCTGAAAGACTCCTTCCAGGAACAGGCTGAGGGTCTATTGGCAGGAGATGTGGATCTGATGATCGTGGAAACCTGCCAGGACGTCCTCCAGATCAAAGCTGCCTTGATGGGGCTGGAGGCGGCCTTCTGCAAAGTGGGCCGACGTGTGCCCCTGATGGTGTCGGTCACCATGGAAACCACGGGCACGATGCTCGTCGGATCGGACATTGCAGCGGTGGTGGCCATTCTGGAACCCTTTGCCATTGATGTGCTGGGCCTCAACTGCGCCACTGGGCCAGAACAGATGAAGGAGCACATCCGCTATCTGAGTCAACAAAGTCCTTTTGTTGTCAGCTGTATTCCCAACGCTGGCCTCCCGGAGAACGTGGGTGGAGTTGCCCACTACAAACTAACCCCCATCGAGATGAAAATGCAGTTAATGCATTTCGTCGAAGATCTTGGGGTCCAGGTGATTGGGGGTTGTTGTGGCACCACCCCTGCCCACATCTCTGCCCTGGTGGAGCTCTCCCAAGATCTCAAGGCAGCACCCAGGCTGGTGAGGGGTCAAGCCAGCACTCCTGAGCCCAGGCCAGCAATCCACTATGAGCCCGCCGCCGCTTCTATCTACGGCGTGACCCCTTACCAGCAAGACAATTCGTTCTTAATCATTGGCGAGCGACTCAACGCCAGCGGCTCCAAGAAAGTGCGCGAATTGCTAAACAGCGAAGATTGGGACGGATTAGTGGCGGTCGCAAGGGAACAAGTGAAGGAAAACGCCCATGTTTTAGACGTGAATGTCGACTACGTGGGACGGGACGGAGAAGCCGATATGCAGGCTCTTGTCAGCCGTCTGGTGACCAACGTCAATCTTCCCTTGATGTTGGATTCCACCGAGTGGCAGAAGATGGAGGCCGGGCTGAAAGTAGCAGGTGGGAAATGCATCCTTAACTCCACCAATTATGAAGATGGTGACGAAAGATTTTTCAAGGTGCTCTCCCTCGCCCGCGACTATGGAGCAGGCTTGGTGGTAGGCACCATTGATGAGGAGGGAATGGCGCGAACGGCCGATCAGAAGTTTGCTATTGCTCAACGGGCCTATCGCGATGCTTTGGAATTTGGTTTGCCAGCCCGCGAGATCTTTTACGACCCTCTCGCTCTGCCCATCTCCACGGGCATCGAAGAAGATCGTCGTAATGCCTTATCCACCATTGACGCGATTCGCAGGATCAGAGAAAGTCTTCCCGATGTGCACATCTTGCTGGGCGTCAGCAATGTGAGCTTCGGGCTCTCTCCAGCGGCTCGCATTGTCCTGAATTCCGTGTTCTTGCACGACTGCTGTGAGGCAGGAATGGATGCGGCGATCATCAGTCCGGCGAAGATCCTGCCCCTGATCAAGATTTCTCAGGATCAACAAGATGTTTGCCGGGATCTGATCTACGACCGACGCCGGTTTGAGGGTTCCATCTGCACCTACGACCCCCTCACAGTTCTCACCTCTATGTTTGAGGGAGTTAGCACAAAAGAGGCTCGTTCATCTGGCACCTCCCTCAAGGATCTGCCGATCGAAGAGCGGCTGAAACAGCACATCATTGACGGGGAGAGGATCGGCATTAATGAAGCATTGGATGAGGCTTTGCAGTCTTACCCACCTCTGCAGATCATCAATCAGTTTTTGCTGGATGGGATGAAGGTGGTTGGGGATCTCTTTGGCTCGGGGCAAATGCAGCTTCCATTTGTGCTGCAGAGTGCTGAAACGATGAAAGCGGCTGTGGCCCATCTTGAACCTCATATGGAAAAGGTGGAGAGCAGTAGCAAGGGGAAATTATTGATTGCAACTGTGAAAGGCGATGTGCATGATATTGGCAAGAATCTTGTTGATATCATCCTTACCAATAATGGCTATGAGGTGATCAATCTTGGCATCAAGCAGCCTGTTGAAGCGATCGTTGAGGCCCAAAGGCTCCACCAGGCGGATTGCATCGCCATGAGTGGCTTGCTGGTGAAATCTACGGCTTTCATGAAAGATAATTTGGAAACGTTCAATCAGGTGGGGATCCATGTTCCCGTCATCCTTGGTGGAGCGGCCCTTACGCCCCGATTCGTTCACGGGGATTGTCGCCAGGCCTATCGCGGGCAGGTCATGTATGGGCGGGATGCGTTCGCCGACTTGAGATTCATGGATGCCCTGATGGAAGCCAAGGCTTCAGGGCGTTGGGACGACCAGCAGGGATTCGTGGATGGGGCTCCGGAATCTCTCCAGTGGGGAGACACACCCCCCGCCGATGAAGCCCCAGCCCCAGAGGCTCACGCCCCTGATGCAGTGGCCTCCGAGCAGATGACTGCTCCGGAAACCAACTTAGAGCGGTCCGAGGCTGTGCCCGAGGAACCTCCCCTGATGCCGCCATTTTGGGGAAGTCGGGTGCTTCGTGAAGATGAGATCCCCTTGGAAGAGGTGATGGGCTATCTCGATCGCAATGCCCTCTTCGCCGGTCAATGGCAATTTCGCAAAACCCAGGAGCAATCAAGACAGGAGTATGAGGCCATGCTCCAAGCCAAAGCAGAGCCCATTCTCCAGGAGTGGCTCCAGCGCTGCCTGAATGAAAAGCTGCTGACCCCGCGCGTTGCCTATGGCTATTTCCCATGTGGGCGGGATGGAAACAGCCTGGTGGTATTTGACCCAGCCCCCCTGGCCAGCGGGGATCCTGCCCAAGGAGCTCGCGAGGTGTTGGGGCGGTTTGTGTTGCCCCGGCAGAAAGGTGGAAATCGCTACTGCATTGCAGACTTCTATCGCGATCTCGCCCTGTCAGCTGATGACGAGCCAGAAGCTACTGATGGATTACCCATGCAAGCTGTAACCATGGGAGAAATGGCAACGACCTTTGCCCAGTCCCTCTTCAAAGCTGATCAATACACCGACTATCTCTATTTTCATGGTCTGGCTGTCCAAATGGCGGAAGCTTTGGCGGAGTGGACCCATGCCCGCATCCGTCAGGAGCTTGGCTTTGGCGAGCAGGATCCCCGCGCCTTGAGAGATATCCTCGCCCAGCGCTACCGGGGCAGCCGCTACTCGTTCGGCTATCCCGCCTGCCCCAATGTGCCTGATTCACGCCAGCAGCTGGCTTGGCTTGGGGCCGAGCGCATTGGACTCACGATGGATGAAAGTGACCAGTTGGAGCCGGAACAAAGCACCACGGCCCTGGTGGCTTTGCATAGCAAGGCACGCTATTTCAGCGCTTGATCGCCATGGCAGGCTGGATCACGTTTCCCTCCTGATGCCGTGGCTATCTCCGGACCCGATGCGATCGACCAGGCCATCGCCGCTGGTCAAGACCTTGATGGCACACCAATCCCACAGACCATGTTGGAGCTCTACAGGGAGGTGATGGCAAAGGAAGACGCTCGGCCTCGCAGCGGTGTGACCAAATCGATGCGGAACCGGATCGTGCGGAGTAGGTCCAAACATTTCAGCAAAGAAGAACTGGATGCACGGTTGAAGGCCGCCGGTTGGGAGGGACTGAAGGAGAAGGAGATCACCTTTTTCTATTGATCCCCAAGGGATCCAGCCCTAGGTACAGAGATCCTCAAGGGTGTCGATCACATCCTGTTGGAAATCTTCTAGATCGTCCGAATCACTCAGATCAATGCCCTCCCCAGCGGCGTTTTGGATGAGCTCTTGAAAGTGGAAGGCTCCCTCGCCATGGGCAAGAAATTCCACTGCGGAAGACTCACCGCTTTCTTTAAAGGCATCGCAGAGGGCGAGAAAGGCTGCGTCTTCGGTGAAATCCCAGCTCATGTAGGGGGTGGTGCTAGACGACCTTTAACGCCTCCCCCCCGCGACTCGTCAACCACCTGGATGGATTTTGTGCGGGTCCTCCATCAGAATCTTGAGATTCGACCTGCCACGCCCCCGTGACAGTCCCTTCCTCCACCGCTTCCGATACCAGCGCTCCAGAAGCCCTGAACGTTCTTGGCGAACCTCTGGTCATCTGTGGATGTGAACCCTTAACCGGTTGGTTCCGGGATGGCTCCTGCCGCACCAATAGGGCCGATGTGGGTCGCCACACGGTGTGTTGCGTGGTGAGCGAGGGCTTCCTGGCCTACAGCCTTGCCCAGGGCAATGATCTGAAGACACCTGCTCCCCAGTACGGATTTCCTGGACTCAAGACGGGGGACCACTGGTGTGTGTGCGCCACCCGCTGGTTGCAGGCCTACGAGGATGGGATGGCACCACCTGTGCGCCTCGAAGCCTGCGAGGCCTCAAGCCTGGAGGTCATCCCTCTCGAATGGCTCCAAAGCCACTCGGTCTGACCCTCACCATGGGATGGGCTGCCCATCCCATGCCAAGAACGATCCTGAGGTTTCCGCCGTCTGCCTTTCCAGCACTGCCAGAAGTTGGGACGCGGCCCGTTCAGGTGAGAA
Organism: Cyanobium sp.; assembly: GCA_046080725.1. Taxonomy (GTDB): domain Bacteria; phylum Cyanobacteriota; class Cyanobacteriia; order PCC-6307; family Cyanobiaceae; genus Cyanobium. The sequence goes on along the minus strand of JBJTUM010000195.1, from coordinate 80,682 downwards.
GAGGCGATCGGCCGCCACAGAGGATCGGAAAGGGGCCGAGAGCTCCGTGGCCGTTGTGCCAGGGTGCAAAAGGGTGACGCAGGCGAGCGGGAGTCGGCGCCGCCATTCCAAGGCCAGCGTTCTCAACAGCTGGTTCTGGGCAGCCTTGGCACCCCGATAGGCATACCAACCCCCGAGACGATTGTCCCCGATGCTTCCTACCCGGGCGGAAAGACTGGCGAAATGGCTGGGAGCCTCCCGGGGAAGGGCCGTTTCCAGGGCTTGCGCCAGTAGAAGAGGTCCCCAGGCATTGACAGCAAAACTTTTTTGGAGGGCTTTCGTATTCACCTGGCTGAGACGTTTTTCCGGCTGCAAGTCAGCCCCGTGCAACAGACCGGCCGCACAAATCACCAGGCGTAGGGGTGACAGCTCTTCCCTGGAGATCTGCCCCAAACGCTCCAGGCTGGCTGGATCTGCAAGGTCAACCCGCAAATCTCCCTCCGTTCGACCAGCAGACCACAAACGCAAGGACGGTGCATGGATGGGAAGACCTTCAAGGAGAGCCTTCCCAATTCCTCCGGTGCCAACCACCAGTGCGTGACCCTCCCAGGTCTGCCAGGGACGGGGAGCGTCGTCGCTGGCTGGCACAGGCGTTGCGGGGGCTTGTCGCATGATGGCACGAGAGCGACAAAGGAGCAGGTCATCCTGCGCATCACCGTGCTGGGACTTGGCGCATGGGGGAGCACCCTGGCCGATCTCTGGCGTGCCCAGGGGCACGAGCTCATCACCTGGACGAGACGAACGGGTAAGAGTCCGTTAACGAGCCTTTCCGGAACAGATCTCGTGGTGTCGGCAGTGGCCATGGCTGGGGTTCCTGCCCTGGCGTCCCAGCTGGCCCCTAGCTGGCCCATAGGTGTGCCCTTGCTCAGCTGCAGCAAAGGCATTGATCCGGCGCAGCTCTGCAGCGCCAGCCAGCTCTGGCAGCGCCAGTTACCCGCTACAACCATGGCTGCCCTCAGTGGGCCCAATCTGGCCACAGAGCTGGCCAAGGGTTTGCCCGCCGCAAGCGTGATTGCCTCAACTGACAGGGCCTTGGCCCAGCTCCTGCAGGCTGAACTGCGGACGCCCCACTTCAGGCTTTACACCAATCAGGATCCCTTAGGGACCGAGGTGGCAGGAGCGCTGAAGAATGTGATGGCCATCGCTGCAGGCATCAGTGATGGCCTGGGCCTGGGCTCCAATGCCAAGGCCTCCCTGCTCACCCGGGGATTGGCTGAAACCGGCCTGGTGCTGAAAGCCCTGGGGGGACAGCCGAGCACCCTCTATGGATTAGCAGGGCTGGGCGATCTTTTGGCGACAGCCAACAGCCCACTCAGCCGCAACTATCGCTTTGGGCTCCTCCTCGCTGAGGGAGCTTCCGAAGAAGAAGCTCGGAATCAGATTGGAGCCACCGTAGAAGGACCTGCCACAGCGCGTGCGGGCCTGAAGCTGGCAGATCGGGAGGGATGGTCCCTCCCGATCTGTCGTCAGGTGGTGCAGCTCCTTAATGGGCAACTCACCGCCCCGGCTGCTGTGCAGGCCCTCATGGACAGAGAACCGCGCCAGGAGGAGCTCCAGTGGTGAGTGGGTGCCGTGCTGCCCTTGTGGAAGCGTTCAGCGAACACCCCCTGGGGGGGAACGGGGCAGCGGTGGTGCTCCTGGAGCAAGCGGTTCCAGCCCCCTGGATGCAAGGGGTTGCGAGGAGCCTGCAGCAATCGGAAACCGCCTTTCTGCTCCCACTGGAGGGAGGGGGCTGGTGCTTGCGCTGGTTCACCCCATCCCAGGAGGTGCAGCTGTGCGGTCATGCCACCTTGGCGGCGGCCCTAGCCCTAGGTGCCTGGGGCGAATTGTCTCCGGGGGGGGCTGCGACTTTTTTCACTCGCAGTGGATCGCTGCAAGTGAGCCTTGTGCCCTCCTCAACGGCCTCCATCGGAGTCCAGGCTTCCCTTGCCTGGATCGAACTACCCCGCCTCCCCCTGGCCCCCCAGCAAGCACCTCAAGACCTGGTGAGTTTGCTCGTCAAAAAGCTCGGTCACTCCCCGTTGCGCTTTTGGCACTCGGCCCTGGGATATCAGGTGGCCCTGTTCCATCCAGCTGCCCCCCTGCCGGAGTTACGAGGGCTGGGGGCAGAGCTGAGCGGATCGGCCAGGCAGGGGCTTGTCCTAATGCAAGTTCTCGAGCCAGGAGCATGTTTGCTGGCGAAGGTGGCAGGGCTGCAGGCGGATTACCAGTTGCGCTTCTTTGCCCCGGGGCTAGGAATAGAGGAAGATCCCGTTACGGGATCTGCCCATGCCCTTGTCGCCCCGTACTGGATGGAAGTATTCCACCGGACACAGGTGGTGGGCTGGCAATGTTCCGACCGTCCGGGGGGGATGGTGTGTGAAGCCAGTTCATCAGGCATGATCCGCTTGATTGGCGCAGGACATCTCTTGTGGGAAGGCACATTGTGGGCCGGGCCAGGGCATTCCTCCGATCCTTCTCAAACCTCAGACGATTGGGACCTGGTCTGCGGTCTTTAGGCAGCCAGGCCTTCCAACACCCTTTCCTGCTCACGGCTCCACTGGCAGCTTCAGCCATCAGCATGGGATTTGCCTCGCAGACCCTCTTGCGGCCTTCTGCCCTATCCCAGCAGGGAGACGTGCTGGATGCTCTGATGGCACCAGCACCGGAAAGAAAGACCACCGCACAGCCCCCTCTGCCCTCGCAGAAGGATCCCACACCTGCAGCGGGATTTGACCCTGGCACTCTGCAAGCCAGACGGATTGGAAGCGTTAGCGGCGGTGCTCCCGTCCCCGAGGCCAAAGAAGGCAATGGGGTCAATCTGGAAATCCGGGTGGCCCTGCTCAAGGTGTCGTCCCACCCGAGCGTGGGCGGAGACAGCGGCTGGCGTGTGCTCAGCCGAGAAGGCCAACTGATGCGTCAGGGCGAGTCCAGGGAGGTCCTGGCGGGTGATCTGCTGGGGTCCATGGCCGAAGCGTGGATCGAACCCGCTCCAGGGGGCGGCCTGCGGGTGGATGGTCGGCCCTATGGTGGACGTCTCAGGCTGTTGCGAACCACCAATGGGGTTCAGGTGGTGAACCATCTCCCCCTTGAGAGCTACGTGAGTTCGGTTGTGGGAGGGGAAATGCCCACTTCCTGGCGACTGGAAGCCCTACGTGCCCAAGCTGTGGCAGCCCGCTCCTACGCCATGGCCCACATGGCTCGTCCCGCCAACGATCATTGGCATCTGGGAGACACCACCCGTTGGCAGAATTATGAAGGCCTTCAGACGGTGTCTGATCCAACCCTGGAAGCCACCAACTCGACGGCGGGAGTGATTCTTAGTTACCAAGGTGGGATCGTGGAAAGTCTCTATGCAGCCACTCAGCAGATCGTCGATGAGGCCCATAGCCATTTGGGGGCGAGCATGAGCCAAACGGGAGCCCAGGAACTGGCCCAGAAGGGACTGCGGTTCAATGAGATCCTTTCACATTATTACCAGGGAGCTTCGCTTGCTCGACTCCAATTTGGTGCGAGCTAAGGGCTACTGGGAAGCGGCAAAGGCTGTCTCCCTTGCGGCCGTTGAGCAAAAAGCCTTGGTGCCACTACAGACCACCGAGCTCCAGGTCGATGGAGCCCACCCGTTCATATTGCGACGCCTGGAAGGCTCTCCACCCCGCCATCTCACGGACCAGGGTCCTAAGCCCAATCCCTTTCTTCCCTGGGATCCGCCCCTAGAGGTGGGCCGTTTAGGCCACAGCCATGTGCTGATTCTGAATAAGTACCCGGTTCAGCCCGCCCATCTGTTGTTGATTACGCAGCAATGGCAACCTCAGGCCGGGTGGCTCTCGAGGGCCGACTGGCATGCCGTGGCCCATGTGGCGGCGGACACGGGCGGGCTTTGGTTCTTTAACAGCAGCCCGACGGCTGGAGCCAGCCAACCCCATCGTCACCTCCAGCTCTTGCCCAGAGAGGAGAGTGAAGCCAGTTGCCCTCTGGCTCCATTGCTCGAGAGCCAGCTCAATGATCCCCAGCAACTCTGGCCATGGAGCTACGCCCTGAGTGCCCGCTGGGATGCCAAAGGGGGGAAAGATCTGGATCTCCTCTATCGAAAGCATGCCCTTCTCCTGGGGCTCGGTGATCCAGAAGGCCCCGAGGATCCCCAGCATGCCTACAATCTTCTCTTCAATGACCGCTGGTTTTTAACCGTTCGTCGGGTGAAGGAGCATTGCGCTGGATTCAGTATTAATGGCCTTGGCTTTGCAGGATTTCTCCTGTGCACAGACCATTCCGATCTCGGCTGGTTGAGAGCCCATGGCCCCTGGGCCCTCCTGAAGGAGGTGGCGGCCCCCACAGGATGACATGCAAGGAAATCAGGTGTTTTTTCGCTGGTCAGGGGCCTCGGAACAAGCTGATCTAGGGAGGAGTCCAGGATCCCTCCGCTCACGGATCGGAATCCTGGTCTCGGGTGCCTACCAACCTCTGAACACGCTGTCCCATGAACACCTGCACCACCCGTCGCCCCCGTCCCCTTCGCTGCCACGGCAACCAATCCGCTACAGCGATTCAGGCGCTTCAGCGCCGCAACGCCCTTGTGGAGGCCCATCGTCACCTGGTGCTGCCTGTGGCCCATCACTACTGGTGTCGCTGCCCTGAACCCCAGGACGATCTCATCCAGGTGGGGTTGCTCGGCCTGATCAGGGCTGCTGAACTCTTCAGCCCAGAGAACGAGACACCCTTCTCTGCCTTTGCAAGGCCCCATATCCGCGGGGCCATCCTCCACTATCTCCGGGATGTCGCCGCTCCGGTGCGCTTGCCCCGTCGCCAAGCGGAGTTGCAGAGCCGCCTGCAGCGCCTCGAGCACAGTTCAGGCGCCATCAAGGGCGAAACCCTAAAGATCACGGAAGAGCAATCGGAAATCCTCCAGCGGCATCGACAGCTTTGCCGTCCAGCCCCACTGGATGGTGCCCTGCTTGAACAAATCTCGTCTCCAGCCATGGAGCCCCAAGAGGATCTACCCAAAAACTTGGTCAATGTCGAAGAACTGTTGAGGGGACTAGATCCACGCACCCAACAGGTGCTGAGAGGGGTGGTTTTGCAGGGATGGAGCTATCGACGGACAGCTGCATCCCTGAATGTGAGCGCAATGACCGTTCAGCGATGCTTGCACCGTGGCCTGGACAATCTGCGCAATCAACTTTCCCCAACTCCCCTGGCCAAACCCACTAGTTCTGTGCGGACGCGCGGTCTCGCTCCATCTGTTGCTCGAGGGTGGCCATCGCGGCAGTCACCGCCGCTAGCTGGCGTTCCAAGCCATCGCGCCAGAAGGTGAGCATGCGTAACTTGCCTTCCTGGTAACGCAGGTGACGCACCCCTGGATCCTCCGCCAGGGGTGCACAGCAGACAAAAGGTGAAAACATGGGGCAGGACTGTTCTGAGATGGTTCTAGCGGCCTGAGCGTTCCACTGAGAAGGAGTCTGTGAATTTTGGGCAAATGGGCCACGAGTCGGCATGATGGGCAGCTTCCTAAAGACTGTGTCCGGCGCGACGTGCTTGCGGTGTTCCGTCCCATCCCCGCTCGCTTTCTCCTGAGCCTGGCCTGTGGATCCCTCCTTGTTCTTTCCCCAAGGGCGTGGGCCCAGTCCTATGTCGCCCTGATGGACGGCCAACGTGCTGTGCCTCTAAACGGTCAATTCAATGCGGTGCCTGTCCTTCACTCCAACCAGCCAGAAGAGGTGGAAGGACCAGGCCTGCTGATCAGTACGGTTCCTGGCACGGCGATCGCAGCAGAAAATGGCATGCCTGTCGAAATGCCTGCCTATACGTTTAATGGTGAATTTGGACTGCACTTACACCACAAGTACTTCCCAACCTACAGGGGGTCCATCTCAGCCTCGCAGCGACGTAGTGAACTCACCCTTGCAGCCATTCTTGTCAATGCCAAGAACGAACCCGTCCGAATTCAATTCTCTGCAGGTGCGGTTCGGAACAGTTTTGAAGCACCCTATCTCGCCAAGCATCTCATGGGAGTACGACCGTTGGGACCCCGCCCTTGGAACACAGGCCCGGGGGATGCCACGGCAGTGCAGTTGCTGAGGGGGCGAGTCGATCCACAGTTTAATGAAACGGTCATTGTTCCCCCAAGAGGTCGAATAGTGCTTTTTCATACGCCGCTTCCGGCCCTAGGAATTTCCAATGCGCTACTAAAAGGGCGCAGCAATGGGCCATTTCAGATGGCAGTGGTGGCTGCGAAGAATCCCCAGAATGATGATGATTTTTTTGCCGTAATGGATCAGGGCCAACTGGCACCTGGGCGGGTTTATTTGCAGCGTATTGCTGAAATTCAGGCTGGAACAATCTTCTCCCGAGTGGGCGGAGTGGCCATCGGAGATCATTACAAAGCTTCCTTGAGCCATGATCTCAATCGGCAAGGTCCGCTGCACGTGCCTTTGACAAGCACAAGGCGCACCCACTTCGGCACGGGTGAAGTGCAAGTCAATCCGCTTGCCAGCCGTATCGTGGATTCTGCCTTGGATAACGTTGGCACCTATGGCGTTCGCTTTGATGTCGACCTCAATCTGGTAGGTCAGGGCACCTACGACATTGTGCTAAGCCACCCGTCACCCGTTGCCGGGCGGGCACCGTTCACCGCCTTTCGTGGTTCCATTGAAATCCTAAGGCCGGAGGGCCTTCAAGCTGTGCATGTTGGGTTGAGGTCGGGGCAGAGCCTGTCCTTGGCTCCCCTTCAACTGGAAGCCGGGCGCAGTACGCCTGTTCGCATCTCCTTGGTTTATCCGGCAGACTCCACCCCAGGTCACCTTCTCAGCGTCGTGCCAACAAGCCAGCTCACGGAGGTGCAGCAGAGGGAGCGACGGCAACCAGTGGCCACCGCGAAACCGTCTCCTCCCCCACGGATGTCTCCACCCCCCGCTGGGAAGTCCAAGCCCCGACGGGTGGGCCCCATCCTCCCTCCAGTGGAGATTCTTCGCTACCCCAACACTCCACAACGCCAGAGACGGTCCGGAGGAGGGTTGACTGATCGCTACAGAGACGCACTGGATGTCCAGAAGCGTCTGCTCCAGCAGTGGCAACAATCGCCTTAAGCAGCTGTCATGGATCCACCACCACCAACACAATCTCCTTCCCCATCACGCCGGCGTCTCACCCTGGAGATGTCACAAGCAAGGATCGCCCATATCGATGCATTGAAAAAAGAGTGGGGTTTAAGAAATCGAGGGGATGTGCTGGAGCGTCTTCTTGAAGAACTGTTTTCGCCGAACCCTTCCCCTTCCATCCCTGATGCATCGACCGCAACGGCTCCGACCCAGGAAGACGACCTTCTGGATGACTGTGCCGCCCTTGTTCTTGTTGGATTGGGACAAGGGGCGATGGAAGGGTGGCGCCTGGAAGCTGAGGGGGAGGACTCCCCAGGCCCTACCCAGAAAAAGAGAAAAACCACTGGCAAGGGAATCGACCTCCCTGGATTTGTTCACAAGCGGTCTCAAAGCCTTAAAAGGAGTTTGGGAGGCGGTGCCGAAGCCGATCTCCCGGTTGAGGGAGTTACCCCCTGGCCCCAACTTTCGGAAGGTCTGCTCAAACAATGTCTGGAGAGAGCTCAGACCCATTGGCTCAATCTCTTTGCCCAACCCCCCAATGCTGCTGTCGTGGAGGCCGCCATGGGCTGGCTGGGCCATGACATCTGGCCCCATGCCGACCTTTGCGAGGGCAAGATCTTCACCTGGTCAGCCGCGGGTCGGTTGATGAGGGAGATCGGTCCCAGCTGGCGTGAAGAAGCCCCAAGTCTGGCAGGGGTGATGGTGATCGCAGGGGTGCTGGAAGATCCGTTTAGTGCAGATACCCTCCCTCTCCGGATCCCCACTCTGATGCACCGATTTGTCCACCGATTCCGACGTCGGCAACAGGGAACATCCTTCCAGACGCTGGAATCAACCATGACCCTGCAAGGCGCCCTCCGCCAGCTCCAGCTGCCAACGGATCCCGGCCAAAGGGTCACACTGACCCAAATCCGGGAGGCCTACAGGGAGATGGCCCTTAAACACCATCCTGATTCTGGCGGTTCCCTGGATGCCATGCGTCGCCTTAACGAGGCCTACCAGCTGCTGAAGGAGCTTTATCGGCCCAAACAACAAGACGGTTAGCGAGTCCCAGCAAGAACCCAAAAGACTCAATCAGAGACCCATAATAAATCCAGGGCGAGACTTAGTAGACACTCTTTTCTGCTTCTTTCCAGGCACGCATCGCGGGTTTCATGCTGCTCAGATGAGACTCTTACATGGTCTGGAATTGTGCCTAAAACGAGAGGACTGATAATGCAAAAAAGATCGATTTCTGGCCGTCCGATTCCTGTCGTTGCTCAGAAACGACTTCACGGGAGCTGAATCTTGTCCAATTGGTTTTTGGCCAAGCGAAGAAATCAAACAGAACAAGAGTTTCCAGCTCTTGCTGATCTGTGTTTGACACAGATCAGCAAGAGCGAAGCTTCAACCGTGGCAAAAAACACGAGACGACCCATCGAAGTCTAGTCATGCTTATATAAGACGCTTATCGGGACTAGGAGTAAGTCCTGAACGAAACAAACGAACAGGCAACAAAAAGCAGAGTCACCTGTCTCACGCAAGACTGTTTTTTGGTCCTGAAACGAGACTTATCCGGGGCGGCCGAGATTTTCCTTTGGCTCCCTCGCCTAATGGTGTTGCTTCCCCCCCCCCCCAAAAAAAAACTCGCCAGGTTTGGCGAGTGAAGAAACCAATCGGTTGGAGGAAACTTGGCACGTCGCCATCAGGTGCTGGTCTGCATACCCTGTATGAGGAAATCGAAGTAGGGACCGGCCAGAGCAGCGTCATCTGTGCTTAGGAGGGAGATGGCGGCCTCCTTCATCGTGCGCATGGCTTCCACCATGCCAGGCATGGGCACCCCCAGACTGTTGTACATCTCGCGTGCACCAACGAGACCAATGGCCTGGATCTGCTCCGTACTGCCTGCCAACACGCCATAAGTGACCAGACGGAGATACCAGCTGTAATCCCTCAGGCACTGGGCCCGTTGTTTCTGGCCGAAGGCATTTCCTCCAGGGGCCACGTATTCAGGCTTACGCGTGAAGAGTTGCTTTGCAGCCTCGTCAATGATTTTCTTTTCATTGGCCGTGAGCACCCTCACCACCTCCAGCCGCCGGCTTCCACCGGTGAGGAATTCCACCATGGTGCGAAGCTCGCCACCAGTGGGATAGCGCAGCTGATCATCGGCCTGGAGGATCAGATCGCGAACGACGCTCATGGCAGCGACCACAGACCGAGTGATCTTATCCAGCCCGGATGCAGCATCCCAGGAGCAAGGGCTGAAGGTGTAACGCCCCTTTGCAGTTCAGCCGATAGGGTCGGGAGAGACATCTGGACCAATGCCACAGGGACAGGGACTGGACGGGGGCCTTCAGACCCTCACCGTTGATGACCTCACCTGTAATGGTTTGGGGGTGGGCCGGATTGACAGCCAGGTGATTCTTGTGGAGGGGGCCCTTCCAGGGGATCAGGTCGAGGTTCGACTGGTACATCAAGCCAAACGCCATGCCGTAGGGAAAGTGGTGCGCCTGCTCCAACCCTCCGTTCATCGCAGAAAACCTCCCTGCGTCCTTGCTGATCACTGTGGGGGTTGCACCCTCCAAGGCTTGGAGGCCATGGCCCAGCAAAAGTGGAAGCATCAGCTGGTGTTGGAAACACTGCGGAGAATCGGGAAGTTCCCTCTTGCAGTTGAGCCAATCCTCGCGGCTCCACAGGAGCTGTCCTATCGCAACCGCGCCGTCATTCCCCTGGAACGGGATCTAGAGGGCAGGCTCCGTGCTGGCTACTACCGCCGCGGAAGTCATCAGATCGTGAACATGAATCGCTGCCCCGTTCTCGATCCACGTCTTGACGCAATGGTGGCTCCCCTGAAGGCAGATCTAGAAGCAAGCGGTTGGCCCGTGGATCGCCATGGCGATGCGGATAGCCCCGGTTCCGGGCTCCGCCATCTTGCCCTCCGCATCGGAAGGCGCAGTGGAGAGCGCCTCATTACCTTGATCGCCAGCCATGAGGATCTACCTGGATTGGCCCTGGTTGCTGAACGCTGGATGGCTCGATGGCCCGAGTTGGTGGGGGTGACCCTCAATCTCCAACCCCAGGGAGGGAACCGACTGTTTGGCCCCAAAACAATGACGATTGTCGGTCGTGACTGGATTCTGGAGCCCTTCCACGGTGTGGAGCTTCAGATCGGTGCGGACACTTTCTTTCAGGTCTACAGCGAACAGGCCGAACGGGTGACGAGCCTCATCATTGAGAGTCTTGGCCATCCCGGAGGGACTCTGCTGGAGGGTTATTGCGGTATCGGAACCTTTTCCCTACCCCTGGCCATGGCTGGATGGGATGTTCATGGCATCGAACAGCACCCCAGCACAGTGGCTCTAGCCCGGGCCAATGCCCAACGCAATGGCCTTGCACACCGCTGCAGATTCCAGGAAGGGGATGTGGCGCTTCATCTCGAGCAGGGTCTCCGTCAGAACCCTCCATCAGCAGTGCTTCTGGATCCCCCCCGCAAGGGCTTGCAGGAAGCTGTTTTGGATTCCCTGCTTGCCCATCGCCCCCCCCTGATCCTCTATCTCAGCTGTGATCCAGCCACCCTGGCCAGGGATCTCAAAGCCCTTGGCGGAACTGGGGGCTATTTGTTGGAAAGCGTTCAACCATTCGACTTCTTCCCCAACACAAGCCACGTGGAATGTTTAGCTGTTGTGCGTCGGTCAAGGATGAACTGACCCTGTCAGGGCTAGCTCCGCAGTTGGGCTGCAAATTGGCGCTGAAGGGCATCCCGTACCTTCTGATGGGTGGCCTCCACCTCACCATCGGTGAGGGTGCGCTGGGCATCCCGATAGCGCAGCCGGAAGGCCTGGCTGCACAGACCTTCGGCAATTGGCTGTCCCTCATAACGATCCACCAGCTCAACTCGCTCCAGCAGGGGCCGACCGGCCTTGCGAATCGCGGTCATCAGAGCGGCGGCCGATGTGTCTATGGGCACCACCAGGGCGAGATCTCGCTCTGCAGCGGGAACAGTGGGGAAGGGCTGAAATTGAGGCGTCCATCGGCCAGGGCGGGTGGCCGCCTGCCGAAGAGGTGCCATGGCTATTTGGAAGAGATGGGTGCAATCGGGTAAGTCATGGGAGGCTGCCCAGGCAGGGTGCAGCTGGCCAAACCAGCCAACGGATCTCCCCTCCAGAACCAGATCGGCCCGTCGTCCAGGATGGAGGTGGTCGGCCTCGTTGTCGGTCCCCCCATCGGGCGCCTTGGTCTGGGGTGGCCGATCCTCCAGGGGGAGGGCAAAGCCGCTGAGGGCCTGCTCCAGCACACCGCGTGCCTCCCAATAGGTGAGGGGTCTGGGTTTGCCACTGGTGCTCCAGCGCTCATTGCGCCGTTCCCCGCACATCACCCCGACCACAAGTTCCACCTCCTCGCAGGAGGGTTCGTCCCCCGCAGGCTGCCGGAAAACCCGCCCGATTTCATACGCCCAGAAACCCTGCTGGGAGGCCTGCAAATTACGACGGGCTGCCTGCAGCAGCTCCTCATGGAGGTTGTCGCGGAGATGGCCAAAATCACTCAGGAGGGGATTGGCTAGGGGGATCCGTCCTGGCGCCATCCCCACCAGGGAGGGTGCACAGGTTTCTTGCAGCCCGGAAGCGCAGAGGGCCCTGCGCAGTCGTCGTTCCACCTGCTGGGCCGGATCCAGCCCACCTGGGAGGAGGGGATCGGGCAGGTGGGACGCAAATCGGTCGTAACCCACGAGCCGGGCAACCTCCTCAATGAGGTCGACCTCCCGGGTGAGATCGAGAGCCCGGGAGGGAGGAACATCCACGAGCCAACCCTCTTCCTGCCGCTGCAGACGACAGCCCAGTGCCTCCAGGGTGCGTTCCACCGTGGCATCGTCCAAATCGACGGGTTCGTTGTCTTCGATCACCGGTCCGAGAAGGTTGTGGAGGCGGTCGCGGTCCAACAGCACCGGTGGTCTGGGGGGAACCTGGCGCTGCAGCACCCACCGCCCAACCGCTCTGGCACCTGCAAGCTCTTGAAACAGCGCCACTGCCCGATCCGAGGCGTGGAGGGTGCTCTCCAAAGGCAGTCCCTTCTCAAAGCGAACGCTGGCCTCCGTGCGCAAGCCCGCACTGCGGGCCGAGCGCCGTACCCGTTGGGAGGGAAACACGGCAGCTTCCAGCCAGATGGCCTTGGTGTGGCTCTTCACCGCCGTATCCGCACCCCCCATCACCCCTGCCAGGGCGATGGGTCTGTCGGCGTAGGTCACCACCAAGGCTTCCCCGTCCAAGGAGCGCTCCTCCCCATCGAGGGAACAGAAAGGTTCGCCAGGTCGAGCCTGGCGAAGCCCAAGCGATCCAGGATCAGCTTTTCCCCCACTGCACGCGGCGAGCGCCTCCCGATCAAAGGCATGGAGGGGCTGGCCGGTTTCCAGCATCACGAGATTGGTGATGTCCACCACGCTGTTGATGGGACGCACACCGGCCCGTTCAAGCCGGCGCTGGAGCCATAGCGGGGAGGGCGCGACCTGCACGCCCTCCAGGGCGGTCATGCTGAAGATTCCCCCCTCTTCCATCAAGGAACGGTCGGGGGTAGACACCGTGAGAGGTTGGGCAGGGGGCAACGAGGGCACCGGCGGGAAGGATGGAGCGCCACCGCAGAGGGCAGCCACCTCCCTGGCAATCCCCTCCATGGAGAGCCCATCGGGTCGGTTTGCTGTGATTGCCAACTCCAGCACCTGGTCATCCAGGCCCAATAGGGGACCGACAGGCGAGCCAACCGGTGGTATCGCCTGGAGCAGATCCTCCAGAATCACAATGCCCGCAGACGTGTCCGCGAGGCCAAGCTCCTGCAGGGAGCAAATCATGCCGCTGCTCTCCACCCCTCTGATCTGGGCCGTCTTGATCGTGAGGTTGACCGCAGGAAGGTCGGTTCCCACCAGGGCCACGGGCACATGGATCCCAGCACGCACGTTGGGAGCGCCGCACACGATCTGCAAGGGAACCCCGGCGGGATACACGCGCACCTGGCATACGCTCAGGCGATCTGAACCGGGGTGGGCCTCACGGGTCTCCACATAACCCACCACCACACCTGCGGCTTTGGCGGCCAGGTCCTCAATGGCCTCCACCTCAAAACCTGCCAGCGACAATCTCTCCGTTAATGGCAGGGCCACAAGGGCCTCAGGGTTGCAGATCAGGAGCTCCTTCAACCATTGGAGCGAGACCCGCATCGTTGCGTTAAGCGAAGGCCTCCCATCCTAGGAACAGGACCGATGCTTCTTTCAAGGAGTAGGGTGAGAGGCTGTCACTTGCTCGCTCAGCGGCGCACGTCCTTTCCATGGCAAAAAACAAGGGCGTCCGGATCGTGATCACTCTCGAGTGCACCGAATGCCGGTCCAATCCCGCCAAGCGGTCTCCTGGCGTGTCCCGTTACACCACCCAGAAGAACCGCCGCAACACCAGCGAACGGCTGGAACTGAAGAAATTCTGCCCTCATTGCAACAGCTCCACCGTGCACAAGGAGATCAAGTGATCTCCCGCGTTCGAGCCATTCCAGGACGTCCAGACATCTCAGCTTCATCACTGCCTTTCCCCACCGTTCGACCATGAGCAGCTCCTTTTTCAAAAAGCGCTTATCACCGATCAAGCCCGGTGATCCGATTGACTACAAAGACATCGATTTACTCAAGAAATTCATCACGGAGCGGGGCAAGATCCTCCCCCGGCGCTTGACGGGGTTGACAGCCCAGCAACAGCGTGATCTGACGAACGCCGTGAAGCGGGCGCGGATTCTGGCCCTGCTGCCGTTCGTGAATCCAGAAGGCTGAGGGCTTGTCAGGGCCTGGCGTCACCCCATGTTCCGGCCCTATTAGGGTGGGTGATCTGGTGGGAATTCCGGGCCGATCCGCTGATGCAAGCCCTCAGATCGCTTTTGTTCTAGCCCTCCAGGGGGGAAAGGCCGAGCTGAACCTTTTGCCCCAAGGGAAGCGGATCAACCTTCCCCTGCGCCAACTGGAGTTGCTGGTCCCCTGTGAGGGGAATCCAGGATGCATCTCACTAACCTGGGAGTTCATCTCGACAGCAACCCCTACCCGTCGGGATTTCGGGGTGGCTTGGCAGGTTCTGCTCGGTGAGGCAACGACCGATGGTGATCCCAAACCGTTGACCTTGCTGGCGTTCACCGAGCTGGTGAGTGGCCACACCGATCCGCTTCCTTGCTGTGCCTGCTGGCTCTGGCTCCACGGACCCCAATTGTTGTTTCGATGCAAACAGGGCTTAATCCAACCGCGGAAAGCAGCAGAAATCAAACGGCTCGCCAAGCAGCGCCATCGCCAGCAGCTCGCGGAACAGCAACAAACGCTCTGGGTCAAGGCCCTCAAGCAAAGGCAGCCGATCGCTGCTGAGCAAATGAACGGCAGGCAGGGCCAAGAATTGGCGGCCTTGCGGCGGTTGGCCGCAGGCCAAGGGGAGGCACCTCTCCCACAGGACATCCTTCAGCTGCTTCAACAGGTGCGCTGCTCCAGCGAAGCGACCGACGTGCGCCATCTCCTGGCCGATGTGGGCCTATGGCCTCGGCATCACTTGCCCTCCTTGCAGGGAACCAGTTGGCAGCAGGGCTTTTCCGACAGCCTGCAACGGGATGCGGAGAACCTGCTGAGCGTGGCGGAGGGTCCCTGCAACGGCGATGCCGATCGACAGGATCTCTGCGGACTGCACACGATCACCATCGATGACCAAGACACAGCAGAGATTGATGATGGGCTCTCCCTAGAATGGTTCGTTGATGGGGGATCCAGGATCTGGATCCATGTGGCCGATCCAGGCAGGCTGATCGCTCCTGGCACCCCTCTGGATCTGGAGGCCCGCCGCCGGGGCACCAGCCTTTATCTGGCCCAGGGAACCTTGCCCATGTTCCCTCAGGTGCTCGCGACGGGTCCCTTCAGCTTGCGGGCTGGCCAGCGCTGCGCCGCCTGGAGCCTTGGCATCCGGCTGGACACTGATGGGGGGATCTCTGATCTGACGCTCAACCGCAGCTGGGTTCGCCCGGCTTATCGGCTCTCCTATGCCGATGCGGATGAGCTGTTGGAGCTTGCCCCACCCCAGGAGCGAGACCTGTTGATGCTGCAGGAGTGGATGCACCTTCGCCGATTATGGCGTGCCAAGCGTGGTGCCCTGTTTCTCGACCAGGCCGAAGGACGGATTCGGGCCGCTGCAAACGAAGTCAGCGGCGAAGAGGCCGTGCTGGACATCATTGAACCAACAGCTTCCAGACAGATGGTGGCCGAGGCCATGATCCTCGCTGGAGCGGCCATCGCCGACTATGGACACCGGCGCCAGCTGGCCTTGCCCTATCGGAGCCAGCCTGTGGCTCCTGTGCCAACGCTCCAAGAGCTGGAGGCCTATCCAGCAGGCCCGGTGCGACTGGCGGCCATCAAGAAGTGCCTCACCCGCGGTGTCGTCGGCACCCGTGCCCTGCCCCACTTCAGCCTTGGATTGGAGGCCTACGTGCAAGCCACTTCGCCCATCCGCCGCTATGGCGATCTGCTGGTGCAACGGCAGCTGCAAGCCCAACAGGAGGGCACGCCGCCTATGGACGCCGCCACTCTCAGCGATGCGCTCACGGCCATGGAAGGAGGCGTGCGGGAGGGACTCACCATTTCCCGGGAAGACCAACGGCACTGGCAACAGGTCTGGTTTTCCCAGCATCGGGGCCAGCAGTGGCGGGGCCTGTTTCTCCGTTGGTTGCGGGAGGACCATCACCTGGCCCTCATCCATCTGGATAGCTTGGCGATGGATCTGGCGGCCGAGTGCCAGGGGTGGCCCCAACCCGGCGACGCCGTCCTGGTGCGGGTGAGGGAGGTGGACTCCCTGAGAGACCTGCTTCAACTCGATGCCCGCAGTCTTTGAGGGCACTCAGGCCAGCTTGGACACCCTCAGCCAGGGTCCCCAGGGATTGGCGCAACCAATCAGGTCCACAGGGCATGGGGTGTCCTTCCCTTGAAGCCAGGCATTCAAGGCTGGCTCCAGCGTGATAAGTGGCCAGGGCTGCCCCGCCGGGCCCTTGGGACCATGGAGGCAATATCCGCCACTGCCATCGGCCCTAAGCTCACCTTTCCACAGCCGTTCCTCCGGCTCATCGGGAGCTTGATGGGGATCGCCTTGTATGGGACCCCATTGCCCTAAGGGCCCGAGGCGACCCGGATCCTCCATCAGGGCTTTTTGGCGGAGGGTCCACTGTGGATGGTGCCAAGAGGTGTCCCAGAGAGGAAAGGGTCCTGCGGGGGCCTGAGAATCTTCAATCAGGGCTCGCTGCAGATCGCGCACAGGCAGATCGGCGGGCAGCAGGCCACGGCGCACACAAAGGGCTGCCGCTAGCCCCGCAGCCTGACCCACATTGAGCACGAGGGGTTGGAGCCGGGTGGCGCCATTGGCCATGTGGCTCACCCCGATGGCCTTATCGGCTGCCAGTAAATTCTCTACCCCCCGGCTCACCAGGGCGCCGTAGGGGATGGAAAAGGGGGTGCCGGTCCAGCGCCCCCCCCAGCGGCAGCTTTTGGGGGCCAGGGGCCAGTCTTCTCCGGGATAGTGGTGGTCGTTGGCATAGTTGCCCACGGCGATGGCTGCCGACTGGCCAGCTGCGTCGATGGGCAGAGGAGCGATCGATGGGCCTGCCCCCTGGGGAAGGAGGTGCTGCTCGATCACTGTCTCCAGCGCCAGCAGGCGCCTACCCTCACGCCAGTAGGGCATCAAAGCGAAATCATGGGGTCCTGTCAGGGCACCACCGGCAGCCTCCATCGGGCCTGGAAACACGGACGCGGATGCCAGCCGTTCCTGGCTGATAGCCATCAGCGCATTAGCAAAGGCCCGGCTGTGGCCCTTCATGTCTGCAGCGAGGTCGGCACGCACCTCCCCAGCAGGGGTGGCGGTGTCAAAGGCCCGGTCTAGGCCCCCATGCCAGTCGTTGCCTGAGAGGGGCCAATTGAGCATCACCACACCCCCTGGAAGGCGGCCGTAGGTCAGGGTGCGCTGCAGGCCGAAGTGAGCGGTGGCCTTCGTGAAGGGCGCCTCTGGCTGGAAACCAGACGGGCCATTCCCTGAGGGCTGGAGCGGGTTCTCCTCCTCCCGGAGTTGGGCCATCACCACCCAGGTGGGAGATTGCACCGGCTGGTTCTGAAAGAACGCCTGGCTCTGCAGATCGCTTTGAAGGGGGGCACTGGGTTCCCCCCAGGCTTCCCTGGCCTCCCAACCCAGGCGATGAGGCACATCCGCCAGGGGATAGAGATCTCCCCGATCGCTGCCGTCCACCACCACGGTGGGCTTGATGTGCCAAGGTTTACTTTGCCATTGCACTTCAAAGCCCGTGATCCGATCGCCCCGGCGCTCTACGGTCTCCAATCGGGCCAGGGGCCACCACTCCAGGAGCGGGGCCTCCTGACACCAACGGCGAAGAATTCCTTCGGCCGTGGATGGCCAATAGCCAAAACAGCTGACCCAGTTGTGATCCAGCCCTCCGGGGGTTTCTGCTGCAAGGGCCCGCAGAAGCCCCCCCCACAGGCCCGTCTGCCAGGGAGAGAGTTCATTGCCATCCGGGCAACACACACCAGCAGCGCTCACCATTCCCCCAAGCCAGGGGCCAGGGGTCAGAAGCAAGGTCTGGGCACCGCTGCGGGCCGCCTGCAGGGCAGCAGCCACCCCACCGGTGCCTCCACCCCACACCACCACCTCCACAGTTCTGTGATTCATGGCGTCCATCGCGCAGGGCACGGCTCAGGGCCGCTTCTCCCACAGCATCGCCGATAGGGGAGAGTGTTAGGGGCCGTAGGTAAGATCCAATTTCAGGCAGGGCCGCACAGGCGAGCCGATCTGGCGACACCAGCCGCGCCGAGGAAGCCAGCTGCCCGTGATGACCTTCACCCTCACCACTCCGCTTTACTACGTCAACGACAAGCCCCATCTTGGGAGCACTTACACCACCCTGGCTTGCGATGCCATCGCCCGCTATCAAAGGTTGCAGGGAAAGGCCGTCACCTTCGTGACGGGTACCGATGAGCATGGCTTGAAGATTCAGCGCACGGCTGCGGCTGCTGGCCTCGCTCCCCAGGCCTTCTGCGATCAAAACAGCAACAGTTTCAGCGATCTGTGGCAGGCCTGGAGCATCAGTCAGGATCGCTTCATCCGCACCACCGCCGGGGCCCATCGTCAGCTGGTGGAGCAATTCTTTGCCCGCGTGGAAGCCAAAGGGGATGTGCTTGAGGGGCGTCAGCAGGGTTGGTACTGCGTGGCCTGTGAGGAATTCAAGGATGAAGCCCCCGAGGCCGTCGAACCGGCTTGCCCCATCCATCAGCGCACGCTGGAGTGGCGGGATGAGCCCAATTTGTTCTTCCGTCTTTCCCGGTATCAGGACCGGATTGAGGAGCTTGTGCGGCGGGAGGGATTCATCGCCCCGGCCGCGCGGAGGCGGGAAGTGGAAAATTTCGTTGCGCGTGGGTTGCGGGATTTCTCCATTTCCCGGATCAACCTGCCTTGGGGGATCCCCGTGCCTGGCCACCCTGGGCATACTTTTTACGTGTGGTTTGACGCCCTGCTTGGCTATCTCTCCGCCCTCCTGGATCCCACAGCTCCGGTGAGCCTTGAGCAACTCGGCGCCAGGGGTTGGCCGGCCCAGCTGCATGTCATCGGTAAGGACATCCTGCGCTTCCATGCTGTCTTCTGGCCAGCGATGTTGATGTCGGCGGATCTGCCGCTGCCGGAGCGGGTGTTTGGCCATGGTTTTCTCACGCGGGAGGGTCAAAAAATGGGCAAATCCCTGGGCAATGTGCTCGATCCTGAAGTGCTGCTGGAGCAATGCGGCAGGGATGCGGTGCGCTGGTATCTCCTGCGGGACATCCCCTTTGGCGACGACGGTGACTTTCAGCAGAAACGGTTCAGCGATCTTGTGAACAACGATCTGGCTAACACCATCGGCAATCTTCTTAATCGCAGCGTGTCCATGTCGCGCAAATGGTTCGCGGGGGGCGTTCCCCCCTCTGGCATTGGGGCATCGAAAGACCATCCCCTGGCCGTGGCCAGTGGCCAGGCGGCACTCCGCTTCGAGAACGCCATGGAGCAACTGGATTTCCGTTCTGCCGCAGAGGCAGTGCTCGGGTTAGCAGAAACGGCCAATGGCTATCTCAATGATCAGGCTCCCTGGAAGCGCATGAAACAGCCCGACCAGGAAGAGGCGGTTGGGGTCGACCTTTACGCCGTTTTGGAGAGCTGCCGCTTGATTGGTGTGCTCCTCACCCCAATCCTCCCCGACCTTTCCTCCCGGATGTTGCAGCAACTGGCCTGCCGCAGCATCCCGTGCGAGGCGTTCTGGCCGGCCCAAACCCGTCGGGAGGCCGCGGAGGCATCTGCTGCGATCGCCTCAGAAGCCTGGCGCCGGGCTTGCCACTGGGGAGGGTTATCTCCCTTGAGCCTGCTCCCGGAGGCTTCACCTGTGATGCAGCGGCTGGAGTTGCCAGATTCCCTTTGAAGCAAACAACGCGCCAGCTCAAGCAGCGTCAGTCGTGGGGGCAAACCCGATGGGTTTGCCTAGTTGCAACCCTTGCCACTGGGGTGATCAGCCAGGGCTGCCAACAGCAAAACAGCATGCAATCTGAGGAAAGTGCTCCCCCTTTCAGCTTCCGTGCCCTCGATCTTCAGCAACGCACCCGTCAAGGCTTACCAGCCTGGTCGTTAAAGAGTCCAGAAGCGCGGTACGACCTACGCAGCAGCGTGGCCCGCGCCTTGCGCCCCGAAGGCGTGATTTTTGAGAAGGGGAAGCCGCTCTACAAGCTTTCGGCCACAACGGGCACCGTAATCAACGATGGAGCGGTGATCCTGCTGGAAGGAAACATCCGCTTGCAGCGGCTGGGGAAGGATCCCCTCCTTCTGAGCGCTAATCGAGCCCTCTGGATCCCCCGGGATTCCTTGATGCGCTTTGAATTGGGGCCCAACGTGCGGAATCTTCAGACCCAACTCTCCGCCCAGACGGCAAGTTTGCTTCTCGAAAAAGACCTGCTCGAGCTCCGCGGGGAACCCACAATCCAGAGATGGGAGCGTCCCTTGGCGATTACCACCCAGACGTCCAAACCCGCACCTGAAATTCAAGGAACCTTCAAGGAGGTGGATTGGCGCCCCGGCCAGGGAGATCTGAAGGGCATGGGGCCAGTGCGCATGACACGTCGCCCGCCGGGGCGAGGAGCCCAAATCCCTCCACAGCTCTTGAAGGGATCCCGCCTGGAGGGAAACACCGTCCAGCAGGCCTACACCCTTTTTGGTCCGGTGGAGTTCATGGATCCCGGCGAGCGGAGCTGGTTTCGTGGCGCATATCTTGACTTCAACACCAAGGATTCACAGATAAAAACTAATGCTGCCTTTTTGGGTCAAATCGGTAATTTGCACGTCCAGGGCGAGAAGTTGCTCCTGGATGGCAAAGCCTCATCGGCCAGCATCCAAAGGAACTGCCAACTGCGACAGGACGGGGACCAGTTAACTGCCCAACGATGTTTGTGGAACTGGAAGAGCCAAGGAATCAGTGCTGAGGGGCAGGTGCTCTATCGACGCCTTGCCAATGATCAACTCACCCGCGCTGATCGCATGGAGGGCAAGTTGGGATCGATGGGAGGGGTGAAAGCCACCACTCCCAACGGAAGGGTGTTCAGCCAACTGCGGGTTCCCCGCCAGGCTGCTGCTCCGAAGCCGGAGCGGGCTCGCCCCAAACGCCCGCCCATTGAGTTTTGAGCTTTCCCGCCCAACCTTCGATCCAACGCAGGTCAGCCTGACTGAAGCACCGCGCACTCCAGCCTCCCACGAGCAACAGACCCCTCTCGCCGATGGGCTGCACCACCACCGCCGGCAAGCCCGGAAGCAACGTGTCAAATTCATCTCGACCTGGGTAGTGCTTCAAATCCACAAGGGAGATAAACCGCTGACGCATCAAGGCCTGCCTACAGATCGGCCCTGGAACAAAGATCTCAGCTCCGAGCAATCCGCGTCTCAAGAGGATTCGCTCTCCGTCGTGCAGCAGAAGAACGGCCGCGGGAGTCGCCGTCAAAAGCATGGAGCTCCCCCAGCCCAGCTCCGCAACCATCTGTGCGGGCAAACCCTCAGCCAAGTTCAAGCCCTGCTGTCCGATGAGGGCGGCTCGATTGGCCGCTGAAGGCTCCACACGCTGCCAGAGGGCCGCGACCACCATCAGCACCACCGCCAGCAAACTGGCCAGCACAGAAGCTCGCTCCAGGGGAGGATCCAGTTGGGGAGTAGTGAGCTGGTTTGCCACGCTGAGCGCCAAGCCCCCAAGGCCAATCGCCAGAACAACACGGGCTGGAAGGGGAAGGGCCATCGGCGATGAGATCGTGGGGAAATCCAGCAGGACGTCAAAAGAGCATGATCGGCGCTTGCGCGGCAGACTGGGTCATGACCCTTCCTTTTTGGAGCTTGCCGTGACTCCTCCATCCAGCAGCGGTGCCGTTCACTGGCACAAGGGTCTTTCTCGATGGGCGCCATCGGTGCTGGCTTCTGCCTTCTTCTGCATGGGAATCCTTTTGGCGGTTGTCGCCCCTGTCCTGGCCATCGGGCCAGAGGACTTCCCCCAACAGGCCCCCCCCTCCCATGTGATCGATGAGGCCCATGTGTTCTCTAGGGCCAGCTCCCAAGAGATTGAGAAGGCTCTTCAAAGCCTTGGTGATGAGCGGGTTGACGCCAAGGTGGTCACTGTGTCCAAGCTCGACTATGACGTCAGCCTGGAAAAACTTGGGGAAGACCTTCTGAACAGATGGGACACAACCCCCTCTGAACAAGAAGGGGCTGCCTTACCCCGCTTGCTTCTCTTGATCGACTCCCAAACCCGTTCCACTGCCTTGGTGGCCTCCATGGGGCTCAAGGGCCGCCTTCCGGCTGAATTGCTGGACAGCACGGCTAACACGACAATGGCCATTCCTCTCCGTTCCGCCGATCGTTACCGCCAGGCCACGCTGGATGCCCTCAGCCGCGTCACCACGGTGCTCCAGGGGGGTGAAGATCCGGGAGAACCGTTGATTGAGGAGGCGCCCGTACTGGCCAGCAACATTCCCAGCAAGGAGGAAACAGAAAGCAGCCACGCCTTCACCTGGGTGGTCGTGCTGCTCGTCATTGGCACAGTGGTGCCCATGGCGACGTGGTGGGTGTTTTCACGCTGACCAAACGATGGGATTCCGCGACTGGATGGGCCGCCTCGGCAATGCCCAAGCCCTAGACCTCAGCAGTGACCTCGAGAGGGGCTACGAATCAGCCCTGCTGATCCAAAGTATCGAACTGGAGTACTACCAGGATCGCCCAGTCAGGCCCGAGCTTGAGCTGCGCATCCCAAAAGCCATGCAGGCCCAGGTGCTGCGCCGTTTTCGAGCAGCGTTGCAGGTTTGCCAACAGTCCTTGGAGAAGACCAAACCCTATCGGCAGGAACTGAGTGGCCAGGAATTGCGCCAATTGCAATTGCTCGAATCCGTCACCGCTCGTTATGCAGGAACCCGAGAACAGTTGCCTAGCTTGAGTCGGAGTCCTGAAATCCTGCCTCGCAGCCTGCTCGGGGTGGTTGATCAGGTGCGACAGCGGCTCGATCCGGAAGCCGAAGCCAGTGTGGTGGCTGGTTTTCGCAGACGGCGCGATTCCACCCTGGTGGCGTTGCGCATTTTGTTGCTGATGATCCTGGTGCCGATCTTGGTGCAGCAGATCAGCCGCACTTATGTTGTGTCTCCGTTGGTGGATCGCTTTTCCCCAGACACCCCCTTTCTCAGTTATCCCAAACCAAAACTTGAGGAGCAAGCTGTTGAAAAGTTAAGAGTGTTTCAGGCGGAGATTGAGTTTGACCATCTCCTTCACAACAAACCACTACCCAGCAGAGAAGAACTACAGAAACAACTTCAGACCCGTGCCCAGGAATTAAAAGAAGAGGCAGATAAAGAAAGCACGGAAGCTGTCAAGAATGTCTTCGCTGATGTGTTTGGCCTACTCGGCTTCGTTGCCGTGTGTTTTTTGGGGCAACGTGATATTCAAGTGCTGCGAGGGTTTCTTGACGAGCTGGTTTATGGCTTGAGCGATAGCGCAAAAGCCTTTGCGATTATCCTCTTTACGGATATATTTGTAGGTTTTCACAGCCCGGAAGGATGGACGGTCCTTCTAGATGGTGTAGCCCATCATTTTGGTTTGCCAGCTCGCGAAAACTTTATTCTTCTGTTCATAGCCACCTTTCCTGTGGTGCTCGCCACAATCTTTAAATACTGGATCTTCCGTTACTTGAATCGGGTTTCCCCCTCCTCTGTGGCAACCCTGCGCAACATGCAGGGGGGCGGCTAGGAAATTGGCTGACTATTTGCCACATCTCACCCTGGTAAGTGGGCCTGCCGCCAGTGGCAAAAGTCGCTGGGCAGAACACCTTGCGCAATGCAGCGGTTATCCGGTTGTCGTGTTGGCCACCGGTCCTGATTTGCCAGAAGATCCTTCGTGGCAACAGCGCCTTGAACGCCATCGCCAACGACGACCATCCACCTGGCGCACCCTAGAAGTGAGAGCTGAACTCAGCCCAGGGCTGCTGAGCCTGAGACCAAACGAGCTGGGACTAGTGGATTCACTGGGCACCTGGGTCGCAGCTCATTTGGACCAGGAAGGGTCGGCCTGGCAGGAGCAAGTGGACACTCTGCTGAACACGATCCAACGGGTTCGCTCCCCTTTGGTTGTGGTGAGTGAAGAAACGGGGTGGGGGGTGGTTCCCATGACCACCGCAGGTGGCCAGTTCCGTGACCGCCTGGGGGCCCTGCAACAAAGGCTTTCACCTCATTGCAGTGGGTCCTGGCTTGTGTTGCAAGGGAGGGCTATCAACCTGACCCAACTGGCTCTGCCCATTCCACCCTGATGCCCAGTGTTGTCTTGTTTGAACCTCTGATCCCTCCAAACACGGGAAATGTGGCCCGGACCTGCGCCGCTACTGGATTGGACCTTCATTTGATCGAACCCCTTGGTTTTTCACTGAGTGATCGGCACCTGCGCCGCGCTGGGCTGGATTACTGGCCCTTGGTCACATTAATTCGCCACCCGGACGTTCCCACCTTTCTTCGTGAACAACGCCAGCAGGGGGGGCGCTTATTGGCGTTCAGCAGTCACGCCACTGGGTCCTACACCGACGTGGCCTACCAAGAGGACGACTGGCTGATGTTCGGCAAGGAAACCGACGGATTAAGCTCCGCCCTGCTGGAGGCCGCCGATCTAAGGCTCACAATTCCCATGCACCGATCAGGCCAGAAGGCCCCTGGTGGGGTGAGGAGCCTCAACCTCTCAGTCGCGGTGGGAGTGGTGGTTTTTGAGGCCCTCAGACAACGCCACATGGGTGAGCCACGTGTGGCCAATCCGTTCAGGGGCCCTGCAACACTTGCGCCAGCTGAAGACTGACGCTAAGTTCTGCGGGAATTTATTTGGCAGGCCAAGGTTTCATCTGTTCTTTCTGTTGATTTCTGGACCTGTTCTGACTCTTTCTAATTAACATCGAAGTTCCCCACATGTTGTTTAGCCGCCGCGTTTTTACAGCTCTGCTCAGTACCTCGGTGGTCTTGCCGCTTTCCGCAGCCCTGGCCACCGACCTTCAATCCACGTCGTCTTCTAACGACCTTTTGGCAGCTCTAAGGGGCATCGGACAAGGTCAAACCGACTCCAATGGTGAACGTCTTCCTCCATCTCCTCCTCCACCCTTGTTGCCCACAGAGGACAGTGCCCATATCCCATCGAGGGGGATGATTCGTTTTGGAGACACGCTTGATTCCATTGCTCATCGCTACCAGCTTTCTGTCGACGACTTGGTTCAGCTGAACCCCGACCTCCGAACATCGCCCTTAGTTGTGGGCCGTCAATTAAAGGTGTCTTCAGAATCACGGTTACGGATTCACCAGCTGATTAGCCTCAAGCCCTCCACAAGTGGAGGGGTCAGCTGGCCAGATATTCCGGATTACGGTCCATCTCAGCTCCGTCCCTCCGGAAACCAGCGCTGGCTCATGCCAGCGCGAGGTCTACTCACCTCAGGGTATGGCTGGCGTTGGGGTCGCATGCACAAAGGTATTGACGTTGCCAACAGTGTTGGTACAGCCATCGTGGCTTCCCAGCACGGCAGAGTTTCTTTTGCCGGTTGGAGTAATGGTGGATACGGATACTTAGTGGAAATCACCCATGGTGATGGCTCCCGCAGCCTCTATGCCCACCAGAGTCGCATCCTTGTCCGAGAGGGTGAGGAGGTTCTCCAGGGACAGCAAATCGGGGAGATGGGGAGCACCGGCAGGAGTACAGGTCCCCATTTGCACTTTGAGATTCATTCCCCTGGTTTTGGAGCCATCAACCCTATGGATGTGATCCAGCCGGCCGCATGAAGTCCTTGGAGGCGATGGCCTAAGATTCTATGGATGAGGCTCGGTAGCTCAGCTGGTTAGAGCGTGGGATTCATAACCCCAAGGTCGGGAGTTCAAGTCTCCCCCGAGCCATTAAATAGCCTCTCCTAGCGCATATCAACCGCTCTCAATCGGTCACGAAAGCTTGTGTTATCACCATTGGGGCTCTCCTGGGTCGTTAACGATATGGGTAGAGAAGGGGCACTCAACCCATAGCGCTGACTCCTTCCTGAACCCCCTGAGCCGCCAACACTGCGCACTTCTATTGGAACCCGATACATCGGCCCTCTCCGTCCCATGCTCACACTGAGTTCACCCGCCTGATTGCGGGATAAGGGGCTGTTCTTCAGTTCCGTGCGAACTTGGTTCAGCAGCCGAAAGTGGCTGGTGGTGCTGTACTTCCGCAACACGGTGGGATCCCAGGTCATGCTTGTCATGATTGCTCCAGCCTCACCAACCTAAGCCTCATGTTCCCCCCTCCCTACAGCTTGTCCCTCATGGAGACAAGAACTTGCAAAAATCCGTGATAAGTTGAAAGCGGTGAAATGCAAGTCGGTCCGACTTCGTCTTAGCACCACGACCCCATCGATCTCGACTCAGCCCTTTCTCTCAGCTTTTTCTCATGTCCAGGCTTGTTGGTCTGCCTGCCCCAGACTTCACCGCCACAGCTGTGGTGGATCAAGAATTTAAGGAGATCACCTTGTCGCATTATCGCGGCAAGTACGTGGTCCTCTTCTTCTACCCCCTAGATTTCACTTTCGTCTGCCCCACGGAAATCACCGCCTTTAGCGACCGCTACGGCGATTTCTCCAGTCGCAATACGGAAGTTCTGGGAGTTTCCGTGGACAGCCAGTTCAGCCATCTGGCCTGGGTTCAAACGGATCGCAAGGCTGGAGGTCTCGGGGACATCGCCTATCCCCTCGTTGCCGACCTTAAAAAGGAGATCGCAAGGGCATACGGGGTTCTGGATGAAGAGGCCGGTATCGCTCTCCGTGGCCTATTCATCATCGACCCTGATGGGGTGATCATGCACAGCACGATCAACAACCTTCCCGTGGGCCGCAGTGTGGATGAAACTCTTCGTGTTCTGCAGGCGTTCCAATACGTGCAATCCCACCCCGATGAGGTCTGCCCTGCCAACTGGACTCCTGGCGATAAGACCATGAATCCAGACCCTGTGAAAAGCAAGGATTTCTTTGCTGCCATCGGCTGAGACGAACAGGATCCAATTCCAACGCGATGGGGCCTACTGGCCCCTTTTTCTTGTTTGTTGCCAACTGGCCTACCGGCTAATCGAGCCCAACAATGGACGACCATCCAGCCCTCCAAGGGCCGGATCACAGGCCCGCTCGGGATGGGGCATCAAGCCGAGCACGTTGCCCCTTTCATTGGTTAATCCAGCCACATCCCCCATGGAACCGTTCGGATTGTCCCGATAGCGCAGCACCACCTGTCCAACCTCTTGCAAGCGCTTCAAGGTGCAAGCATCAACCTGGTAGCGACCTTCTCCATGGGCAATGGGGAGCGAAATGAATGAGCCATTATCGTAGTTCTGCAACCAGGTGCAGTGTCCCGGACTCACCTCCAAGACCGTGGATTCACAGCGGAAATGCAGTTCTCGATTGCGTGTCAGAGCTCCGGGGAGAAGTCCAATTTCCGTGAGCACCTGGAATCCATTGCAGATCCCCAGAACAGGTCCACCTCCTTGGGCAAACTCATACACCTCCTGGAGAATGGGAGCAAACCTGGCTAATGCTCCACAGCGGAGATAATCGCCGTAGCTGAATCCACCAGGGAGAATCACAGCATCCAAGCCGCTCAGATCCCTCTCTTCATGCCAGAGCATGCGAGTGGGCTGTCCTAGACACCCCTCCAATGCCCAGTTCACATCCCGGTCGCAGTTGGAGCCAGGAAACACCACAATGCCAACGGTCATGGCTGTTCAGAGGGCCTCCACCCCATCCAGCTCCCAATCTTCAATCACGGGATTGGCAAGAAGGCGATCGCTCAGAAGCTCCAAATTCTCGATTGCGGTGGCCCGATCGGGTGCCTCAAGCTCCACCTCGAT
The DNA here is from genome assembly GCA_046080725.1 of Cyanobium sp. GTDB lineage: Bacteria > Cyanobacteriota > Cyanobacteriia > PCC-6307 > Cyanobiaceae > Cyanobium. The sequence continues at coordinate 53,123 of JBJTUM010000195.1, read as the reverse complement.
GGCCTTGCCGATGCGGAGTTGCTGGATGCCGCTCACCCCTAATCGGGTAGCCGCAGCTCGGGTGGCCTCCCCAGCGGGATCAAGCACGGAAGGCCGCAGCGACACCTGGATGCAGGCACGAAAGAGGGGCACCAGCTGTAATGCAACCCATCAATCCTGGCAGCCCATGGGGCGGTCCTCAAGAGTCGGGCTCTGGCTCCTGGGGTTGGGAGCCCTGATCCACACCCTGGGCTCTCCTCCATCCAGCTGGGCCCAGAGCCTGAAGCCCATTCCCCTTGAGTGCAGGATCGCCGAAGGGCCCTGGCAGAGCTGCTTAATGGAGGTGATCCACCTAGGGCGACATTGGTTTCTGCTGATTGGATCCGAACGCTTTGAATTCATCCACGACGGCACGGGTCAGGTCCGCATAGGGAAAAAAGGTGTTTGGGTCGAGATCACGCCTCGCTGGGCTGCAGATCAAAGCCTGTGCTGGGGGCCGGTGTGCGCCAGAGGTGACATCCCCCTCGACTAAGGGAGCGTTCCCAGGGCCGGCCAGAGCTGCTCGGCTGCGGCCGCAACCTCAGCACGCTGAGCAGCAGGCACCAGTGCCACCAGCTCAAGGGTCGGGGTTTGGGGATCCATGGTTGCCACGCCCTCATACCAACACTCCAGGCGCGGACCCACCGCCTGAATCTGGAGAGTCAGGCGCTTGCCAGCTTCCTGAACCCGGCCCTTCAAACGAAGAATCGGCTGCTGCCGCAACATCTCTTGAAGGGCCTGCTCCACCTCCATTCGCCCAAGCGAACCCCATCGGCGAATCAGGATGGAGTCCATGGCCACATGGGCATGGTCGTGGGCGTGGTCGTCGGTTTGAGCCTCCATGTCAGAAGCCAACCCATGCTGGTTGGGGTCGACCAGGGCATTACCCAGAAGCAGATGGGGCGGCAGGGCACCCCTGACCATGGGAAGCACGGGGATACCAGGTCGCACTCTGGCCCGTACCGCTTGCATCACCATCTCCATGGCTTCTGAAGGCATGGTGTCGGCCCGGCTTACGGCCACCAGATCTGCCAGCTCCAATTGCTCATCGAATAGCTCTTCCAGGGCGGAGAGATGCTCCATGCTTGGATCGGCCTGCCGTTGAGATTCCACGGCCTCCGCATCTCCCACCACATGGCCTGCGGAGAGAGCCTCTCCATCCACCACGGTGACCACTGCATGAACACGGGTGCGGGTGCGCACCTGCGGCCATTGGAACGCTGCCACAAGGGGTTCTGGGAGGGCAAGGCCGCTGGTTTCCACCACCAAACCATCCAACTGATCAGCCCGTTCCAAAAGGCGTTCCATCGTGGGCAAGAACTCGTCCTGAACCGTGCAGCAGAGACAGCCATTGGTGAGCTCCACCAGACGTCCCTCCAGCTCCTCCTCAGGGCAGAACCCGCAATGAGCCAGGAGCTCCCCATCGATCCCCACATCGCCAAATTCATTGACAATGACCGCTAGACGCTGGCCACTGTTCAGGAGGAGATGACGCAGGAGGGTTGTTTTTCCTGCACCGAGAAAGCCCGTCACCACCGTGACCGGCAGGCGGGCTGGCGTGGGCGGCTTCATCTCAGGCCACGAGGGCTGAGAGGGTCCAAGCGCTGCCGCAACCAATCAAGACCCCACAGATCAGGGACCGTTGGTGAGCGGAGAGCCCATCCACGAGGGACCTCAGCAGGGTGAGAGCCAGCAGGAGGAGGACACTCTGGCTCAGGAGCAGGCCCAGTCCGTAGAAGGCCAAGGGTGCCTGACTCCATCCAAGAACGGTGTGGCTCAGCACGTAGCCATGGAGAGCAATGGCAGGCAAAAGAAGGCCCTTGGGCCAATGCTTCAGCCACACCATCGCCACTACTACCAGACTGGAAGCCACCGCTGCTTCGGCAAAGGGCAGACCGGGAAGCAGCAAGCCCAGCCCACTGCCCAGCAGACCAGTGACTAAGAGCGCCAGCATCCATTGAGCTCGGTGGCGCAAGCCCACGAGCGACAGCGAGCACAGAAACAACAAATGGTCCGGGCCCAGGATGGGATGGGCCAGGCCGCTGAGCAACCCAGCAGCTGGGGAGGGGGGCAGTTGGGAGAGATCCATGAGATGGTGGGCCTCCGCTGGCTGGCCAGCCATTCCAAGGGCAATGAGTCCAAGGCCCGTGCCAAAAGGAAAGAACCATGGGCGGAGGCGATCAGGAATCGCGCCTACAGCCTTTGGCAGAGAGTGGGGAGTCATTAGGAGTGCCGCCGGTCCTCGCCGGGCTTGAGGGGGTAAATCGGCGGGCGTTCTGGCTGGATCGCTTGTGCGATCTTCACAGCTGCGGGACAGCGCCGGACTCCAGAGACTCTGTGCACCGGACTTTCCCCCTTACGTCCATGGACTGATCCTCCATGGAACCGATTAACAGCAATCTACTCATGGGTGTTGAGTTGACAGCCTCAGTCGCATTCCAGGCTGTCCTTCGTGGAGACACCTGTCTGGGGATGGGCCCCAACAGCCCTGGCGCAGAGAGCTCGTCGCTGGGCCCGATCCAGAACGGCACCACTGAAATCAGCATTGGCAATCTGGGCATCGGTGAAGCGGCTCTGCATCAACATGGCGTTTCGCATCAGGGCCCCACGCAGATCGGCCTTGTCCAGCCGGGTGGCATAGACAACCGCATCTTGCAGATCCACATCCCGCAGATCGGCCCCTTGAAGATTGCTGCCGTTGAAGACAGCACCCCGCAGATCAGCCCCATGGAAATCCACGCCCTCCAGATCAGATTTGAGGAATTCCTGCTGCTGGAGGTTGCGACCATGCATGTCGGACTCAATCTGCTGAAGGGTTCGCTGTCCTCTTAACTCTGGGGCCGTGATAGCGAGAGCCGGGTAGGGAAACAGCAGGGCAAGGCCCAGAACAACAAGCAGGGCCCCTCTCCAGATCCAGGCAGGGAAGGGGGCGGATTCCATGGACATCGCCGTTCGAGGCATGGCTGGAGCTTTACGCTTTTGGTTCAAGTTATGGCAGCCATGGCCCTGTCGTTGCGGGTGGTGGTCCCCCCCCATCCCCTGATCGCCCACTGGCTCACCCTGCTGCGGGATCGCGCAACCCCTTCCCCCCTATTCGCAACGGCCATGGGTGAACTGGGTCGGTGGCTGACTTATGAAGCGCTAAGAGACTGGCTTCCTCATTGCTCGATCCAGGTGGAGACCCCCCTGGCCATGACGGAAGGAACAGTGATCGATCCATCCGTGCCCTTGCTGGCTATCCCCGTGCTTCGGGGGGGGCTGGGCCTCTGGCAAGGAGCGCAGGGGGTTGTGCCATCCGCACGGGTGTGCCACGTGGGCATTGATGCCCCCCCCGATCAGCCCCCCCACTGGTATCTCGATGACCTTCCAGCAGTGGTCGACGAACGGGTGGGGATCTTAGTTTGGCTTCCCCAGCTGGCTTCCGGGCGCACCCTTCTGGCCCTCCTGGACAGACTTAGAAGATCAGGTGTCGAAGGAGCGCGGCTGAGGGTGATCACCCCCCTTGCCTCCTCTCCTGGCCTGAAGGCTGTCGGGGAAGCCACAGATTCGCTGACCATTTACTGCGCGTGTATTGATCCAGAGCTCAACAAACAAGCGCAGATCCTTCCAGGATTTGGCGATCCAGCTCAAAGGTTGTATGGATCACCCGCCATAGAGACAGATAATGCAATTGCCACCTAGGCTGAATGATCTCCATATCTTCAGATCCCTTCCATGCCAGAGCCCCAGCGCCCCTCTGATGCTTCGGCTGGCGCCCCGATCCTCACCAGCACCCTTCTCGGTGCTCTTGCAGGGGCTGGTGGCCTGGCCTGGTGGCTGTGGCGCCAGAGCCAACGCAGACAACTTGCCGAGCGGGAACGCCGCTTGCTGCGTCTGTCCCGCTTCCAGGGAGGCGTTGTCACAGAGGAGCCAATCCTGTCGGAGCACTCCGGAAATGCGGATGCCTTGCCTGAGCGGGTGCAACAACTGAACCATGCGATTGAAGAGGTCAGACGTCAGCTAGAAGCGCTAGAAGCCCAGTCCTGAAGGCGGTTTCCAAGGACCAGGATCAGTGAAGCACTGTCAGGCATTCGGCAACGAACGCAGTAAGGTCGAAGGGATTGGGTGAGCCAACATGTTGCGATCTGACGCCATCACCAAGGGGATACAACGGTCTCCAAACAGGGCCATGCTTCGTGCCGTGGGATTTGGGGATGGGGATTTTGATAAGCCGATCATCGGGATCGCCAATGGCTACAGCACGATTACACCTTGCAACATCGGACTCAATGGCTTAGCTCAGCGGGCTGAGGAGGCTGCCCATCGCTCAGGGGCCATGCCTCAGATGTTTGGCACGATCACGGTGAGTGATGGCATCTCAATGGGCACAGAAGGGATGCGCTATTCCTTGGTTTCTCGTGAGGTCATTGCAGACTCGATTGAAACCGCCTGCAATGCACAAAGCATGGATGGCCTGCTTGCGATCGGTGGGTGCGACAAAAACATGCCAGGCGCCATGTTGGCCATGGCCCGCATGAATATTCCCGCGGTGTTCATCTACGGCGGCACCATCAAGCCTGGGAAGCTGGGCGCCTGTGATCTCACCGTGGTGAGTGCCTTTGAAGCCGTTGGCCAATACAGTGGCGGGAGGATTGATCAAGAGCAACTCACCGCCATCGAGAAAAATGCCTGTCCAGGAGCAGGCAGCTGCGGTGGAATGTTTACGGCCAACACCATGAGTGCGGCTTTCGAGGCCATGGGCCTCAGCCTGCCCTTCAGCTCCACCATGGCGGCAGAGGATCAGGAGAAGGCGGATAGCGCCGCCCGCAGCGCCGAGGTTCTGGTGCAAGCCATCGCGAAGAACATTTGTCCTCGCGATCTGCTCACGCGGGAAGCGTTTGAGAACGCCATCACCGTGATCATGGCCGTCGGCGGCTCTACCAATTCCGTGCTCCACCTCCTGGCGGTGGCCCGCACCGCAGGGGTGCCCTTAACCATTGAAGACTTTGAAACCATCCGTCAACGGGTGCCGGTGATCTGCGATCTCAAACCCAGTGGCCGCTACGTCACCGTCGATCTACACAGAGCAGGGGGCATCCCCCAGGTGATGAAGCTCCTGCTCAACGCTGGCTTGCTCCACGGAGACTGTCGCACCGTGGAGGGATGCACGCTGGAGGAGGTGCTTGCCGGCGTTCCAGATGCGCCACCCGAGGGCCAGGACGTGATTCGTCCCCTCCACGCTCCCCTATATCCCAAGGGCCATCTGGCGATCCTCAAGGGCAATCTGGCTACCGAGGGCAGCGTCGCCAAAATCAGTGGAGTCAAGAGCCCGATCCTCACGGGTCCGGCCCGAGTGTTTGAAAGTGAGGAAAGCTGCCTGGAGGCGATCCTGGCCGGGCGAATTTTGGCTGGAGATGTGGTTGTGATCCGCCATGAAGGACCTGTGGGGGGACCCGGCATGCGGGAAATGCTGGCTCCAACAGCAGCCATTGTGGGGCAGGGGCTGGGAGACAAGGTGGCCCTGATCACCGATGGCCGCTTTTCCGGAGGCACCTACGGGCTCGTCGTGGGGCATGTAGCGCCAGAGGCGGCTGTCGGGGGCACCATCGCCCTTGTGCAGGAGGGCGACAGCATTACGGTAGATGCGGATCGTCTTCTCATTCAGCTCAACGTGGACGACCCTGAGCTGGCCAGACGGCGGGCAGCCTGGACACCGCTGCCAGCACGCTATACCACGGGTGTGCTGGGCAAATATGCGCGCCAGGTGAGCTCCAGCAGCTTGGGTGCCGTAACCGACCAACCTGCACCGCAAAGCAAATAGGAAGAGATCAACCAGCGGCAAGGAGGGCCCGTAAGCGGCGGGCCAGGGCTTCTATCGGGAGTCCATCAGGGGGACGGTCACAGCGTTCCCCCTGAGGCCCCATCCAGACGGGATGGTTCCCATGCCAAAGGATGGGCCGATCCTCATCTTCACTCCAGGCGAGCGTGAGATTCAACTCGCCACCGCTGACGTAGAGCTCGAGTTCCAAATCCTCTTCACCGAGGCGTTCACCCTCCGGAGAGCGGGCCTCCAGTCGCAAGCTGCAATCTTCATCGTCAGGAGCAGAGATCAGCACAACCCCATGACGGAGAGGTTTGCGGCAAAGATCAGCGGCGGCCGCCACCAAACGGCTCAGATCTGCATTGGCAGCATCAGCCCAAGGCATGGATAGCCTGGAGCTCAAGGTGGATCGGACCTGGCCGAAAGCCCGGATTCGGGCCGCCATCATCGCCAAAGCGAGAATGGAGCAGTTGCAGCCGTGTGATGCGGGAGGGGTCAAAGCGGAGGGGCAACCCTAGGGGTAATCCCTCCAAGGGCCGTGCTCGCACGGAAGGGATCAAGGCAGCGAAACGAATCGCAACCCTGGTGACCCCCTCTGCGTTAGTGCCAAACTCATGCACCCATCGGAGGCCTCCAGGAATGAGCTCAGTCAGGCCTGCCACGCCATCGGCACAGGCCACGGCCAGCTTGAAGCGGCGCCCGTCCCCAAAAATCTCAAGCTCCAGACCGCTGGCGGTGGAGAGATCCAAAGGGGGAGAAAAAAGGGGGGAGCGCACGGAGATGAAGCCGCCACCCTCTTCCACCACTTCCCCATCGAAGCGCAATCCCGTGGACTGGGGGGTGCATTGGCCACTGCTGCGTCCCCCCATTACCGTGTCATTGAGGGCATGCCATCCAACGAAGGCTCCACCCGGGAGAACGCTTCGCGATTGGGAGGTTGAAGAGGGGGGGGTGACTGGATCCATGGGAACAGGACTCTGAAACCACTCTGGCAAGACCCATGAGCCCCTTGCTGGCAAGGGCTCAGGTGCTGCTGCGCTCGGGCAGGCCGGAAGCAGCAGCGGCATCCGCCAAAATCAGAACCTCGTTCCGAGGGCATACCAGACGAGCCGGGGTTCGCTCCGGAGATTCCTGGGGATCCAGAAGCCTTTCCAAGGCCTGCCTTTTTCCCGCACCGCTCACCAAGAAAATCACCGTGCGTGCCGCCGAGAGGGCCGGAGCCGTAAGAGTGATCCGAGGAAGGCCTTTCCCCTCACCGGTGGTCACCCACCGGTCCCGCACCATGGGGGCCGAGGTGCCTGGGAAGAGGGAGGCGGTGTGCCCGTCCTCCCCAAGCCCAAGCAGCACCACATCCAAGGTGGGAGGCGCACTACCGCAGAGTTGGATCAGTAAATCTGAATAGGCCTGAGCGCTGGCTTCTGGGGTTGATAGGTGGGTCGGCACAGGGTGGAAGCACGCCTGCTCACCGGGATGATTCGCAAGAAGGGACTCCCTAAGGAGCCTGGCATTGCTGGCGGGATCCTCCTGGCTGACCCAACGCTCATCACCTAGAAGCACATCCACCCGATCCCAGGGCAGATGTTCCGTCCCAAGGCGCAGATAGGCTGCCCTGGGAGTAGAACCCCCTGCCAGGGCGATCTGGGCGCGATCTCGCTCGGCGAGAGCCAGGTCAATCGTGGAAGCCAGCTGCTCGGCGGTATGGCGGGCAAGATCCTCCCCACTGGCGGCGATGTGGAGGTGGTAGGTGGTCATGACAACCATTCTGTGTGGAAGGAGCCTGGCCGATCCGTCCGCTCATAGGTGTGGGAGCCAAAGCAATCCCGCATGGCCTGCACCAGGTTCTGGGGCAAGCGTCCGGTGCGATAGCTGTCGATGTAATCCAGGGTGCTGCTCAGGCAGGGCAGGGGAATGCCTGCCAACGCCGCTCCGGAAACCACAGCCCGCAACCCAGAAAGACGCCGATTGACCTGCTCAGCAAACCAGGGATCCACAAGGAGGTTTGGCAGGGTGGGATTGGCCGCATAGGCATTTTGAATGCGTTGCAACAGACGGGCCCGGATGATGCACCCTCCCTTCCAGATCTGGCCGATGGCACTGAGATCCAAGTGGTAATCATGGAGGGTGGAGGCCTCCTGGAGGAGGGCCATGCCCTGGGCATAACTGGCCATGGAAGCCAGGATGCAGGCATCTCTCAGCGCGGGCATGCCATCTGCCGGATCACCGAGGGCAAACGGGGCGGGTGCCGGAGCATGGAGCACAGCTTCGGCGGCAAGCCTCTCGCTGCGCAAGGAGCTGAGCACGCGGGCATTCAGTGCGGCATAGATCGTCGGCACCGACACCCCCATCTCCAGGGCACTCACGACGGTCCAAAGACCCGTTCCCTTCTGACCAGCCGCGTCGACGATTTTTTCGACGAGATCGTCCCCTGTCTCAGGATCTTTGGTGCGCAGACACACCTCAGTGATTTCCACAAGGAAGGAGGCGAGCTCTTCGGTTTGGTTCCAACCCGCCAACACATCCGCCATGGCATCCCCATCCATACCCGCCACCCGCTTCATCAGGTCGTAGGCCTCGGCAAGCACTTGTTCGATGCCGTACTCAATGCCGTTGTGGACGGTCTTGACAAAATGCCCTGCCCCACCAGGGCCGACATAGGTCACACAGGGACCATCCTCCACTTGAGCGGCCATTTTCCGAACCAGGCCTTCGATCGCCTGATACGCACTCAGGGTGCCCCCAGGCATCATGCTGGGCCCTTCAAGGGCGCCTTTAGCCCCTCCGGAAACGCCCATCCCAATGAAACCAAAGCTTTTGCTTTCGAGCTCCTTCACCCGCCGCTCGGTGTCGGTGTAAAGAGAGTTACCGCCATCGATCAACAGGTCGCCCTCCTCCAACATCGGTGAAAGGGTTTGGATCATGTCATCCACAGGCTGGCCAGCCTTCACCATCAAAAGGATCCGCCGAGGCCGCTCCAGACTGGTCACAAACTCTTCCAGGGTTTTTGCCCCCACGATGTCCTTGCCCGCACCCCGTCCTGCGAGGAAGTCCTGGGTTTTGCCGTAGGTGCGGTTGAAAACCACGCTGGAGAAGCCATTGCGCTCGGCATTGAGAACCAGGTTCTCCCCCATCACGCCAAGTCCTACCAAACCAAAATGGGCCTTACTCATGGATCGCTCCGGATTGGGTGACACAAGTGTGGCGATACAAGCTGGTCGAAGTCAGCTAAATCGGGAGCATGTCAGGAACTGCTTGCGCATGGCAAAGATTTGATCGGCTAGAGGATCGGACAATACCCGTGCAGGATAAGTGGACATTAAAGAGGGACTAAATCGTCGTGCCATCGGCGATTGTTCCATTTTTGACAATCACCACTATTCCATTGCGAATGTAGAAATTAAGCTCAGGCCGATCGGCCTCGTCAACATGATCCTTATTGACAATGGTGACATTGCGACCGATTCGGACATTCTTATCAAGAATCGCCCGCCTAACCGTTGTTCCCTGGCCCACCCCAATTGGCGTTCCTCCTCGCTCTCGAAGCACCTCACGCTCTTCGGAGGATTCAAAGTAATCGGCTCCCATCACGAGGGTGTCCTGAAGAACAACGTCGTCCTCCAAACGGGTACGCACACCCAATACACAGTGGTGAATGCTGCAAGCCTTTAGGAGAGACCCTTCTCCAATAATGGATTGGGTGACTTGGGAATCCTGCAATTTGCTCGGGGGCAAATAGCGCGGCCGAGTATAAATTGGGAATTTTTCATCATAAAAAGAAAAGGCTGGATTCGGCTGATCTGTCAACGCGAGATTGGCCTCATAGAATGCCCCAATTGTTCCGATATCTTCCCAGTAGTCATTAAACAGGAAGCTTTGCAGTCGATCTCCCCGTGATAACGACGTGGGAATAATTTCCTTGCCAAAATCTGTCGCCTTTGGATTGCTATTGAGGAGATCAAATAGTGTTTCCCGACTGAAGACATAAATCCCCATAGAAGCCAAATATGGCCGCAACGCTGCCTCTTCTGGGGTGAGTCCCAGCTTGGCTGTATCGACTTTCATTGACTCCAGCTCAGTTCCCTTGGGCTTCTCTTTAAACTCCAGGATTTTTCCATTTGCATCCGTACGCATCAAGCCAAATCCTTCCGCTTGAAGGGCATCAACCGGCAAGGCGCCAACGGAGAGTTGAGCACCAGTATCAATATGGTGCTGCACGAACTTGCTGTAATCCATGCGATATAACTGATCGCCGGAGAGTATCAAATAATAATCAACATCCCACTCCTGGAATAACCATTGATACTTTCGAACCGCATCCGCTGTGCCCTCAAACCAACTCGGGCTCTCAGGTGTCTGCTGTGCTGCAAGAACCTCAACAAATCCCTGGCCAAATCCGGCCGAGAGGTTGTAGGTCATCGTGAGATGACGATTTAATGATGCACTATTGAACTGCGTCAGAACATAGATCTTATTAACCTCGGAATTAATACAGTTTGAGACAGGAATGTCAATCAACCGATACTTACCAGCCAACGGAACAGCCGGTTTGGCACGCATTTTCGTCAATGGATAGAGGCGTGTACCCGCCCCTCCACCAAGAATGATGGCCAAAACGCGTTTCATGTTGCCAACTGGCTTTCATGGCCTGACGACCGTAACTGAGCACCCCGCTCAGCCGGGAGTCACGGCGACACTTCGATGCACTTTGTGGCGGCGAGAACTCTCCTTTCAGTCTTCCTCAAGATTCTGCCTGAGTGCAAACAATTCCTCGAGCACACGCATCGCCATCAGACGCTGGCTCCGTGGCTGAGGGGAACGAAGATGGGTAACGGGACCATGAAGAATTTTGTTGATGATTCCCTTGGTCAAGGCTTCCACAACCTTGCGCTCCCTGGATGAGAAATCAGGTCCCATGCGGGATAAGGCCTTCTGCAATTCCTGCTCGCGGATATCCTCCAGCTGCAAACGCAGACGGTTCACAAGCGGGACCGCTTCCAAGCCATCCCACCATTCCAGGAAAAGACGCGACTCTTCCTGAAGCAGTGATTCAGCCTCAGCGGCCATTTCCCGTCGTGCCTCCTGATTGCGTGCTACGACCTCCTGCAGATCATCCACGTCGAAGCGGGTCACACCAGCGAGGTCAGTCACATCGGCAGCGATGTTTCTAGGCACGCCAATGTCTACCAACATCAAGCTAGAGCGCCTGTTTAAGTTCCCCAAACGCTCACGGGAAATCATTGGTTGCTCAGCCGCGGTGCTAGTGAACACAAGGGAGCAAGTGCTTAAGCAGTGATCCAGATCATCCAGGGGACGACACTGGACGGGCAGATCAGGAAAATCGGCGGCCAGAGCCTCAGCCCTGGCCGCCGTGCGATTCAGGAGCACAGCTCCAGGGCATCCTTTGGAACGAAGGTGCTGAAGGAGGAGGCGGGCCATGCGTCCTGCCCCAATCACGGCAACTTGTTCCTGATCCAAGGGAACCGGTTCCTCGAGACCTCGGGCTTGACCAATTTTCAGCTGAGCTAGCTCAACCGCCGCAGAGCTAATGGACACGGCTCCCGTGCCGAGGTTCGTTTCCGAGCGGACACGTTTCCCCGTACTGACCGCTTGCGTGAGAAGTCGGTTCAAGATCGGACCGATGGAGCGATACTCCTGGCCCAACCTGACCATCTTTTTAACCTGGGAAAGGATCTGGCCTTCTCCGAGCACCAGGCTGTCCAATCCCGCAGCAACCCGCAAGAGGTGGGCTACGGCATCGGCATGGTGGTATGTGAAGAGGTGAGGGGACAGATCCTCAACCTTGAGCCCGGAAATCCCACTGAGAAAACTGCCAACCGCCTGTATGCCCTGATCGGGATGGCGAAGGAGCGCATAGATCTCCAGACGATTGCAGGTGCTGAGGATGGAAGCCTCAAGCACCTGCTCATCATCCCTGAGTTGATGCAGGGAAGCTTCCATGCTCTGCTCAGGGATACTCAGCTTCTCCCGGATCTCAACGGGAGCCGTTCGGTGGCTCAGGCCGATAACGGCAATGTGCATGGAGCTAGGAAAGGGCTACCCGCTTGGCGCCAGGCTTGATATGCACCGTATCGATAAAGCGGGCACTGTTGTCAAGGGAGGAGATGATCAGGCTGCTCGTACGAGTGCAATCACGCTCAAACTTCACGCCTTTGAACAGAAGGCCGTCGGTGATGCCTGACGCCGCAAAGACAACGTGGTTTCCGCCGGCCAATTCATCCGCCTCGTAGACACGATCCGGTTCCGTGATGCCCATTTCAGCCAGGCGAGCCAGGTTGCCCTCCCGGGTCAGACCTTCCCACTCCTTGGTTTGGGCAACAGCAGGGTCATAGACAAGCTGGCCCTGAAAATGGCCACCAAGGCAACGCATGGCCGCGGCGGAAATCACACCTTCTGGTGCAGCACCGATGCCCATCAGGGCATGAGTCCCTGTTCCATCAAAACCACAGGCAATCGCAGCGCTCACGTCCCCGTCACTGATGGGTTTCACGCGTGCACCAGCCTCTCGGATTTCAGCGATGAGGCCTTTGTGGCGGGCACGATCCATGCAAACGATGACCAATTCGTCCATGCCCAGGCCAAGACACTCCGAGAGGATTCGAAGATTTTCCGTGGCCGACTTTCGAATATCGACTTTGCCTTTGGCCGAGGGGGGAGCGGCCAATTTGTTCATATAAAAATCAGGAGCATTGAAGAGCCCTCCTCTTTCGCTCGCCGCCAAAACAGCCATGGAACCATCCTGTGCATTGGCGCAGAGGTTGGTGCCCTCGCAAGGATCCACAGCAAAGTCAACACCTGGTCCGATGCCGCTACCTACTTCCTCCCCGATATACAGCATCGGGGCCTCATCTCGCTCTCCCTCACCGATCACGATGCGTCCTTGCATAGCAATTTGTCCCATGCGTTGCCGCATGGCTTCCACAGCGGCTTGGTCTGCTTCATTTTTCTTACCATGGCCCGTGAGATGGGCGGAAGCAATGGCGGCCTGCTCAACAACCTCGAGCAGTTCCTGAATGATGGTGCGGTCCACGGGCGGCGGGCGAGGGGAAAGCCTCAGGAGGGACGGGCAAGGGGGGGTGGGTCCTGAAGACCAGCGCCATCGGTTAACGAAAAATGTTGAACGGGATGCACGCTGACCCAGTCGGGTCCGAGTTCTGCCAGATCCTGAAAAGAGACCCCAAAGGATCTCGACCTTGAAGCGGCGCCATCGTATCAGCGCTCCCCACCCGGCAGGCCAGGGCAAACGTGTGACTAAAATCCTGCGGCTGTCATCCCATGAGTCCCATGAGCACAAAACCACTCGTGGTTGCGCCATCGATCCTCTCGGCCGATTTTTCCAGGCTTGGAGAGGATGTGCGAGCGGTTGACCAAGCCGGTGCGGACTGGATTCACGTGGATGTGATGGATGGACGTTTTGTTCCCAACATCACCATCGGACCATTGATTGTGGAAGCTCTGAGGCCTGTCACTTCCAAGCCACTGGATGTTCACCTGATGATCATCGAGCCGGAAAAATATGTACCTGAGTTTGCCAAAGCAGGTGCTGACATCATCAGTGTTCAGGTGGAAGCTTGCCCCCACCTTCACCGAAACCTTGCCCAGATCAAAGAACTTGGGAAGCAAGCTGGTGCAGTGCTCAACCCAAGCACCCCGATTGACACCCTGGAATATTGCCTCGAACTCTGTGACCTGGTTTTGATCATGAGCGTCAACCCAGGCTTTGGGGGTCAGAGCTTTATTGAAAGCCAAGTGGCAAAAATTAAGCATCTTCGCCACGTCTGCGAGGAGAAAGGGTTGGATCCTTGGATTGAAGTCGATGGCGGCATCAAACCTGGGAATGCCTGGAAAGTGATCGAAGCGGGCGCCAATGCCATTGTTTCAGGATCCGGAGTGTTTGGTGCCAGTGATTACTCTCAAGCCATCCAGGGGATCAAGACCAGCAGAAAACCTGAACCGGCAATGGTTTAAGCGATACCGGCCTTCAGCCAAAAAACCAACCATAACTGTGCAGACCAATACCTAGAAGATTGACCCCGATGTAACATATCGATAGAACCACAAGTCCAGCTGAAGCAAGGAGAGCTGGCTTTCGACCTTGCCAACCTCTAACAAGCCGCGTGTGTAAGTATGCGGCATAGACCAACCAGGTGATAAAAGCCCATGTTTCCTTGGGATCCCAACTCCACCAGGATCCCCAAGCCTCATTGGCCCAAACAGCACCACTAACGAGACCGACGGAGAGAAGAAGAAAACCAACAGTAATCGTTCGATAACTCAGGCTATCCAATTCTTCGACGGAACGAAAAAGTGTCGAAGCAAGTGAAGTTTTTCCATCTTCGTTGAAGGGCTGTGACTGACGATAGTTTCCTGTGCCGATCGAGCTACTTCGAAGCTCAAGCACCTCATTACGATCAGTAAACAGAACTGCAACACTGAGCAGCGACCCCACAAGCAGGGCGGCGTAGCTGAGCATGATCACACTGACATGCATCACAAGCCAACTTGAGCGGAGGGCAGGAACTAAGGGGGAAGCCTCTTGAAGACGATCCGGCAGGGCAAAACTGGCAAATGCGATACATCCAAGTGCCATGGGGGTTGCAGCAGCTGGCACCAAAGGATGGGGCCAAGCCCGTTCCACAACAAGCTGGGTAAGGGTACAACCCCAAGCAAGAAAACAAAGAGATTCGTAGAGATTGCTGATGGGGAAATGGCCGGAATCCCACCAGCGGAGAACCAACTGGGCCGTCAAACAGAGATTGGCCGCAGTGACCAACAGCCGGATGGAGGGGTTGGGGCGTCCCGAACTCAAAAACCAAAAAGCTGCAGGCATCGCCACAAGGAGGAGGGCGAAAGCAACCAGACCTAGACCCAGAACAGGGTCAGACGTCAGTGATGGCACGTTCGTGCAGAGCCAGAATAACTTCTCCAGTTTGGCGCCCAGACCCTCCAGATGGGGGCGGCTATCCCACTTAACAACTGGAACGCCGAAGGAGATAAGCTCCAGCTCCAAGCCCGATCAGCACAGGTAGCCATGCCGAGAGGAAGGGAGTGAGGACACCTGTCAAACCTAGAGAACTAAAAATGAACGACATCAAATAATAGCCAAAAATTAACAACACGCTAATTCCAAATCCCTGACTTCGGCTAGTGCGTGCATGGGGGCGAACACCAATGCTGCTGCCAATCAGGCCAAAAATAAAGCAAATTGCTGGAAAAGCAAATTTTTCCTGAATCCGCACACGAATTCGTCTCGACTCTTTTTGATTTCCCGCCTCATTGAGGAGACGTTCAGCTCGAAGTGCTTGTCCAACAGTCATTGTGGATGCGTCCGTTGGCAACTTAGCAACATCAAGCACATCACGTGTAAGCGGATAGAAATAGGAATCAAAACGGGCAGATGTGGTAACACCTGATTGTTCTTCAAGGCTAACGACTCGACCATCAATGAACTCCCACATCGATTGCTTCTCATTCCATTTTCCGCGTTTGGCTGTCAGCATTTGTCTTTGTCCTGGCCTGGAAAAATCCAGAAGTGTGACATCGATCATTTCTCCCCGTCTAAACATCCTTGAGTAGAAGAGGTGGGTCATAGCGCGGCGACTCTCACCTTCATCCATCTCCAATCGGCCGAAACGAGAATAAAGAATATTGTCGCCACGTTCATTCGTAAGAGCCTTCCCGAGTGCTTTCTCTAAAGTGTTAGTGGCCAGAAGATTGCTACGAGGAACGATGAGATCATTGAAACAGAATGTGAGGGCACTCATAAAAAGAGACAAGATGAGTGCAGGGACAACAATTCGCCATGTTCTTACACCAAGACTTCTGAGTGCAGTCAACTCAGAACTTCCTGAAAGTCTGCTGTACGCAAGGAGTGTGGCCATCAGTGTGGCCATGGGAAAAGCCAGGACAAGAAATCCTGGGAGGCGAAGGAGTAAAACCTGAATGGCTGCTCCGAGTGGCAAACCAGACTCAGCAATACGCCTAACAAGTTCGAAGACAACGCCCACCGATAGGGAAACAGCAGTAAACGCTGCAATTCCGAACAGTAGAGGACCAATGAGCTCCTGGAGTAGCCAGCGGTCAATTAATGGGAGGCGCTGAAAAGAGGATAAAAAGCGACGAAGCGAAAAACCTTTCGTAAGTCTGCGTGGTTGGGAGAGAAGATGGCCTTTGATAGAAAACATTACAACCTAAAGGCCTCACCAAGGTAGTGACGTCGAACTAAGGGATCATTGGCC
The DNA here is from genome assembly GCA_046080725.1 of Cyanobium sp. Lineage (GTDB taxonomy): Bacteria > Cyanobacteriota > Cyanobacteriia > PCC-6307 > Cyanobiaceae > Cyanobium. The sequence goes on along the minus strand of JBJTUM010000195.1, from coordinate 37,052 downwards.
AACTCTTCGGATGTGCCAGAGGCAAGGATCCTCCCTTCGGTCAAGATGAATGAACGATCCGTAATAGCCAGAGTTTCACGAACATTATGGTCGGTAATTAAAATACCCATACCGCGGGATCTTAATCCATGAATTAATTGCTGCAGATCAGCTACAGCAAGGGGATCAACCCCAGCAAAGGGCTCATCCAACAACAGATAACGAGGACCATGGGTGCCAACAGCGAGGGCGCGAGCAACCTCCGTTCGACGCCGCTCACCTCCAGAAAGTTGAAAACCCTTGCGCATCTGAAAGCCAGCGAGGTGAAACTCAGCAATAAGGCTCTCCAAGCGAGCAGAAAATTGATGCACTGGGGTAGAGGATACTTCTAACGCAAGGCGTAGGTTTTCTCGAACAGAAAGATTACGAAAAACACTGGCCTCCTGGGGCAGATAGCCGATACCGAGGCGAGCACGCACCGGCATGGGCAGTCCGGCAATGGATTGCCGATCTAACGTGACATCACCTTTGTCAGGACGCAAAAGACCTGTAACGAGATTAAATGTTGTGGTTTTCCCAGCTCCGTTAGGACCCAATAGACCTACCACTTCACCTGGACGTAGTTGCAGACTCACGTCATGGACAAGGGGCCTACCTGAGAGGGAGATCGCTACACGATCAAGGATTAGAGTCATGGGACAAGGAAGCCTGCCTCCTTTTTGGGGGTTGGCGAATTGAGCTTCAGCTTGCTCATCACCTGCTTACCTTGTGCAGGTTTGGCCAGTAGACGCTCTTGATCAAGTTGATACACCAGCCGTTCAGCCCTAATCCTTTGCCCATCTGCATCAATGACGTCGACATCTCCAGAGAGGATAAGACGCCCCTCCTTAGAAAAATATTGAGCCTGTCTAGATGTAGCGACCATTCCCTTATCTGGATAGGTAATCCGAACATTTCCAGTTGCAGTAACGATGCCTGTTTGATTATCAGCCTGTTGGATATCTGACTCGATTGTAACAAGACTATCTTTCTCGGGGAGTTGGGGAGAACTGGTTACTCCATCAACGGCCTGACTATATAATGAAGAGGGAAAAGCTTGAACAAGCAAAAGAGTGCAAATGACTGCCAGAGACTTAAGAGACTGACCCAAATACTGATTCATTGATTACAAACCTATTGGAGAAGTCTTAATTAAGGATGGACGGGGTATCGTAGGATCATTTGGATCTAGCTGATTTTGGAGTGCCGAAAGACGCTGGCTAACTACTTTCCTTAAGCGATCAAGATCGTAACCGGTGACGAATGAGTCGGAGGTATTCAGATGATTAAGTCCTTCTGCCATCAAGAGAATAGAACCTTTTTTATTTCCATTATCCAGATGATACTCAGCAACTGAGATTTGAATGATACCCTGCAAAAGTTCACGTAAGTCACCTGATGCTTCATACCATAGCTCTTCAAATAGATCATGCGCAGCATGCCACTGCTGAGAATTAAACACATGCACTGCATGCACGTAAGCTTCCTCTGTAAAAGGGCACAAATGCTTAGAAATAGGCTGAGACATAAGACTCCTAGCGACGGAGAGGCTTTTTGGCAGGAACCTTACGCAGTCGGATACTTTCGGGAGTAACCTCAAGCATCTCATCAGAACCAATATATTCCAAGGCACGCTCTAGGGTCATTTGCATCGGTGATTGAAGGGTGTCAAGTTCCTCAGCACCTGCAGAACGCATGTTGGTTAATTGTTTAGTCTTGCAAACATTAATTTCCAGGTCTTGAGGACGATTATTCTCCCCAACGATCATACCCTTATAGACTTTTGTGCCAGGAGAGATAAAGAACTGACCCCTATCTTCGGCATTCTTTAATGCATAGAAAGTTGAAGTGCCCTCTTCAAAAGCTATTAATACTCCATTTCGACGAAGATCAAAATCACCTTGCAATGGACGATAATCATGGAAAGAATGGCTCATAATCCCCTCCCCTCTTGTCGAACGGATGAAATCACCACGAAACCCGATCAAACCTCTAGATGGAACAACAAACTCCAGTTGAACTCTTGCGTCACTTCCGGTTTCCATATTCATCATTTCCGCTTTTCGAGATCCCAACTTCTCAATGCATGTTCCAACACTAGGCTCTGGTACGTCGATGACTAGCATTTCGTAGGGTTCATGGGGAATGCCATCAATTTCACGAAAAATAACCTGAGGTTGGCTGACCTGGAATTCATATCCCTCACGGCGCATTGTTTCAATGAGAATGCCAAGATGTAACTCACCCCTTCCACTGATCAACCAGCGATCTGGCGAATCCGTATCCTCAAATCGTAAGGCTACATTGGTTAAAAGCTCACGCTGCAGGCGGTCTCTCACCTGCCGGCTGGTGACAAACTTACCCTCCTTCCCTGCAAAAGGAGAATCATTGACCATGAAGGTCATTTGCAAGGTTGGCTCATCCACCTTGATCAAGGGCAAGGCCTCAGGATGATCCGGGCAAGCAACAGTCTCACCGATGTTAACCTCATCAAATCCAGCCACCGCGGCAATATCTCCCGCTCTCGCTTCCTCAATTTCAATTCTGCGTAGGCCTTGGAATCCCAATAGTTTTGTCACTTTGCCACGCTTTATGCTTCCGTCATCTCGGATCAAAGCAATGGGCTGGCCATTCCTGATCGTGCCATTATGAACACGACCAATAATAATTCTGCCAAGAAAATCATTATAGTCTAGAGTTGTCACCTGCATTTGGAGGGGTTTTGTTGCATCTCCAACCGGTGCTGGGACATGTCTTAAGATGGCGTCAAACAAAGGCTCCATAGAAGAACTTTCTGCAGACATTTCAGCTTTTGCATATCCACCCATTCCACTGCCAAAAAGGTAGGGGAAATCACATTGATCATCATCGGCACCAAGTTCAAGGAAGAGATCCAGAACCTTATCAAGAGCTTGTTCTGGCTCTACTCTGGCACGATCAATCTTATTGACAAAGACAATCGGTCTCAAACCCTTCTCTAGTGCTTTTTTTAAGACAAAACGTGTTTGAGGCATCGGACCCTCATTGGCATCAACGATGAGAAGACAACCATCAACCATGCCAAGAACCCGTTCAACCTCACCACCAAAATCAGCGTGGCCAGGGGTATCAACAATGTTAATCCTGACACCCTTGTAATCAACAGCAGTATTCTTCGAAAGAATAGTAATTCCCCGCTCTCGTTCTAGATCATTAGAATCAAGAATACAGGTTGGAATCTCCTCACCATCTCGGAAAACACCAGATTGTGTCAGCAGCGCATCAACAAGCGTGGTTTTGCCATGATCAACGTGGGCAATAATTGCAAGGTTTCGTATTTGGGAACCTTTCATGCAGTGGACCTGGGAGGAGATGGAAGATAAGCCAGCAGTGATGGCCATCTGAACTCCTTATCTTACAGTCCCATGGCTTTGCACCAGTCTCTGAGCAGGTTCGAAGACTCTCAGAGCCTCAGTGCTGCCCTCATACCTCCAATGCCAGGGCTCAAAGTTAACTCCTTGGGGGTTATTTTCTGGGAAAGAGAGAACAAACTGAAAGCGTGCAGCATTTTTAATTAGCCATGCATAAGCTTTTGTATATCGAAAATTTGGAGAGAGATTCGCTTGCGGCTGACTAGTGTCCCCTATATCAATTGCATAACCGGTACTGTGTTCCGAAAAACCTGGAGGGGCACTGACCTGGGCACGTTCAAGGGAGGTTTGATTTCTGTCCGCCTTAACATCAAAAAAAAGTTCGTTTTGGAGGGAGATGGAACGAAAGCCGCTAAGCGGAGCAAGGGCTACCCCATCGGAAGCAGCTGCATGCTCCATCGCTATGAAACTCCTTGCAGCATCGCGCCTTAACAACAAACCTGGTGCGACCGGGATCAGTGTGATCGGATCAGCTTCAGGATAGGGGAAGTGACCCAACAATCTGCCATCGCTCGACAAGCGAGCAGAAAGACCAGAGACAGGTGAAGGGAAAACGATGACACGCAAAGGACCAATCGCTAAAGAAGCTAGACCCAGAATGAGAGGAAGTCCGTACAACAGGATCCTGGACAAGAGCAAGGATCGGCGTTTTGTCTGAGGAGTCTTTAAAGTGTGTGACCGTATAGCGATGGGGATGTCGTCTGTATTTTTATTTCGATTTACCATAGAAGCCTTCGGTTGAACCCTTGTTTAGCTACACACTGGCCGTGAGAAACAAACCCACACCCTGGTTTAGGTCACATCAGCAAATCTAGACAATGCTACATGATATGCATGCAATACCGAAAAACATCAAACACACGGAACGGAGTGTTAACTTGAAAGTGATTCCATTGATGGAGTTCATTTCAAGATGTTGCGAGTTGCTGTTGTAGGTGGCGGACCCAGCGGTTCATGTGCTGCAGAAGTGCTGGCCAAAGCAGGGATTCCAACATGGCTCTTCGAACGAAAGCTCGATAATGCCAAGCCCTGTGGAGGTGCGATCCCTCTCTGCATGGTAAGCGAGTTTGACATTCCCAATGAAATTATTGACAGAAAAGTAAGGAACATGAAGATGATATCTCCATCAAATCGTGAAGTTGATATTCATCTTGACGACGAAAACGAATATATTGGTATGTGCCGCCGGGAAGTGCTGGACTCCTTTCTGAGGGACAGGGCTGCCAGACTTGGCGCTCACTTGATTAATGGTCTGGTTCAGTCTATAGATACCGGGGAAAAAAGGCAAGGCCCATATACCATACACTATTCTGATTACAGCAGTGGTAGTCTGACTGGTGAACGCAAGAGCCTAGAAGTTGATCTGATTGTTGGTGCTGATGGAGCTAACAGTAAGGTTGCAAAGGCCATGGATGCTGGTGCATATAATATGGCGATCGCTTTTCAGGAAAGAATCAGGCTTCCTCATGAGGAAATGTCATATTACGAAGACCTCGCTGAAATGTATGTAGGTAGTGATGTCTCCCCTGATTTTTATGCGTGGGTTTTTCCAAAATATGATCATGTTGCCGTTGGAACAGGAACGATGCAGAAAAACCAGTCGATGATCAAGGGCCTTCAAAAAGCAATCCGAACCCGGGCAAGTAAACGACTATTGATGGGGGAAGTGATCAAGGTAGAAGCCCATCCCATTCCCGAACATCCACGTCCTCGAAGAGTTGTTGGTCGGATGGCGCTTGTGGGTGATGCTGCTGGCTATGTTACGAAAAGCTCAGGTGAAGGCATTTATTTTGCTGCCAAGAGTGGCCGCATGTGCGCAGAAGAAATCGTCAATGCAAGTGCAAACGGCCAAGAGCTACCAAGCGAATCAGATTTAAAAGTCTATCTGAAGAAATGGGACAAGAAGTATGGACCTACCTATAAAGTCTTGGAGATTTTACAAAACATTTTCTATAGCAATGATCCAGCAAGAGAAGCCTTTGTTGAAATGTGTGATGACAAAGATGTGCAACGCCTCACGTTTGACAGCTACTTGTACAAAAAAGTTGTAGCGATGAACCCCTGGCAACAAGTCAAACTCACGTTCCGAACCCTTGCATCGGTTCTACGTGGCCAAGCTCTTGCCCCGTCTCAATACAAGCCGATCAACAGCGTTGTGAGAACAGAGTCGGAAGCTATAGCCCTGTTGCAGGTGACGCCGCGCATTCCGTCATCACTAGATCAAATCACCAAAGAAGCTTTAGTTACTTCTGCTGACCAACTGATCCATCAATAACAATCCTATCAGCTAGCCTGATACTCAGGGTCACGCCAACAACAGGGAAGAGATTCACCGGAAGGAAATATTAAATCTGACTTAGGATAATCTTGGGCATCTTGAAGTTCTTCACCACCGTGAAGTCTTCCTTTCACGACTGGTGAGAAAGGATCAAATAAGCCTTTAAGATCCAGAATTTCAACAATGCCAAATCCGTTATCATCTTGCACTTTTAGAAACACAGGAGAAACCATCGATAGGACTCATGGATCTTATCCATTGGCATGAGCAACGAATGGTTTTTTAACACTCATTGGGATGCCTATTCCGAGGATGGTGGATTGATGAGGTGATCCTTGCTCTGCTTTAGTGTCTTCCAGATACGCTTAATTTGTGCATAAGCTTCCTCTTGAGAGATCTTGCCATTACCTTGCAATCCAACAATGAGCCCTACACGTTCAGCAAAAGTCTCTAGGTTTTGATGAAACATTAACCGCTCTGGTGACCAATCCTCACCGCGATAACTCCCATGAGATTCCATGGGGGATTTGACCCCCTCTTGATCACTGGGTTGGGTAGACGACGGCATTGTTGAGACGAGATGGCCTACCCTCCTAGGTTAGTCCCATCCAGCAGGTGGATGCTCCAACGTGCTTCGACTGACACCAGGTGCCTTCAGTTCCCAGCTGCTCGAACATCGACCAGGTGGATATCCCGCAGAAGTTTATCAACATGGCGGAATCAGTCCAACCTCTATCGATGCCATTCAATTTGAGAATGGACACGCCCAGCACCACGGACAAGTGGATGGAGAGGCTCTAAGCATCCTGCATCGGCGTGGTGTCAGTTTATGGGTAAGGGTGAGAGGCTTGGGGCACCATTCCAAGATCATGGAGGTCTTCGATGCCCTTGGGGTGCCACCAGTATTAAGAGCGCCACTGGTGGAAGCACCCCAGCGTCCTCAGGTGGATTGCTTAAATACTGCCGTTCTCGTTGTTATCCACCGACTCAGTTTTGCGGCCACACCAGGCCATCTGATCAGTGATCAAGTAGGGGTTCTCCTGTTGCCTGGGGTATTGATTACTGTTGAGGAGATTGCCAGAGGCGGGGCATTTCCAGAGCTGACCAGTTGGATCCTCTCAGGGGATACCGTGATAGAAGACAGTGATCTTGATGATATCCTCCACTTTGTTATTGATGATATTCTAGACGATATTTTTCCCATGCTTGAAAGGATATCCCATCAGTTGGATGGGTTGGAGGAAGCTGTACTAAGACGTCCTAAACCCAAACTGCTATCAAGCACTTTTCGCTATCGAGGAAATCTGCGGACCATTCGAAGCCAAATCTGGCCATTACGTCATCAGATTCAAATGCTTCTGCGGGAGCATCAAACCCTACTTGGAAGGGAAGCACTGGGGGGATTCCAGGAGATGGGGGAGCTGGTGCAACTCCTTTACGAAAATTGTGAAATGCTTCGCAACCAGTGTGACGCCATCACCCAAGCTTACAGCGTAGGGGTTGGAAATCGGATGAATCAGGTGATGAAGACTTTAACAATCCTAACAAGTATCTTTGCTCCCCTGACCTTTATTGCTGGAATTTATGGAATGAACTTTGAAAACATGCCGGAGTTGAAATGGCACTATGGCTACTTCATCATCCTCATTGCAATGGCTCTCGTTGGCTTTATTCAAGCCTATTGGCTATGGAAGCGTGGATGGTTCCAAGATTGGACAGCCCAACGCTGAGCAGAGCCAAAACCAGAACTTCGTCGTTTCTTAAACCATTCATAACGACCTATGGGCTCTGTATGCATTAGCCAGTGGGAGCATCCTCAAGGTGTTACTTCAATGGCCTTCCATCAGAAGGTTTGCAGCATTTCTCTCCTCACAGCCATGGCTGTTGGGAACGCGGCCTCAGCGCAGCAGGCCATCAGTGGCGCCGGTGCCTCGTTCCCAGCTCCCTTCTATCAGGCCGCATTTCAGTCTCTCTCCGCGAGCGGCGGCCTCAAGGTGAATTACCAATCTGTGGGCTCTGGTGCTGGGGTGCGTCAATTCATCGCAGGTACCGTTGATTTTGGTGCGACTGATGAACCGATCAAGGCATCTGAAGCCGCCAAAGTTTCCAGGGGTGTGGTTCAAATCCCTGTTGTGGGGGGAACCATAGCCATCGCCTACAACAAATCCGATTGCCCCTCGTTACAGCTGACTCAAAAACAGGCAGCCGATGTGTTTCTTGGCAACATCAAAACCTGGGAAGAGCTGAAATGCGGTAAGGGGCCCATCAAGGTGGTGCATCGATCTGATGGATCGGGCACAACCTTTGCTTTCACCAACTCCCTCTCCAGCTTCTCCCCGGAATGGAAGTCGAAGGTGGGTGAAGGGAAGAGCGTGACCTGGCCTGTTGGTGTTGGGGGCAAAGGCAATGAAGGTGTGGCAGGCATCCTTACGAACACACCTGGTTCCATCGGTTATGTGAACCAAGCCTTCGTCAAGGGCCCCCTCAAAGCCGCTGCCCTGCAGAACAAAGCCGGAAAATTTGTAAAACCCAACCTGAAATCAGGATCTGCGGCTCTGAGTGCGATCAAGTTGGATAGCAACCTGGCGGGTGAAAGCCCCAATCCCTTGGGTGTGGACAGCTACCCGATTGCTACTCTCACCTGGATCCTTGCCTATCGAAAAGGCAACGGACAGAAAGCCGATGAAGTTCGCAAGGCCATCAATCATCTTCTTGGCCCTGCCCAAGCCAAGGCTGATGACCTCGGCTATGTGCCACTTCAAGGCGCCATTTTGAACAAAGCTAAGCGTGCAGTTGCCCAGATCGGCAACTGATTTCGGCACAGCAAAACCAGCCGCCGGGAGCTTCCTGGCGGCTTCTTACTGTGTTCTTAACCCTTTGATCAACCCGCCTTCCGTTAAACTTTGCCCTTTGCCCTTACCGTTTAGCTGTCGCCTGGCACTGCCTTATGGGAATCACACCGCTACGTGAAGCCAGCAACAGTGATCGTTTCCGTGAACTCCTGGAGACCAGTTATCAACGAACCTCCTTAGTTCAAATGGGGCCGGGAAGCTCCGTTCCCTTGCTCAGGCATCACGTCTGGCTTGTCGTGCGGGGTATGGTGAAACTGGGCTGTGTCACCATCCACGGTGATGAGGTCATGCTTGGTTTGGCAGGTCCCAATGAACTCTTTGGGGAGTCCCTGGCAGGTCCTGAAGCCTATGAGGCTGCAACCCTCTCGGAGTGTGATCTGTTGTGTCTCTCCCATGCTGAATTAGAGAAGCACCCCTGTCTGGCCCCAGCCTTGCTGGACGCTGTGAGCCAGAGACAACGGCAAAGCCAAGCCATGCTGGCGCTCATGGGTTTGCGTCGCGTGGAGGATCGGATCCGAGGGTTCCTGGAGTTGCTAGCCCTTGATTATGGGGTGGCTTGCCCGCAGGGGTTGCGACTCACCCCGAAGTTAACCCATCAAGAAATTGCCAGTGCCCTTGGAACAACAAGGGTTACGGTGACACGAATCATTGGCCAACTGAAGGAAATGGGCTGGTTGAGCATTGATTCCCAGCGCAGCATCATCCTGGCTCCCCTTCCTAGGCGTTGAATACCTCGTTCTGGTCCATCCCAGCCAGAGAAGCAAAACTCATGCAGAATGAGGGCATGAACCCTTCCCTGTTGATTGTTGAAGACGATGAAACCATCAGGGAAACCATCCGAGAAGCCCTCTTTGTTGAGGGATTTGATGTTACCGCCTGTGGGAATGGCCAGGCGGCACTTCAATTGATCGAAACTCAGCGCCAGCAGCCCTTTTCCCTGATCGTCTTGGACCTCATGTTGCCCGGCATGAGTGGTCTCGATCTCTGCCGTAAGATGCGGGCTGCGGGTGATCAGACTCCCATTTTGGTGGTCAGCGCCCGAGACCATGAAACCGATCGGGTTCTGGGTCTGGAAGTGGGCGCCGACGACTACCTCGTCAAGCCCTTTGGGATGAGGGAACTGGTCGCCAGGGCAAGAGCTCTACTGCGACGAAGCTCAACTCAAAGCTTCCCAACGCAGGTATTGAGCCACGGCCCCCTTAAACTCTATCCAGAGGAATGCCGGGTGACACGCGAAGGTAAGGAGATTAACCTCTCTCCGAAGGAATATCGACTCCTTGAGCTTTTTATGCAAAACCCCAGGCGCGTCTGGAGCAGAGACAAGCTCCTAGAGCACATCTGGGGCCACGACTACTTTGGCGATAGTAAAACGGTCGACGTCCATATCCGTTGGTTGCGAGAGAAATTGGAGGATAATCCATCTGAGCCAACCTTTCTACAAACAGTTCGTGGCTTTGGCTATCGCTTTGGCTGACAAAGGTCTGTTCAATGCTAAAACTGGTGCCTTGGTTTCCTCTTTATGCAGCAACATTGATTTTTGGATTTGCCCTTGGAAGATTTACGTACATCAGGCAAGGCAGACTTCGCCTTAAACCTACTAGAGAACAGTTGTTGTCCTGGATCGACCAGGCCCCTGTCGGCTGGATGATCCTAGATTCATACAACAGAGTTCGTTTCTATAATGGAAAAGCGGAGCGACTCTTGGAGATTCCATCCTCCGATCGCTCGTCTTTAGTACTGTCCGAGCTTAACGACTACAAGGTGTTGATGGATTTGGTTGAGAATGTGCGTGATCGATCAAAGCCCCAGCGAGTGGAGTGGGATTATGGGCAAGAAGAACTTGAGGCTTTTGCCTTTGATGGCCAACAAGGTATGGTTGCCATCCTGCTGCAGAGTCGTCGTTCTTTAGAGGCCCAACTGGATCAGCAGGAAAGATGGGTCAGTGATGTAGCTCACGAACTCAAGACTCCCCTCACAGCGCTTCTCCTTGTCGGTGACAGCTTGGCAGGAAATGTTACGGATCAAAACGCGGTGCTCGTGGAAAGACTGCTAAAGGAATTGAGACGGATGCAGGAATTGGTTGGAGATCTCTTGGAGTTATCGCGGCTGGAGAATGTATTACCTGGTGAGGGTATTCGCGGTAAAGAAGTTAATCTCCTGGAACTGCTCAGGGATGTGTGCCATGGGATCAAGCCACTGGCAGATCAAAAAAAGATTCATATCCACATTATCCAAGAAGAGAAGGACCAGGCTAGCCACCTAGTCGTGTTTGCTGATCCACTGAGGCTCCATCGAGCACTGTTGAATCTCATTGATAACGCTCTCAACTTTAGCCCCATAGGTGGCGAAATAAATGTGGATCTTCAGTCCACTACGGATTGGGTTCGAATCGGCATCTGCGATCAAGGGGTTGGCTTGAGTGAACAGGATATGGAACACATGTTTGATCGATTTTACCGTGGTGACACATCCCGCTATCGACAACATCGGGGAGGCAGTGGGTTGGGTTTGGCTATCGTGCAGCAAATCGCTCTCGCCCACGGAGGATGGGTTTTTGGAGAAAACGACAGCAAGGGAGGAGCACGATTTGAACTTCGGTTACCCATCCGCTCAACCCTTTGAATCACTTCCTGAATCAGGGGTAGATGCTGGCGTCTTGACAGACTGCAAAATCCACACCCTCTGACCATCCAGCCAAAACAAGGCGATCCGATCATCCATCACCATGAACTGCTGATGGCGGATGACAAGCTCTTTATTTTGGGCCTGTTTTAAAGAAAGGGACCGAATCTCAATAGACTCAGCCAAATTCGCATCGAGTGTGGCGAAATATTCTTTTGGATGGGAGCGTCCTTGTGCCCAGAGCTTCTCGTACGACTCCTTTTGTACTGGAGACAGCGGATTCTCCGCTGGTCCTGTGAACAGGCGAATGGCCTCTACGGCTTCAGCCAAATCCGTGGGACCGACTGCTTGCGATGGTGGAGAAGCCAGTGTGGTGGGACGAACAGATCGAATCACTTTCGTTGTCTTAATCCCGGTCTTTGGAGCCATCTGTGTTTGGGGCTTCTGTTTGGCTCCTGAAGGTTTGGCTGGTGGCTGGACCCGAGGAGGCGGCAAGATGCTGGCTTGTGGCATAGGAAGAAGCTCCAGGTTGGACACCGGGGCTGGTTCACTGGAGAACTGGAGGAGTTCCGGCGTGTTATCCCTGCTCTGCAAGCCTTCGGGCAAGGTCGCTTTATGGCGCTGCAACTGAAGGTAAGAAAGAACAAGTGCATGGAAGGCCAACGCACTCATCAATGCCATCAAGAGGGCCTGCGCCTGTTTTGGCACGGCAGGTGTGGTCTTCATGGCATCTGGAGTTGAAGAACCCAGTTACGGTCCTGACGGTTGGGCTGGAGTCGGGTGAGCATGCGATGGATCGCCCCCCATGGCACCTCGGGATCGGGAACCAACCTCACAACAATTCGCTTGCCGGGGGTTGATCGGGCGTGGGCTCTTTTGAGAAGCATCGGCAGATCCTGAGCAAGGATGGGCTGATTCCAAAGTCGTAACCCCCCCGTCCTACTGAGATGGAAAGCCATGACACCCTGCAGGGCTGGTTGCTGGGCAATGGTTTGCGCGGTGAGAGTGCTCCAGATCGCAAAAGCAGCCAGAGAAGTGCTGAGCAGACCAAGCCCTAAGCCATCGAGCATTAGTGATCGATGGCTTGGATCAGGTAGGGGGATCTTGGTCATGGGCTGAACCGCTGAGGTGGAAGTTCAAGAACAACGGCATTCGGTGCCAGTGAACGAAGCCATTGCACGGAAGTGGTGACTCTCTGCAAGGGGAGGGCATCCGAAGGGAGGTAGTGGACCAGCTGTTTCTGAGACTGCTCCTTGAGCAGGGCAGCAAGATCAGCCTTGGCATGAAGAGCACCGTTTACAAACCATTGATCTTTGCCGCTTTCCACCACCCAGATCCCTGGCTGCTTGAGGCCAAGGCGAAGGGGCGGAGAAAGAGACGGATCAGGGCGAAACAACCAGTAGGGCAAGACGACAACAGCCCCGCAGACCAGCAAAAGAAGCATCAGCAACGACTGAAACGCCAAATTCATGGCTTGATTGGGGAGAGAGCGGGCTGGCGGTTCAAGTCCCGCTGCCAACGGGAGAGCTGCCACTGGCGCAAGCCATTGTTGAGGTGGAGCGTCACGGTCGCCAATAGGCTGATACTCAAGCCCATGGCAGTGCTGACCAGGACATCTCCAAATCCACCGAGATGGCGCCCTGGAGGGAGAATCATCTCCGGCCCCATGGCAGACAACAGGCGGCTCAAGCCAAAAACCGTCCCGATCAGACCCATTAAGGGGGCGATGACGGTGGATGCCTCTAAGAAAGGCTGAGCAAAACGCATTTCAAGATCCCGTTCCTCCATCCAGATGAAGGGGGCATTGCCTCCGTGTTGTATGGAATCCATCCATTGATTACGAACCTGACCTCTGCGTTTCCACCAGACAAACCAAAACCGCAAACGTTCAAAGGCAACAGTGAGGACGGCGATCGAGAGAAGGATCAGCAACCAGCCGATAGGACCGCCCAGGGCTGTTTTCACACTGATCGTCTGAGGATGCAAAGATTTTATGCAATGGCGTAAAAAAGACCATGTAGGCAGGGCGCTTGACAATCCCGGGGGAGAACACGCTGATTAGGGTGGTTTCAGCAGGGCAAGCCCCTATGGGTGGGATCTTCAGTGACAACAGTCTGACCATCGGTCGGACGCCATTGGTGGAGCTTCACCGAATATCCAGCGGATGCAAGGCGAAGATTCTTGCCAAGATCGAGGGAAGGAATCCCGCCTACTCGGTGAAATGCAGAATCGGGGCGGCCATGATTTGGCAAGCCGAAAGGGATGGCTTACTTGGTGCTGGAAAAGAACTGATTGAGCCAACCAGCGGGAATACGGGCATAGCCCTGGCTTTTGTAGCCGCGTCTCGGGGGATCCCCCTCACCTTGACCATGCCCGAAACGATGAGCCTGGAACGACGCAAGTTGTTAACGGCCTATGGAGCCCATCTGGTCCTGACGGAAGGACGACTGGGGATGGGAGGCGCGATCCATGCCGCTCGAGACATGGCTGAAGCAGAACCAGAGAGATATGTGATGTTGCAACAGTTTGTGAATCCTGCCAATCCTCAGATTCACCATGACACGACTGGTCCTGAAATTTGGGAGGATACGGAGGGTTCCATTGATGCCTTTGTGGCTGGAGTCGGCACTGGAGGGACCATCAGCGGGGTGAGTCGATATATCAAAAAAACATTGGGAAAGCCGCTGATTTCAGTGGCCGTTGAACCTGCGTCTAGCCCTGTGATCAGGCAAACCCTTGCAGGCATTCCTCTTCAACCTGGACCACACAAAATTCAGGGGATTGGGGCTGGTTTTGTTCCAAAGAACCTGGATCTTTCCCTCGTGGATCGGGTGGAGCAGGTGAGTGATGAAGATGCCATCTCCATGGCGCGCAGACTGATCCGTGAAGAAGGAATATTGGCAGGGATTTCCTGTGGGGCGGCTGCAGCGGTTGCCGTTCGGCTAGGAGAGCAGGATGAATTTGTTGGCAAGACAATCGTCGTGGTTTTACCGGATACGGGTGAGCGCTATTTAAGCTCGATTCTTTTTGAGGGACTTTTCAGTGAAAGCGGTCTGGCCCTGGGCCGCTAAGTTAGATGGCAGGTCAGATCTGATTCGTCGCTGAATCAGATCTGAGCCTGCCCTACTCAGATTCACCCAAGGAATGGGCTTAGAGAGAGTCGACCCCACTTTCACCAGTTCGGATGCGGATTGCATTTTCGACTGGGCTGATGAAAATCTTCCCGTCGCCAATTTCACCGGTGCGGGCAGCAGTACTGATGACTGAGATCACAGAATCCAGTTTTTCATCAGGCACGACAACCATTACCTTCAGCTTTGGTAGGAAATCAACCTTGAATTCCGTACCTCGGTAGCGTTCCACCTGCCCTTTTTGGCGGCCAAAACCTCTAGCGTCGGTAACAGTCATGCCAACAATATCGATAGCGACAAGGGCATCTTTGACGGCATCCAACTTTGAGGGTCGGATCATGGCAGTGATCATTCTCATTTGGGGTAGTGTAAAGATCAATTCATCATTGGGTCATAAGCTTCCTCGCCGTGGGCGACAAAGTCAAGACCACGTTCTTCATCCTCAGCGCTCACACGAAGAGGCATGAAAGCCTTAAGGAGATAAAGGATGATGGCCGTAGCCAGAGCAACAAAGCCATAGCTGAATAAAACGGCCTTAAGTTGGGCGATGAACATACCAAAGTTGCCGCTTTCCTCAAGGATTTTGGCTGAGAGTGGAAAATAATCAGCGGGAACCAGGGCTTTTTCGGCAAAAACACCTGTCAGCAAGGCCCCCAGGGTTCCACCAACGCCATGAACCATGAAGGTGTCCAAGGAATCATCGAACTGAATGGCCGCTTTGATGCGAACAGCGATAAAACAGGCCAATGCCGCTAAGGCTCCAATGATGATGGAGGCAGGCATGTAAACAAAACCAGCCGCAGGCGTGATCCCCACCAAGCCTGCCACCGCGCCCGTCGCAGCGCCAACGGCAGTGGGTTTGCCATCCTTGAACCACTCAAGAAGACACCAGGCCAGCAAACCAGCAGATGCAGAGGTAGATGTCGTCAGGAAGGGATAGCCCGCTGTTTTGGAGGCAAACATGCTGGCGCCATTAAAGCCAAACCAACCGAACCAAAGCAAACCTGCACCCAGAAGGATGAAGGGAACATTGTGGGGCGGACGCTTGTTATCAGGCCAAGTCGTCCGGGACCCAATGATCGCAGCCGCAACAAGGGCAGCCACACCCGAAGCAATGTGAACAACCGTGCCACCGGCAAAATCGAGAGCCCCGATTTGCCCGAAGGGTCCAAGGAAACCGCCGCCCCAGACCATTTTGGCCATTGGACTATAAACAAACAAGCTCCAGAGCAGGCAGAACCAGAACCAAGCCTTGAAGCTGATCCTTTCCACCAGAGCCCCAGAAATCAATGCGGGAGAGATGATGGCGAACATGCCCTGGAAAAGGGCAAAGGAACTGGTGGAGATCGCAAATCCATCGGCAAGAGGGCCATCGCCAAGAGGACCTCCCAATCCGTTGAGCATGAAATGTTCCAGACCTCCAATGAACGGGCTCTGGAATCCCGTTCCAAAACTGAGGCTATACCCGATCACCACCCAAAGGACGCCGATGAGTCCCATCAGGAAGAAACTCATCATCATGCAGTTCAGAACGTTCTTGGAGCGGGTAAACCCTCCATAAAAAAAGGCCAGCCCGGGGGTCATCAGCAAAACAAGCGCCGAGCCAATCAACATGAGAAGAGTGTCAGCTCCATCGGTTGGCACTTTGCTGAGAGCGGCCTTCGCAGATCCCGCCATCATGGGGACTAAGCCTGCGCCGGTAGCGAGCAGGGCGAAGGCCAAACGGCGGAGTTGGGGCTCGCGAAAACCAATCACGAAACGCTCACGCCAACAATCAAAGGTTTCCAAGGCAGACGGTACAGCCATGGACCACGCGCTTCGGGTCATCAAGTCAAGTGCGATGAAAACGACCTATTCATCTCACAAGCCAGCCTAAGAGCTGATCTGTAACAATGGAAACAAAGAGGCTGGTACTGAAATCTAGAGAGCGTCGACTCTGGTGTCACCCGTTCTGATGCGGATGGCATTTTCAACGGGGCTAACGAAAATCTTCCCATCGCCAATTTCGCCGGTCCGAGCAGCAGTGGTGATGGCTGAGATCACAGCGTCAAGATTTTCATCGGGAACAACCAGGAGAATCTTCACCTTTGGGAGAAAGTCGACCCGGAATTCCGTACCCCTATAGACCTCCAATTGTCCTTTTTGGCGCCCAAAACCCCTGACATCGATGACAGTCATGCCAACAACATCCATGGCAACAAGAGCTTCTTTAACTGCATCCAACTTGATGGGTCGGATCATGGCAGTGATCATTTTCATGTGCTGAATAAATGAAGGAAGCGTGACAAGGTCTGTTTCGACTCAAACATCTCACAATCAGGAACATGGAAGGCGGATGGTTCGCCATCCGCCATTGGCTGTGCTGACCTCCACGCCGATCCCGATCGCATCCTGGCTGGAGGGATTCTGCAAGTGCCACCAACAGACCGCTTCAGCCCAGGCGGCTTCATGGGTCTCGTAATGGTCGTCCAATACGGGGTGGGGATTGCCCTGGCCATCCACCAACCGATAGACCCTCTTCACAAGCAAGGGAGGCAAAGACGCACTTGGACGGCCAGGTGAGGGAGAAGAAATCATCATGGGCAAACTTCTAGCCAGTAGGGCACGATGGCGGCAATGCCAGGAAGAGAACTGCCACATTTGCAACATTCAGCGCAAGTAGGCGCGAATGCTTGGCCGACACCAGAAAACCAAGGCGGCCACATTGATCACCCAGACGATTGGAGCAGCGATGGCCAGGAGGGAGCGCCCGGATTCCACCATCACCAACCTGACGATCCCGTAAGGCAAACAAACAGCCAGGCTCAGGGAAAGAGCCACGATGGCCAGGATCTGACCCCAATGTTGCCACCGCAGGAGGGCAATCGAGGCAATCACACCCATGATGACTGTTGGTAAGACCCCAGCGGCGGCGATCGTGATGTTGGCCGTTCGCCAGAAAGGGTCCAAGAAAATGAATCGCAGGGTTAGGGGGAGGATGAGCAGATTGGCCAGAAGCCCCAGCCAAGCCATGGGCCGATAGCCCCATGGGGGTTGAAGACTCAGCGCGTCAGGCGTCGCGGTTGCACTCTGGAGCTGCATGGGCACCCAGCATCTGCGTGATTCGCCACCCATCCTGATGTGCGGAGGGCCATGGAGGGACATTGGCCTATAAGCCTGTAAGGAAGACACGAACAGGAGCTCTCCGGCATGGGTGTGGAACCTTTGGCAACTTTTCCAGCTCTCCAGCGAGCGGAGCTTCTGACTCTGCAGGTGAATTTGGGATACACCTGCAATCAGGCCTGCAGCCACTGTCATGTGGATGCTGGGCCTTGGCGGAAAGAGCAAATGGATGCTGAGACCGTTGCACTGATCCCTCAAGTGCTGCGCGCGCAACGGCTGCAAATCCTTGATCTCACTGGAGGCGCACCGGAACTGCATCCCGAGTTCCGCTCTCTTGTGCGGGAGGCACGGGGCATGGGCGTCAGAGTCATGGACCGATGCAATCTGACCATTCTTCTAGAGGCGGGACAGCAGGATCTCGCTCCCTTTCTCGCATCCCATGGTGTCACCATCATGGCCTCCCTCCCGTGTTACCAAGCAGAGAACGTCGATCGTCAGCGTGGAAAAGGTGTTTTTGCAAGAAGCTTGGAAGGTCTGAGGCGACTCAACAGGGTGGGTTATGGGCTGGAGGGTTCAGCTCTGGAGCTGCATCTGGTGTTCAATCCCCTCGGACCGACCCTGCCACCAGAACAGCACGCCTTGCAGTCGGCCTACAAAACGGAGCTTGCCAAGTACGGCGTGGTGTTCAACGAGCTCAAGGTGATGAGCAACATGCCGATTCAGCGTTTTGCTGACCATCTTGAACGAGAGGGTCGTCTAGACACCTACAAGGGACTCCTGCGGGCCAATCATGACCCTGAGAATCTGGATCAGGTAATGTGCCGCACCCTGATCAGTGTGGATTGGCAAGGCCAGCTTTACGACTGTGATTTCAACCAAATGCTTGGGCTGCCCTCACCACTTGGTGGCCACCTCAAGGATTTGCTTCAGCCCGTTTGTGGGAATGCCCCAATCCAGGTGGCAGACCATTGTTTTGGGTGCACCGCCGGTTTTGGATCCAGCTGTGGGGGGGCTCTGCAGAGGGGTTAACCAAGGGGAGGGAGTGGCCCAACCCGCATGGAGGGCTGCTCAAACAGTCGACAACCAATTTGAAGGGTTCCCTCATCCAGCAACCGGCCAATCCGGAGGGCCATGGCCTCCTCCTCTCGATTGAAAGCAGCCTGCTGGGTGGTAATCCAGTCAATTTCCTGTTGGGTGATGATCCCGGTGGACAGGGACTCCAAGAAGACCTCCCCCACGTTCATGGCTGAGACTTGCAAACCCTTCTGATGGTATGGGCAAGCCACGGCGAAACAAGGAGGGTTTCCGAATCCGCCAAGATCGGCAGCCCCTCCGGAAAGACCGGAACAATCTTCCGATTCTGTTCAGATTCAGGGGTTGCCAAAAAACCGCGGTGTTCGAAAATCATCCTGTGCTCCACTCCATGGAGACCCAGTTGCACTCCCTTCGCGATCAGTACAGGGCCCAGCCCAGTGAACAGAGCCGATACGCCCTCGTCCGACACGAACAGCTCCTGGCGGAGTGGGCCCCCCTAGCCTTAAAGAGCCTGCAGACTCAAATGTAACCAATTGTTCTGATGCTTCCCGACTGCCATGGGCTGCGGCTTAGAACATTCTTACCGACGACGATGCCCCCCGTCGGACCCGAGCGCCCAAACTGGCAGCTCCGGAAAAGCCCTCACACGCCCTTGTGAGGGCTTTTCTGTATTCCTTCACCACAATTCAAGCCGGGGCGGATGCGTGTCCAACCTCCATAGCTGGCGTCGGAAGCGCAGGATCTCCTGGCCCACGATGGCCTCCACCCCAAGCAAAGGAAACACCGGATTCGTGGTGATGATGGCCTCATGGGTCTGGATCGGTGGGGCTTGCCAACCCATGCCGATGCCCATCAACCGTTGGCGCCGGACCTGTTGAAGCCCGCAGACACCGGCCAGACGGACGGCCTGGCCTCTCCCCAAGGGACGGAGCAGGGCCGCGACCTTCGGGGTCAGGAAAAGGCCTTCTGCGCCAGTGTCGACAAGAGCGTCGTATTGCCTGATCTGGCCATCAGGATGAGACAACACCTGGATTCCAGCCAGGGGTACACCACGCCGCCAGCTCAGAGGAATAATCTCCGCCCGGTTGGGCATCCGCTGACGCCACTGCAGGGCAGCACCACCAATGAACACCCGCTCGTTTGGGGGGTCCACCACAAAGGGCAGCTGTTGAAGTGCGGCAGCCCCCAAAACGCCATCAATGCCCTGGGGCAAGGCCACAACAGGCAAAACAAAGGCCTCCATCCCTTGAAGCCGCAACAAGGGCAGCTGACTGCTCCCTGCTGTGATGCGGAGCTCCGGAAGACGGGTCTTGGAGAGAGCCAGATGAGAACAGGTTTCCCCGCCGCCAGCAAGGGAAAACTCTTCGGGGGAGAGGGACCGACTCTCCAAGCCAAGACGCTTCACCAGCATAGGCGTCACCATGGCTGACGCTGCCCCGGTGTCCAGGAGCAAACGCACAAGGCCATGATCGGTGCTGAACGTCAGCACTGGGGTATCCCCGCCTTCCGCTCGCTCCAGGAGGACTTGCGCCCCGCCCGAGAGTCGGCCTGGTGGCAAAAGGGTCCCTCGCTCCTGGATCAGCGCTCGAGAGCCGCTAAGGGGATCCGCAAGCAGTTCGGACCGGGGCAGGACGAGAAAGACAAGGGGCAAAAAAACGATGGGCCAGAGAGGACATCTCATGGAACCGGAACCTCGGGGGTCTCACTGGAGAAAGCCCCACCAGAGGGGAACCGTCACCATGGCAGCCAACGTGCTGGAGATCACAAGCGCGGAGGCCACCGGCTCCGCTTCCTGATTGGCCTCAGCCATCAGGAGAACGGAAAGAGCCGTAGGAGCGGCTCCTTGCAACACAAGAGCTTGACGATCCAGGGCGGATAAAGCCAGCGCTTTGCCAAGCAGCCCAACCAGAACCGGAATCACAAAAAGCTTGAAAACCAATGCATAGGGAAGACCAGGAGGAACGGGAAAAGAGCCATGGCGCAGGATGAGACCGAGACGCATACCCAACACACCAAGGGCGATGAGCAACACCGCCCGCGCAGGCCACCAAAGCGCGGAAGCCAATGGGTCAGTCCAGGGGGAGAGGTGAATGAGAAGGGCGAGGAAGAGACCTTGCATGGCCGGGCTAACAAGGAGGGTGCTGAAGGGACTGGCATGCCCCCCTTGGGCACCCAACAAAATCAATGGCCCCGCAGACCAGGTGATGAGGGTACCGGCAACGTCGTAGACCACAGCGGCGGCCATGGCGGATGGCGGCATAAGAGCGAGGGCAACGGGGAGTCCCCAATAGCCCGTATTCCCAACAGCAGCGCCCAGGATCAACACAGGTTCTTTCAACCGATGGCGAAAAGGGGCCACACCCAGCAAAATGCCCAAGCTGAGCAACGGCACCAAAATGGCCACGAGGGCCACCTTCAAAAGGCTGAGCGACAGGCTGGATCGCAGGAGAAGGGCCGCCACGCTCAAGGGCACACCCCAGCGAACCAAAAGCGGAGCCAGCCAGCTCGGCAAAGCGGGCCACCTCCAACCGAGCAGCATCCCTCCAAGGAGAGAGGGCAACACCTCGAAAAGGAGTGAACCCATCCCGTCACATCCCGTGAAGTTGGCCGTGGATCGTCATCATGCTGCCTTGCAGGATGAATGCAGGAAGGGGAAGTGCTGACAAACGGGAGGGTTTGGTGTGGTTCGCCACTTTTAGACTGGTTTATTTAGCTATCAATACAAGAACGTTTTCCAGTCGGGCCCAGATGCTTACTCCAAGCACTCGCCTCAGGCTTCAGAACATCATCGAGAGGATTGCCAACTCAGAACCCGTAAGCCTCAACGAACGCATCGTTGTGCAGAAGTTCGCAGATCGAGATCCTTCCGTATGGGGCTGGTTGAAGCAGGCTCAGCGGAAACAGCTAGAAGGCCTGCCGAGGACTGGTCTCGATCGTTTTCTCGCTGACATGAATCTTGGTGAGGTTGGACCTAAAGGTGCTTTTGATCCCAAGACCGACGACTTGGGTGAGTGGTTTTCAGGCGCTCCTCCATGGCTCAGACGGAGCTAATGGGTAAATCAGCCTAAGTCTTAGAACTGTCGCAGACGAGACTGAATCTCATTGGCAAATCTGTCTTGATACTGTTTGACTCAGACATAGGCCGTGAACACACAAAGTCCAGTCTTCTGCAGTTATCGCAACTGCACGGACAAAATCGTTATCCTTCGTGCCCGTGGTCACTCCACCAATTATCTCGAAAGGGTGGTTTTTCCCTTTGAGTTGCTGACCTTTCACTGCCCTCGGGATTGTGAAGTAGAAGTGATCATGCGAACTCCTAGTGGTTTGGAAGACAGTGAATGGGTAGCCGCGGAGGAATTGATCGCTGGAGAGCAACTGCAGGATCGTTCCACCATTGGTGAAGAGCTCCTAGCCCAGAACTGCTGAGCCTCTATGCCATGATGGCCAAGGAGGATTCAAGCATTGGGCAGAAGACTTAAGTTGAGCGCGGACCAGGGATTAAACTACGCCATAAATATGAGGAATTTGTGGGATTTGCCACTGGAACGCCTGGATATTTATTGCCAGCCATTCTCTATTCCTGAGGGATATTTAAAAATATCCCCTCAGGCCAGTTGCATCGGGCCAGACTGTATCGGTTTAGAACGTCATCTGGCCATTATTGAGGAGACCATTCCGTTTCGGATTCTCAATGCAAAAGAAACGGGTTCCCTGATCTGGCGATGTTTAAAGGGGCCCCTCATACCCATCGAGGAAACTGTCTGTGTGCTCATTGACTACCTCAATATCAAACCAAACTACTTTCACTGGTTCCTTGACGCACTTCCACGGATCCTGGCCGCGGAAGCTTATAATAGGATCTTGGGAGATGGATTCAAAATCGTCGTTCCTCAGACCCTGACCCCCTGGCAAAGGGATTCGCTGACCTTCCTCGATATTCCATGGGCGCAAATGATCCGAATCCCCCTATCCAAGGGGAACGTGGGGTGCAGTTTTGAGAGATTGATCACAAGTTTCTCCCACCGACACACACGCTACAGCCCAACAGGTCACTTTGATGCATTGAGCCCATCAGCGATCTCTGCACTCTCCCAGAGGTTAATTACAGGGGCGAATAGAAATGTCGAGAGTCATAAATTCAGCAAACGAATCTACGTTTCTCGTGGCAATGCACATCTTCGGCAAGTAAGAAACGAAGAAGCAATCATGACTCATCTTTCCAGACATGGCTTTGAACTTCTACATCTTGACGAGATGCCTTTACAGCTGCAAATCCTTCGTTTTCAGCATGCCACTCATGTGATCTCGGCCCATGGGGCAGCGTTGACGAATCTGATGTATCTCTCTCCAGGGTGCCAGGTGTTAGAAATCTTTCAGCAGGGTCATGGCATTCGTCCCGACTTTTTTCAGCTTGTAGGTCTACGTGAGGGTCAATATAGTTTTGCAGTCGTCCCAAGCATCAATGCAAAGAACGATATTGAAATTCCTGTTGCTGTGTTAAGCAGGTTTCTGGAAGCTACTCTATAAGCAGATCTCAATCAGGTTTGTCCAAAAGACCGATCTCAAGTCGCCAACGCAGCACTTCAAAAGTCTTCACTTCTGATCAAGGGCCGTTTGGCTTAGCCATTATCGGTGCTGGGGTTGCCGGTTGCGCTCTGGCGGCTGAATTGTGCCGTAACGGATGGGACGGTGCATCCATCGGCCTTTGGGAAGCTGGCAGGGGACCAGGGGGACGAACAGCAACGAGACGGTCCAGACAGGATCCGACCCTAAGGATCAACCATGGGGCCAACTTGTTCAACATCCGCTCCTCTACAGATCCAGAGGTGCTCTCCCCCCTCTTGCAGAAAGGGTGGGTGGAACCATGGAAAGGGGAGATGGCCGTGATTAACGAACTCGGCGAGCTTCTCCCTCACCAAGGGCAGGATCCGCTGCTGGAAGGCCGCTGTTTCCAGGGGGCACCCGGGATGGAGCAGATCTGTGAAGGGCTGCTTCAACTAGGGGATGGCCAACTGACCACCAGTTACAACACCTTGATTCGCAGCCTTGAGCGCCATCGCGATCGCTGGCTGTTGAAAGACCCAGAAGGGTCCGTGCTTGCTGAAAGCGCAGCTCTCGTTCTCACCGGAACCCTTCTGGCCCACCCCCGCAGCCGGCTGACCTTTGGCTGGTCTACCCCTCCGTTGCAGGAGCTGGCCGAACGGGTCCAAAACCCTGCGCTGAACCACGCACTGGCGTCCATTGCCAGCTTGCGATTTGAGGCCCGGAGCTCTCTTTTGCTTCGGCTTTCCCCTGATCAAGCGGTCGGTTGGCTCGCGCTGCCCTTTCGGCTGCTGGCCTTTGATCCAGCCGCCCAACAACGCTGGGGGCTTTGGCGGGTCTGTATCCAGCCGCAGCAGGACGGATCCTGCGCGATCGTGGCCCACTCCAATGCCATTTTTGCCGCGGAACATATCGGCATCTATGGATCCCGATCGGCGATGGCTCGCCAGTTAGGCCTTACTGCCAGTGCGGAGCAGGAAAAGGTGGTGATCGAGGCTTTGCATGCGTCGTTGATGGATGTGCTGAGCCCCTGGTTGCCTCCCCAAACCACTGGGCAAAACGATCGGCAATTGATGCGATGGGGAGCCGCTTTCCCCCTGCAGCCGGCTCTCCCCGAGGAACTCTGCTGGAATGAGGAGCTCCAGCTGGGATTTTGCGGAGACTTCATGGCGGGCCCGGGCTTTGGACGGGTTGAGGGGGCCATGCTGAGCGCCGAACAGCTGGCCCGAAGGCTTGCGCGATAGGCAGCTTCCGGCCTTCAAACCACGAGCAGTGATGCCGGGGCCTTCGTGCCTGGGCCATCTTGAGCCGTCCCATCCGAAGAAGGAATCTGGGCTGCCATTTTCCCAAGCCATTCCATGAGCTCATCCACCTGTTTTTCCACGGGAAGGGCACCGAGACCTCGAGCCACAATCGTCGCCGCCCCAGCGGAGCCCGCCTGGTATACCAATCGGCCGTGAAGATGGGTGGGCAGACCCTGGCGCAGCAGACGGAAGGCCGGTCCTTCCATCGGGGTTTCCAGAAGGATGTTTGGCTTTTCCGGTTTGATCCGCGAGACCCCACAGCGCTTGGCCAGCAGTTTCAACTCCAAAAGCCGGAGCAGGCTCTGCACGGGTCCAGGGATCGGGCCGAAACGGTCCGTCCACCCCGCTGCCAGCTCGAGCAAGGCCACTTTGGTCTCACACTGGGCGGCCGCCCGATAGGCCGCCACCTTTTCATCGTTGTCACTGATCCATTCGGCTGGGATGAACGCTGTTAGCTGGAGATCCACCTGGGTGTCATCCACGCTGGGGATGTCCTGACCCTGCAGCTCAGCCAGACACTCTTGAAGCATATCCATGTAGAGGTCAAAACCAATGGTCTCCATCTGACCGCTCTGCTCGACCCCCAGCAAATTGCCCACACCGCGAATTTCCATGTCGCGCATGGCCAATTGATAGCCTGACCCGAGTTGGGCAAACTCCTGGATCGCTCGGAGTCGCTGACGAGCCCCATCGCTGAGCGAGGCCTCGCCTGGATAGAACAACCAGGCGTGGGCTTGGATGCCACTGCGGCCGACCCGACCCCGAAGTTGGTAGAGCTGGGCGAGTCCAAATTTCTGGGCATCTTCCACCAATATGGTGTTCACTCTGGGGATATCCAGACCGCTTTCAATGATGGTGGTGCAGAGCATCACATCCGCTTCGCCACTGTTGAAGGCCACCATGGCGCTTTCCAGCTCCCCCTCAGGCATCTGGCCGTGGGCCGTGATCAGTCGCATGCCGGGCAGCATGGAACGGAGCCGTTCCGCCCCCTCCTCAATGCCCTCTACTCTGGGAACCACATAAAACACCTGCCCACCCCGATCCAACTCCTGGCGAACGGCACTGCGAACCGCCTCCTCATCAAAGGCCGCCAGGTGAGTTCTGATGGGTCTGCGAAGGGGAGGAGGAGTGGTGATCAGGCTCATTTCCCGTACCCCGGACAGGCTCATGTACAACGTGCGCGGAATCGGGGTGGCACTGAGGGTGAGCACATCCACATCCTTTCGCAAGGCCTTGATTTTTTCCTTTTGCTGCACACCAAACCGCTGCTCTTCATCCACCACAAGCAGGCCTAGATCCTTGAATGTGGTGCTTTTGCCGAGCAGCTGATGGGTGCCCACCACCACATCCACCTGACCTGTGGCCAAGCCATCTTGAATGGCCTTTCGTTCGTTCGTGGTGCGAAACCGGTTGAGCAAGGCCACCTTGAGGGGATAGGGGGCAAAGCGCTCCGAGAGGGTGCGCCAGTGCTGTTGAGCCAAAACGGTGGTGGGCGCCAGCATGGCGACCTGCTTTCCAGCAGTGATAGCTTTAAAGATGGCCCGGATGGCCACCTCGGTCTTGCCAAACCCCACATCCCCGCAGACCAAGCGATCCATGGGCTGGGGACGCTCCATATCACGCTTGACGTCGGCAATGGCCTTCAGCTGATCAGGAGTGGGATCGTAAGGGAAGGAATCTTCCAATTCTCCTTGCCAGGGGCCGTCAGGGGGAAAGGCGAATCCCTGGATCTTGTGGCGCTCGGCATAGAGCTTCACCAGGTCCATCGCCACTTTGCGGATGGCTTTGGCGGCCCTCTCCTTGGTGCGCTGCCAGGCCGTTCCACCCATGCGGTTCAGCTCGGGGAAGCTGTCCCCCGTTGCTCGAAAACGCCCCAGACTCCCCAGTTGATCCGCCGCGACCCGCAGCAGCCCATCCGCATACTGAATAACGAGGTAGTCGCGAGCTTCACCGCCGATGGCCAGCTTCTCGAGCTTGAGAAAACGACCTACCCCGTGGTTGCGATGGACCACGAAATCTCCTGGCACCATGCGGTTGGGATCCACCGTTCGGCTGGCAGCCCTTCGGCGCCGGCGAACAAAACCCGTTGCCGCCAGGCTGTGCTGGCCGAAAAATTCCCGATCGGTTAGCAACACCTGCTTCCAGGCGGGAAGCTGAACCCCCTCCAGCTCTGCCGTTCCGCGGCTTTTCAAAGCTACGGGTGTGTTCTGCATTAGGAGACGCTCAATCGCAGGAAAATCCCCGGGATTAGGCACAAAGCGGCAGATACAGTCGTGCTCCTCCAGCAGGGCGACTGCACGGGTGGGCTGGGCCGAAAGCAACCACACCTGCTGCTGATCCTTGAGGAAGCCACGCACGGTTTCAGCCAACCTGCCAAAGACATTTGGATGGGCTGGAACAGGGCGTGCTGCCAAGTCAAATTGATTGACTGCATCATCCCGCTGAAGCAGCTCCGCGAGATCCACACTGAGGAACGCCTCCAGTTTCGCCAAGGCCTCGTTGGGAGAGTGATGAAGTCCGGTGGGCAAGGGAATGGGTAGGGGGTGGGGCGCAGCATTGGCCTTTAACTCTGCCCAGATCTCCTTTTGATGGTCGGCGGCATGATCGAACCACTGCTGGCCATGGGCCAAACATTGGCGACGCTCATCGACGGCAATCAGAGTGTTGGGGGCGAGGTAATCCAACAAGCTGGCTGGCTGTTCCCACACCACACCCATCAGGCGCCGCAGACCTTCTGGGGTGCCGCCCTCCACTAAGTTGGCGAAGCCTTGATCTCCCAGCAAGTCCTCCAATCCTGGCAAGGCAGTATCCCTGAGGGCATCGGCCACTAGGGTGGTAAAACTGGTGGGCGTCAGCACCACGTGCTCGATGGCATCCAACGAGCGTTGCGTTGCCGGATCAAATTCGCGAAGTTTTTCTAACTCATCACCAAAGAATTCCAGGCGCACCGGCAGTTCTGCACTAACGGGAAACACATCCAAGATGTCGCCGCGGCGGCTCCAGGTGCCTTCCTGTTCAACCGAAGTCACCCGCTCATATCCCAAGCGAGTAAGGATGTGGGCCAAGGCCTCGAGGCTCTCTACTTCCCCCTTTCGGAGGGTGCTGCAACCGGCGGCAACCACATGACGGGGAGGCAGGTGGGGCTGAAGGGCCCGTTCAGTGGCTACCACCGCCATGGGCGAGCCTTGCAGGAGCTCGCTGATCACCTGCATCTGCCCCCAGGTGATCTCCGTGGTGGGATCAAAGGGCTCGTAGGGCGACCCTTCACTGGTGGGATAGAGCTGGCTGCTCCACCCCATGATCTCCAGCAAGGCGGCCCATCGGCCCGCCTCTTCAAGGGTGGGAACGATCACCAGGAGAGGGGCCTCTGCGCAACGGGCCAGGGCACTGACAACGAGGGATCGGGCCCCCCTTCCTCCTCCCCTTAGCAGCAGCCGATCAGGGCGTCGGGCGCGATCCAGAACCTCTGCGGTCAGCGGTGCTGCCTTGAGCTGTTGCACCAGGGCTGAGAGGGGCATGGAACATGACGGCACGGGGTTCCGATCCTCGCAAGCCTTCCTCAAACCCGGGATGAACCCCCTCGTGCCAAAACCGTAAAGGCATGGCAAAATCTTGCGAGATGATAATCAACGTGGATCTTTATCGGTGTCCAGCTTGCGACTGTTTGCCAGTTCGCTACAAAGCCAAAGGTGTTTCAAAGCCAATTTGCCTACGTTGCAACAGGCAACTCATCAAGGTATCAAAGCTCAAAAAGGGATACATCTGGGCTGTTGGCTTGGCCAGTGCGGGGATGGCCCTCATCACCATTCCCGATCTAATCAATTTATTTACTAATGATCTCCATCAAAAAAGGACTTCCAAGGGTCTTCAAGAGAGCTTGCCACCCCTTGATGCTGACATGAGAACTGCTTCCAACCTAAAGCCTGAGGATCTCATTTCACAGTTGGAAGTGGCCGATCTCCAATGGCGCCCCCAAGAGGAAATCCTGGCAGATGGTTCAACACGTTATCTCTATAAACGTCGCGAGGGTGAGCCTGATCTTTCCGTTGCTGAACTTCAGAGCATGATGAAGTCCCCACCCACCTACCAACAAGAGCGCCAGCACATCACTGAACTTTTGCGAGCCCTCAAGCGCGCCGGCGCGAAAGTTCTTATCGAGCCCACCGTGAAGGAAGGAGCCGCCGCGGAGTGGGATCACAGAACCAGCACCCTCAGGATTCAGCCCAAAATCCTTCTCAATGGAAGCGTCGATTTCCTTAGAGTTCTCAGTCATGAAGCCATCCACGTTGCACAAAGCTGTAAAGCTGGGACGCTGAGGTCCAAACCGGAACCCTTGGGCATCAACGTTGCCAATCGAAACGACATCCTCAAAAACCTAAATGATCCCGTGTACTCGGACGCCAGCCCATGGGAGCAAGTATTAGAGAAAGAGGCTTATGCTGCCCAAGATTATCCGTCTATCGTGGGGTATCACCTTGCAAAAGAGTGCAAAGATGCTTAGGCTATCGATTAATGTGGCGAATTAAATCAATGCACTTACTGGAATATCCCCATTCATTATCATACCAGGCCACAAGCTTCATGAATTTATCTGTGAGTGCAATTCCAGCTCCTGCATCAAAGATAGATGTGCACGTTTCACCAAGAAAATCAGTGGAAACCACATCATCTTCGGTGTAACCCAGAATGCCGGAAAGTTCTCCTGCAGATGCCGCTTTCATGGCCGCTTTCATCTCCTCATAGGTTGCTCCACGCTCCAAATTAACCGTCAGGTCGACAACGGAAACATTGGGTGTAGGAACGCGGAAGGCCATCCCGGTAAGCTTTCCATTAAGGGCAGGAATCACCTTACCAACTGCTTTTGCTGCCCCGGTGCTGGAGGGGATAATGTTTTGAGCGGCCCCTCGGCCCCCACGCCAATCCTTTACCGATGGTCCGTCAACGGTCTTCTGGGTAGCTGTGGTGGCATGAACCGTAGTCATCAAGCCGCTGGCAATACCAAATGTCTCATGAACCACCTTGGCCATCGGTGCCAAACAATTTGTGGTGCAGGAGGCATTAGAAACAATGTCTTGACCGGCATAGGTGAGATGATTTACTCCCATCACAAACATGGGTGTTTCGTCTTTGGAAGGAGCCGAAAGAACGACCTTTTTTGCCCCTGAAGCAAGATGCTTGCGGGCCAGGGAATCGGTCAGGAAAAAACCAGTGGACTCCAGAACCGTATGCACACCAGCCTGATCCCATTGAAGATTTGCCGGATCGCGCTCAGCAGTGATTCGAATGTGCCGACCATTGACAACAAGAGATCCATTCTGCACAGCCACATCGCCTTTGAAACGACCATGGGTAGAGTCGTAACGCATCATGTATGCAATATAGTCGATATCAATTAAGTCGTTAATCGCCACCACTTCGACGTCAGTGGATTCGCAGGCACGCCGAAAGACCAACCTACCGATGCGGCCAAAGCCGTTAATGCCGATTGGGATGGCCATGGTGCCTTCAGTCCATGCAGTGAATTCCGAGTTTACGGAAGGACCTGGCGTCAGCTCGGCTGGAGTGGACCTAACAGCTCCCCTTCCAGGTGCAAATTGAAAGCCAACAACTGCTCATCGCTCAGATGCAACCGGCTTGAAGCGGCAAAATGTTGCTCCAAGGCCTGGCGTGCCTGATCCGTTGACCATCCCAAACGCTGCAGGAGCCCATCGCACTGAGACAGCAGATCAGACCGCCTCAAGGGCAATCGAGCACTGGCTGGCTCGGCACCGGCGCCGAGGCCCTCAAGAGCCCGTCGAAGAAGCAGCAGGTCGCCATAACGGGTGAGCCGACTGCGATTCGGATGGCCAAACAGGCGCTGCAGATAGACGCGCTCCTCCTCCTTTCCCCAGCCCAACTGGCGCAAGAGCAGATCCAGCTGCGATAGATCCGCACTCCAATCCTCCGGATCCACGGATGCACCCTGGACCTCCTCCTGTGACCGTGGAAGGGATTCCGACAACCCCGCTGTGGGGGATGGGGTGGGGAGAGAGCCAGGGCTAGTGGGCTGGGCCTTGGGAAGATGAAGACGCTGTTGCAAGCGCCCTCGGGCCCGATCTTCTGCCTCCTCGGCACTGCAGGCTTCGCCAAGAGCAGAGCCGACAAGACGATCTCCTTCAAAGGCCTCCACAAGGACGACTCGCTGGCTCCCATCGGCATGGACGAGGCGAACCCGGAAATTCATGGGGCCATGAGATGGGTCTGAATTCATTTTTAAGATGGTGCGGTCAGCCACGTCGCTCTGATGTCCGATGCAGGTGGAACTTCACTTGGCTGCGTCACAGCGCATCATCGCCCGGGTTGAGGTTCCCGAATGGCAATCGATCCCCCATCCGGGCTTCTGGCTGGATTGGGGCTTTGGTTCCTTTTTAGTCTTACTGCGGCGTCATCGCTACACCTTTCGAGCAGGTCGCTACCAGCTGTCCTCGATCGCTCTTGAAGTCAAACAACAAGAACAACCTTCAGATTCTAAATGGTGGAAAGGCCAGTGGGTAATCGGCAACCCTGACTGTGCATTCAATGCCCATAGCCCGTTGCTGCGCTGCGCAGTGCTGCCCCAGGGTCCTTGCAGCACATGTCTCCATTTCAAGGCACGGCCCCATTCAGTCTGCATCACGGAGAGCCCTTAAGCAAGGGTACTCAATTCCAAAAATGTGTTGAAGTTGCTACCACATTTGCTCCCCTGGAACCGTTTGCGTGATGGTTGAGTGCAAATCTGACTTCATGAACCCAAATGCCATGACCGCTCCTGTTCCTTCCAGCCAAACCCTTGATGCTCCGAGCGCATTCGCAGCCATCGCCCTCGCCGCCGTCTCATGGGATGGGGTGTTGAGCATGGCAGGGTCGAGGGCCCTTCGCCACGCCCTGGATTACCGCCACCCCTTCTGTGACTACGGGGATGCGGGGATGGTTCAACTCATGGATCGCCTGCTGCGTGATATGCGTCAGAAAGGAGCCCAGCATCTGATGGTGGAGTCGGCGGAAGCACTCAATCCCCGCCAGAGAGCCACGGCCTATGCGGTGGCTGTGGAGATCATGCGATCCGATGGCCCCCTGGCCGAAGATGAGAACAACATCCTGAGCAACCTGGCCAGCACTCTGGGGCTCCCCGAGGAGGACACCCAAAAGGTGCTTGCCGTCATGGATGTGTTGCACGCCGATGTGGTCAGCAGCTAAATCGCCAGTTTTAAGTCTGCAGGAGGGTTGACGGCGCCATGGTGCGCGATGATCGGGCAGAGCAACGATCAGATCCATGACCACTGGCAACCCCCGCGTTTTCTTTGACATCAGCATCGGCGGGAAACCAGCGGGCCGATTGAGCTTTGAATTGTTCGCCGATGCTGTGCCGAAAACGGCTGAAAATTTTCGGGCCCTTTGTACGGGTGAAAAGGGGGTGGGAGTCAGTGGCAAGCCACTCAGCTACAAGGGTTCCTCCTTCCATCGCATCATCCCGGACTTCATGTGCCAGGGAGGCGATTTCACAGCTGGAGATGGCACCGGTGGAGAATCGATTTATGGCATGAAGTTTCAAGATGAAAACTTCAATCTCAAGCACGACCAGCCAGGCTTATTAAGTATGGCTAATGCGGGGCCCAACACGAATGGCTCCCAGTTCTTCATCACAACTACGGTCACCCCCTGGCTGGATCGCAAACATGTGGTGTTTGGAGTGCTTCGCGAAGGAAAGGACGTTTTGCAGGCCATGGAAGCGTGCGGCACAAACAGTGGAAGGCCAACAACAGCTGTGGCGATTACCGACTGCGGAGAGCTTTAAACGCTACCAGCCGGAGGGGTCGAGAAGGGCCATGGCCATGGACAGGCTGGGCCGTTAATCCCATCTGCCGCAACCAAATCACCCCGAGGAAACCGGCTTGGAGCATGAGCACGATTCCAAGCGAAGGAAGGATTTGCCTGACCCTGAGGTTCACGGGAGACGCTGTGCACGAAGTTGGGATTAGAACCTGTCAGACAAGGAAATGCTGGTGACGCCGATCACATCGGCGCAAAGGCCAGACAGCCCAGCCATTGGTCTTGATGGCGACCATGCTCCGGCAGATGGGTTTCCATGCAGGTGGTGATGGCGCGCAATGTGTGGACCGTGGCTGTGATGTTGGGCTCCTTGTTCAACATCAGGGCATCCGCCCTTGCCCCCATCGCCGCATCTGTAATCTCAGCTCGCGTCGGTGTGCTGTGGCGAACCATGGTGTCAAGCACCTGGGTGGCCCAAATGCATGGCACATGGGCTGCTGCACAGAGGTGAAGGATCTCTTCTTGGATCTCAGCAAGGGCCTCCCATCCGCATTCAATGGCTAAATCACCACGGGCAATCATCACCCCCAGGGGAGAAGGGTGGCGCATCGCAGTAAGCAGCAAGCGAGGAAGGTTGAGAAACGCTCGACGGGTTTCAACTTTCAACACAAGGGCGACATGACTGCCAGTGGCAAGGTGGTCATGCAAGGCGTCGATATCGGTCTCGTCGTGCACAAAGGAGTAGTTAATGATGTCGGCATGGTCTGCCGCAAAAGCCAGATCCTGCACATCTTTGGCCGTCAGCGCAGGAAGCGACACGGTGCTCTCAGGCAGAGTGATGCCCTTGTCTGATCGGAGACGAGCTCCACGCGTTCGGGCTTGGGTGATGGCCACCACCACTTGCTCTGGAGCAACTTCTTCAATGACACCCCGGATGCGCCCCTCGTCAAACACCACCGGCTCTCCCACCCGTAAGGAAGCAAACACCTCTGGGCAGGAACAGGGAATGGCATCCTGGGCTTGCGAGATGGCAGCGGTCAATCGCAGACGCTCCCCAACATGCACAACCCGTTCACCTGGAATCGGGGTAAGTCTGCGATCTCGATATACCCTTCTCCTCCTTCCTGGACAAAGCGAAGCCCAGCGATGAAACGGCAGCGCTGGGTGCAGCGCATCCTGATCCCCAGCGCGCCGATTTCCATCACCTGGAGCTCGCGAAAACGGCCTGAGGCATCCCGGCCCCGGAGGCGATGGCCTGGCTCCAGCATGGCCCACCCTTCCTGCAGAATCGGCACAAAAGTCTCTCCCAGGGAGAGGCGTTTCCGTGCCTCGGGGGAAGGAAAGGGATCCAAAGGAGCGGCCCATAACCGGGCGGGGGAGAGCAGTCGCCCATATCGATCCCTGCGAGGCCGGGCGTCCACCACGCCTGGTTCCTGAGGAAGGGGTCCCGTGCGCAGCTTCGGCCCTGCCAAATCCATCGCCACACGGCAGCTGCGCCCCGTCTCCTGGTTCGCCAACCTCACCTTCTCGATGCACCGACTCCAGATCACAGGGTCGTCATGGGCGCAATTGATCCGTGCAATGCCCATTCCAGCTCCCACCAGCTCGTGAATCAACGTGGGATGGTCGGCCGCTTCCCCCGGCAGGGTCACCATGATCACCCGGGCTCCCGAACGGGCGGGAGACCCAAAAAGAGCATGGCTGTGGTGGGTGAGCAGCTCCAGGCTTTGCCGATGGCTAGGGCCATCAGGCTCAGGAGTATCCAGAGGAGGTTGGTGCTCAAGGTGCTCCAGCACACGGATGACTGCCCCTAGGGAGGCTGCGAGATGGCGATCACACCCTTCGAGAGAGCTCAGCCCCCGTTCCCTGAGGGCCATGACCAAACCCGGATGGTTGCTGCGATGAAACGCAATGAAATGAAGGAGGTTGCGGGCGCTGAGAACGAAAGGAGCCGCAATGGACGTCAGCGTGTGGGCCTCCTGCCGCTCCATGGCCACCATTCCCTCACGGAGTAGTCGCAGGTCGCTCAGGAGAGACACGGGCTGACTAGGCGCTTTCACCCATCTTGAATCCGTCAACCGACACGTCGGTTAAGACCTTGGAAAGGTGGTTTGGAGCCCGAGTGGATCCCAGAAGGCGATGACGCAGGCGATCGGAAAAGTCCTCCCCGATCAGGGTAAGGGTCGCATACACCACGACAAGGGCCAGGAGTTGATCCCAGGCGAAAGCCGTCAGGCTCTCCAGGAGCAAACTTCCCAACCCTGTGGCCCCCACCAGACCCACCACCACGGTCTCGCGGAGCATCACATCCGCCCTGTAGGCGCCATAGGCCAGATAGGAGCGGGCAACGGCACTGAAGGAGCCATAGAGCAGTCCCAAGCGGGAACCGCTTCCCATGCGTTCCAGGGCCTCCCTGGGGCCCGAGGGAGTCTCCTCGACGCCCTCCAGCAGCAAGCGGCCCAGGATGCCCAAATTGTGGAAGCCAAGTGCCAAGGCTGCCGTGAGCAGCCCAGGCTGAAGCACAAACATCAGGAGCAGGGCTGTCAGCGGTGGGGGCCAGAGACGCCCCAGGGCCCAACCCATGCGCAAGAGCCCCCTGGCAGCGGGCCATGGGGCCGCCAGCAGCAAGGAAAGGGGAGCCACGCCAATGGCCAGGGCTGCAGCCAGAAAGGTCAACAGAAGGGTGTTCCCCACCAATGATGGCCAGGGGAGATCCAGCACCTGCTGCCATTGGGGAGACCCAAAAGGTGGAAGGGGCTGCACGCGAGTGAGGTCGGCCAAACGGACCTCTAACCTGCTGGCCAACAGCCAACACAGTGGGAGGAGCGCGAGAAGCAACAGAAGCAATTCCTGCCCTGCCAACTCCTGCCGCCTTTCCTGGCGAGAAACAACGGGCTTGGGGAGGCTCAACCGCCTTGGCGTCAACCAACGGCGACGCAACGCTGCCAGCCCCCCTTCCAGCAAAAGCATGGCGGCAAAAAGCAGCCATAGCCCGGTCCAAAGCTCGCGAAATTGCAGCGATTGCAGAGTGAGCCTCAACTCGGTGCCCAAGCCCCCCAACCCAAACACCCCAAGGAGCGTGGCGCTCCTCAGAGCACATTCCAAGCGGTAACCGCCATAGCTCATCAGACCTGGCAGAAGGGGAGGTCCCAAGGCCGTGAGCAGGGCGACCGGGGCGGGGGCGCCTGCAGAGCACAGAGCGTCCAGGCGGGTGGTGTCCAGGCCATCCACCAGGTCGGCCACCACCCTGGCCACCAGGGCGCTGTAGGGGATGGCAATGGCCGCCACCGCCACCACGGGCCGTAACCCCAAAAGCTGGAGCAACGCCAGGCCCCAGAGCAATTCATGGATGGAGCGTGGCATGGCTAGCAGCCGGCGAATTCCCGTCGCTGGCCAGCCCTGTCCCGCGGTCGTGGACCAGAGGATGCGGGAACTGGCCAGCCCCAGGAGGATCCCGCCCAACAAGCTGATCGCCCAACCCAGCACAGCCATCGACAGGGTGATGGCCAGGCCGGAGAGGGCCGAGCTCACCACCATCGAATCAAAGGAGGGATGGAGTGCGGCGAGGAAAAAACGGCCGATCAGGTCAACTCCCCCACCATGCACCTGGCTGGGAAGGATGAAGGCCAGGGGGACCAGCACCAGGGCCGGCAGAAGGATGCACAAGGGGAGAGCCAGGCTGATGGATCGCCGGGGGAGTGCGTCAGCCATCGATGGTGACGCTGCCTGCGTAGAGCTCCCCAAGATGGGTTTGTTGCACCGAGGCTGCAGGCAGGTCGAAACAGAGGCGACCCTGACGCAGCCCAATCACCCGGTCGAAACCCTCCAGAAGATCTGGACGGTGAAGGCTGAACAGGAGGGCTCGGGGGGCCTGTCCCAGGCCGAGGATCAGTTGCAAGACATCTCGGGCCCGGCGAGGATCGAGGCTGGCCAGGGGCTCATCCAAGAGCCAGAGTCTCGCATCCTGCCGGAGCAACCTGGCGATGGCCACTCGCTGGCGCTGCCCACCGGAAAGGGCCACCACGGGAGCGGCAAGGAGATGGAGTTCCAGATCCACTTGAGCCAAAACCTCCTGATTGGCTGAGGTTTCGAGCGGCAGCAACAGGTTGAGCCAGGCCCGGTACCAAGGCCAATGGGCCAGACGGGCAGCGTTGAGGTTCTGTTGAACAGTGAGCTCCTCAATCAGCCGCAACTCCTGCCACAACGTGCCGATGCGAGCTTGCTGATGTCGCCTCCGCCGTCGGGAGGAGGCGGGAGGTTGGCCATCCCACAACACTCGGCCAACCTGAGGGTGGAGCAATCCGTTGGCCACTGAGAGCAGGGTGCTTTTGCCAGCGCCGCTGGAGCCGAGCAAGGCCACCCGTTCACCTGGCCGGAGCACGAGACTCACCCCCTGCAACCGGGGCCCGTCACGTCCAGGCACGGTGATGGTCTCCAGGGTGAGCAGGGGCTCCATGGGAGGCTTAGCGGATCAGGCCCACTTGCCGGCCCACCTCCTCAATGCGCTTGTAGTCGTCAGCTTGGGCGGTGGTGAATTGCTGGGCGCCAAAGAGTTCGAGCACCTTGTTCTGATCGGGGTCGTTCTGACGCCAAGCCAGGATCGCCCGCTGGAGGCGAGCGGTGAACCCGGGGCCAAAACGCCGATCCAGATCAGGCTGGCCAAGCCAGTGGTAATCGGGGTAGCCGGGGGTTTTCCAAAGCACAAAAACCTTGTTGCGGTTGGCCTTGCCACTGCGCAGGTTGGCCTTCCAGACCTGCTCATTCACCGCTCCCGCTTGATAAGCGCCACTCTGCACCAGGGCGATCGTGGCATCATGGCTGCCGCTAAAGCCCGGCGCACCGCCGGCAAAGTCTCTGGGCTTCACCCCCGCCTGGGCGAGAAACCACTGGGGCATCAGACGGCCGGAGGTGGAACTTTCTGAGCCAAAGGTGAACCGCTTGCCCTTGAGGGCCGCCAAGCCCTTCTGGGG
>JBJTUM010000194.1:0-10770 GCA_046080725.1 Cyanobium sp. | reverse complement strand
TCTGGCCCCGGAAATCGTGCGCACCTGGCGCGGGCAAAGCAGCCTCACCATCCGCCACCCCTGGCTGGTGGCCTTCGCCTTCGGCCTGCTCCATGGAGCAGGCCTTGCCACGGCGCTGCAGGAGCTGGGGCTGCCGAAGGGGGAAACGCTCCAGGCCTTGGCCCTCTTCAACCTGGGGGTGGAGCTGGGCCAGCTGGCCTTCGTTGCCCTGGTGTGGCTCGGCATCGGGCTCTGGCAGTGGCGGCGTTGGCCCGAGCCCCTCTGGCTCCGACGTTTCCCTGGCTACGTGGTGGGAGGCCTGGGGGCCTACTGGGTGATGGAGCGCACCCTGGCCCTGGTGCGGCCGTAGCTGGCCCGCCCGATGCATCGTCATGGAGATCCTGCGCTTGCTGGCGGCGGAGGCCGCAGCTAAAGCAGAAAGAGTGTTGTGAGAGCCATGGGCCGCGACTTTCCTCGCCTACTGGGTGCCCTGTTGATCGCCGGTTCGGGCGGCCTGGCCCTGGCCCTGCTGGCTCCCCCGCGGCCGGTGGATTCCGCCGCCCAGCCGGGAGGGGTTGCCGTGCCTCACTACCCGGAAAAGGAGGCCTTCTTCGGAGAAACCCACATCCACACCTCCTATTTCTTCGATGCCTTCCTTGGGGGAGCCAAGCTCGATCCCGATGGCGCCTACCGCTTCGCCCGCGGGGAGGAAGTGGAGGTGAGCGGCCAGCGGTTCCGGCTGAAACGTCCCCTCGACTGGGCGGCTGTCACCGACCATGCCGAGTTCATCGGCGAGATGGAAACCGTGCTCCAGCCCGCTAGCCCCGGCCACAACCTCCCCATGGTGACGGAGTTGCGGAATCTCACCACCATGGAGCAGCGGGAAAAATGGTTTCTGGATTTCCAGAAGGGCAACCGCAGCGGCAAACCCACCCATTTCCCCTTCTGGCAAGGCCCCGCCAGCGCTGCCGCCGCCTGGACGCGAAACCTCGAGGCCACTGCCCGCCACCATCAGCCCGGGGTGTTTTCCACCCTGGCCGGCTATGAGTGGACGTCCGTTCCTGGTGGCGCCAACCTCCACCGCAACGTGCTCTTCCGAACGCTCCAGGTGCCCCCCACCGTGATGAGCGCCATCGACATCAACCGGGAAGATGGCCTTTGGCAGTGGATGGAGGGCCTGGAGCGCCAGGGGATGCGGGTGTTCGCCATTCCCCACAACTCCAATGGCAGCAAGGGCTTGATGTTCGCTGAGGTGGATGCGGCCGGCTCTCCCATCAACGCCGCCTATGCCCGCCGCCGAGCCCATTTCGAGCCCCTGATCGAGATGATGCAGGTGAAGGGCAACTCCGAGGTGCATCGCGCGTTCTGGGCCAACGACGAATTCGCGGGTTTTGAGAACGCCGATTCGATGCAGAACTTCTCCGGCCGCACCTTCCGCCGTGCCGACTTTGTGAGGGCGGGTTTGATCCGCGGCCTGGGCCATCAACAGAGCCTGGGGGCGAACCCTTTCAAATACGGCTTCGCCGGCGGCACCGACAACCACAACGGCACCCCCGGCAACACGGCGGAAGACAACTTCATGGCTGGAGCCCATGGCGCCTCGGATGGCAGCGTCGATGCCCGGCGCACCGCTTCTGTGGAAGGGTGGATGTTTGCCCGTGATATGAGCCCTGGCTCCCTCACCGGAGTGTGGTCTACCAGCAACACCCGCGAAGCCATCTGGGATGCGATGAAGCGCAAGGAAACCTTCGCCACCAGTGGCACCCGCCTGCGGGTGCGGCTGTTCGCTGGCACTAACCTACCGGCGGATTTGCCCGCCCGGCCCGACATGGTGAAGCGCGCCTTGGCCCTTGGTGCGGTGCCCATGGGGAGCGATCTGCCCCTGCCGAAGGCCGGCCAAGCCCCCCAGCTGCTGGTGTGAGCCCGCAAGGATCCCGATGGCGCCAACCTCGATCGCATCCAGATCATCAAGGGCTGGGTGGATGCGGCCGGCCAACCTCAGGAGAAGATCATCGACGTGGTGTGGGCTGGCAACCGGCGCCCCGGGCCGGACGGCAAGGTGCCGGCGGTGGGCAACACGGTGGATCTGACCCGTGCGACCTACGCCAACTCCATTGGCGCCCCCGTAATGGCTGGGATCTGGCGGGATCCAGACTTTGATCCCCGCCGCCCCACCCTCTATTCCTTGCGGGTGCTGGAGATCCCCACCCCCCGCTGGACCACCTACGACGCGGTGCGGGCCAAGCTTCCCTTGCTGAAGGATGTGCCCACCACGGTTCAGGAGCGGGCCTGGAGCTCGCCCATCTGGGTCACCCCCGCTGGCTGAGCAGGGCCCGGGCGATGCGCTGATCGCCCCCCATTAGGGGCGTGTGGTGGAAGAGGGCCACCCCCCCCAGGCCCGCCTCCCGGCTGATACGCACCATCTCCAGCAGGGTGGCTTCCTCCAGATCCTGGCCATTGGCCCGCAGGCTGAGCCCCGCCACCACCTGGCGCCGACGGTTGCTGGGAAGGGGCCGCAGATTTCCCTCCAGCACCTGGCGATAGGCGGCCACACTGTTGCGGTAGAGCTGGGGGAGCAGCAAGTCCACGCTGCCGTTGGTCAGCCAACCCGTGCTGTCCTGCATCAGTTGGGTGAGCCCCGTGGGCAGCGGGCAGGGTGACAGGCACCAGAGCAGATCCGGCCGCACCCGGTGGATCCGCTCCCCCATCTCCCGCACCCAGCGGCTCAGCTCCTCGCTGCGAAAGCGGCTCCAGCGGGGGTCGTCATCCCGGGCGGCGGGCGACTTGCCCGTGGCCTGCCGGAAGCGCTCCAGGGTGGTGGTGTCGTGGCTGCCGGCGCGGGGGATCGCCATGTGGTCGTCTCCCTGCACCCCATCCACGCCATAGCGCTCCACCACCTCCAGCACCAGCTCCCCCAGGAAGGCCTGCACCTCTGGATGGAGCCCGTTGAGCCAGTGCAGGCCCCCATCCTCCACCACCTGGCCCCGCCGATCCCGGGCCGCCCACGCGGGCTTGGCCGCCAGGAGCCCCCGCGCCGCCCCCACGGGTTCGGCGGCAAAGCCGTATTCCAGCCAGGGAATCACGGTGAGGCCCCGCTCCTTGCCGAGCTTCACCACCAGCTGGAGGGGGTCGATGCCAGCGGCCGAATACACCGGGTCTTGGTTGGGGAAGCCATGGCGCTCCATCACCGTGCTGGGCCAGGCCGTGAAACCCTGATTCCACACCGCTGGAAACACCGTGTTCCAGCCCAGCGCTACCAGCGCATCGAGGGCCCGCGCCAGAGCATCGCGGGATTGCCACACCGGGCTGTGGTGATGGCTGCAGATCCACACGCCCCGCATCTCCTGGGGCCGTGAGCTCTCCTCCGGTTCACCGGGCCGGCCTGGCTCCAGCCAAAGGGCTGCCACGAATCCCTCTAGCTCGCCCGCTCTGACCTGCTGCCAATCGCTGCGTTGAGATCCCCCTGGGGCGTCGTAGGGATCCCCTTGAACGGTTTGGATCAGGCTCACTGCCGTGCTCTGCGGCAGTAGGGCCAGCCTCTGGCCGGTGGTGCTCGGCTGGGAGCGCAGGGCCACGCCGGCAGGAGCGACCACACGAAGAAGAGACACGGAACGGATCGGGCGCTGGACGTTGGGGCATCTTGCCGAGGCCTTCCATAGGCTGGCCGATTCGCTCACGGCCATGTCCACCGAAGGTCCTCCTCCGGATTCACTCTCCTTGCTTGATGTGGGCCGGCTCGTGGCCGCCCAGGGGCTCCAGGGGGAGCTGCGGGTGTTGCCCCTCAGTGACTTCCCGGAGCGATTTACCTGCCCTGGCGATCGCTGGTTGCGCAATCGCCAGGGCATGCTGCAAGAGGTGCGCCTCCTCTCCGGGCGCCAACTGCCTGGGAAAGAGCTCTATGTCGTGCGTCTGGAGGGGGTGAGCAGCTGCACGGCCGCGGAGGCCCTGGTGGGTTCCGACCTCCTGGCCAGTGCGGCCGAACGTCCGGCCCTGGAGCCCGGCGAATTCCATCTGCTGGATCTAGAGGGACTCCAGGTGAGGCTGTTGCCCCAGGGCAGCCCCATAGGCACCGTGAGGGATCTCATCCACGGGGGCAATGATCTGCTGGAGGTGGAACTCAGCGACCGGCAACGGCGGGTGCTGATTCCCTTTGTTGAAGCCATCGTGCCCGAGGTGAATCTGGAGGAGGGCTGGATCGGCCTCACACCACCGCCGGGTCTGCTCGAGCTCTGATTGGAGCTTTGCGTGCATCCATCGCACACGCGGATTGTGCAGGATCGACCTGGACGGTTTTTCGGCTCTCCTTCCGTTGCTGGCATCTTTGGCAATCAGGGATACGCTCAACCGAGTTTTGGGCACTCGGGAAGGCCAATGGGGTCGAGAAACGCTCGTAAAATCAGCTTTCTTGGCAATTTCCCACCCCGTCAGTGCGGCATTGCCACCTTTACGCGCGATCTCCATCAGGCCGTGGGGAACCAACGGCCGGACTGGAGCACGCCCGTGCTCAGCGTCACCGATCCAGGATTCCGCTACGACTATCCCGACGCGGTGCGCTTTGAGCTGCCGGAGCGCAGTTTCTCCAGCTATCAACGGGCCGCCGACTTCATCAACCTGTCGCATACCGATCTCCTGTGCATTCAGCATGAGTTCGGCATCTATGGCGGCCCCGCCGGCAGCCATCTGCTCAACCTGATGCGGCGTCTGCGGCTGCCGGTGGTCACCACCTTGCACACCGTGCTGGACAACCCCACGGGAGAGCAGCGACGGGTGATGGAGGACCTCACCCAGCAATCGGATGCTCTGGTGGTAATGACCCAGCGGGGCCAAGGCATCCTCAGCACCACCTACCAGGTGCCCCTGGAGAAGATCCATGTGATTCCCCATGGCATCCCAGACCAGCCCTTTGTGGACCCCAACTTCTACAAAGACCAATTTGGGGTTGCCGGCCGGCCCATGATGCTCACCTTCGGTCTGCTCTCCCCTGGCAAGGGCATTGAGTACGGCATTGAATCCCTCCCCGGGGTTCTGGCCCACCATCCCGATCTGGTGTACGTGATCCTTGGGGCCACCCATCCCAATCTGGTGCGGGCGGAGGGTGAAACCTATCGCCTCTCTCTGGAACGGCTGGCCCAGAGTCTTGGCGTGGAAAACAATGTGATCTTTGTGAATCGCTATGTGGATGATCAGCAGCTGATCGAATACATCGGCGCGGCCGATATCTACCTCACCCCTTATCTCAACCCTGCCCAGATCACCTCTGGCACCTTGGCCTACTGCTACGGCGCCGGTAAAGCTGTTGTGAGCACCCCCTACTGGCATGCGGAGGAGCTGCTCGCTGAGGGCCGGGGGTTGCTGGTGCCCTTCCGGGATGGGGCGGCCATTGCCAACGCCGTGAATCGCCTGCTGGGAGAACCCACCCGCCTGCATGCCATGCGCAAGCAGGGTTATCTCGCCGGCCGCGAAATGGTGTGGGGGGCCGTGGGCGAGCGCTATGCCCAGTTGTTTGAGCGCCTTCTGGAAGCGGGGGAGGGGAGGGCGCGCACCCTGCGGCCGGCCGCCACCCTCGCTGTGGAGGGGGCGGAGCTCCCCCTGTGGCGCTTCCAGCATCTGGAGGCCATGGCCGATTCCACGGGGGTGTTTCAGCACGCCGTGCACAGCGTGCCCGATTTCAACCACGGCTATTGCACCGACGACAATGCCCGCGCCCTCCTTTTCACGGCCCAGCTGGAGCACCTGGGAGAGCCCCTGAACGGCCTCCATCGCCTTCAATCGGCCGCCGCCGCCTTCCTCCATTACGCCTTTGTTCCCGAGAGCAGTCGGTTTCGCAATTTCATGGGCTTTGATCGCCGCTGGCTGGAGAGCGTGGGTTCGGAAGACAGCCATGGCAGGGCTCTCTGGGGCTTGGGCGCCATCGTGGGCCGCACGGAGCAAACCAACCTGCGCAACTGGGCGGCCCGCCTGTTTGAGAAG
Organism: Cyanobium sp.; assembly: GCA_046080725.1. GTDB lineage: Bacteria > Cyanobacteriota > Cyanobacteriia > PCC-6307 > Cyanobiaceae > Cyanobium. The sequence goes on along the minus strand of JBJTUM010000194.1, from coordinate 4,821 downwards.
GCCCTCCCCGCCCTGGAGGGTTTCACCTCCCCCCGGGCCTGGGCCTTCGCCGTGCTTGGCCTTCACGAATACCTGCGGGTGCTCCATGGCGACCTGCTTGCCGCCCGTTGGCGCCTCGACCTCTCCGAACGGCTCCTGTCGGCCTTTGAAGCTCACAGCACCGCCGACTGGTCCTGGTTGGAGCCCATCGTGAGCTACGACAACGCCCGCCTCCCCCAGGCCCTCATCCTCAGCGGCCGTTGGTTGCAGCGCGCCGACATGCTGGCCACGGGCCTCAGTGCCCTCACCTGGCTGCAGCAGGCCCAGTCGGCCCCGGAGGGCCATTTCCGACCCATCGGTTCGGAAGGTTTCTGGCACCAGGGCCAGGTGCCCCCCACCCACGATCAGCAGCCCCTGGAGGCCACCGCCAGCGTGGCGGCCTGCATCGAGGCTTTCCATGCCACCGGCGAGGAGCAGTGGCGGATGGAGGCCACCCGCAGCTTCGACTGGTTTCTGGGTCGCAATGATCTGCGCCAACCTCTTTACGATGCCAGCAATGGGGGCTGTTTCGACGGGCTCCAACCCACTGGGGTGAACCGCAACCAGGGGGCCGAATCCACCCTCTCCTACCTGATGGCTCTGGCCGACATGAAGTTGCTCACCAGTGAGGACGTCACCATCCACCCATGAGCGATTCCGCCGCATCACTGGCGGCACCCCTTCCCCTGGAGAGGCTTGCGTTCCATCTGGAGCCGGATCCCAGAAGGGTGTTGCTGCGTCCCTTCCTTCCCACCCTGGTGGTGAAACCCACCGGCAGCCAGGGCCCTGTGGAGCGCTTGGAGTGCCTCATGCAACGCCTGGCCGCCCTTGATGGCCCCACCTGCGAGCAGGAGCTTGAGCGATTGCGCCAGCGGTTCGGCGAGCGCCATCGCACCCTGGAGCGTCTGGCCCGGCAGCGTTGGCACGATGTGCTGGCTCCGCTCCAAACCCAGCTCTCCCTGTCGTCGGAGCAGCAGCTCCTGCTCGGCTACTACCTCACCCACGAATATTCCCTGGAGTCGGCAGCCCTCTTCAACCCCTCCCTGGTGCCCCATCCTCTCCAGGGGGATCTGCCCCCTGGACAGCTGAGGGTGGTGCTCAGCCTCCGGGCCACCGGGGAAGGCCACATCTCCTCTATTGAGTTCCGGGGCGGGGTGATCACGGCCGATGGGCGGATCCATCTCGATCCCGTCTCCCCCTTTGTCTTCCAAGGGGAGATCACCAGCGTGGAGGGCAGCGAGGGCCACTACAGGGTGACCTACAGCCCGGACAGTGCGCTCAGCGAGCGGGTGCTGTTCCCAGTGACGGCCCGGGAAAGCAATGGCCTGGAGGACGCCCGGTTTGTGCTCCTCGAAGGCGAGCACCCCCACTATCTGGCCACAGCCACCGCCTACGACGGACAGGGCATCCACAGCCAGTTGATTGAAACCAGCGATTTTCAGACGTTCTCCCTGCGGCCCCTGCAGGGCTCGGCCATCCGCAACAAGGGTCTGGCCTTTTTCCCCCGACAGGTGGATGGGGCCTGGCTGATGCTCGGCCGTCAGGACAGCGAGAACATCCACCTGATGCGCAGTGACCACCCGGATTGTTGGCACCAATCCCAGGTGTTGCTCCGGCCCCAGGAGCCCTGGGAGTTCATCCAGCTCGGCAATTGCGGGTCGCCCCTGGAAACGGAGGCTGGCTGGCTGGTGCTCACCCATGGCGTGGGCCCCGTGCGGGAATATTGCATCGGTGCAGCCCTGCTGGATCTCCACGATCCCTCCCGGGTGATCGGGAGGCTCCGTCACCCCCTCCTGCGGGCGGCGGATGATGAGCGGGATGGCTATGTGCCCAATGTGGTCTACAGCTGCGGGGGGCTGATCCACGCCGACCATCTCTGGCTTCCCTATGCGGTGTCCGATCGGGCCACGCGCCTGGCCCGGGTTCCCCTGGCCCCCTTGCTTGCCACCTTGCTGGAGTCCCCCCCCCGGGACGGGGTCTGACGGTCTACGCCGTGGTGGAGGAAGCGTTGGGACAGATCAGATCAGCTGCTTTGCGGGCCTCGCTCAGCAGCCGATAGAGCAGCTTGGGAGACTCCTTCAACAGCCCGATCCACGCGCTGAGATAGGCCGCATGATTGGCCACATTGCTGCCGATCTCCAGCCGATCCCCCAACAACACGGCTCCCAGTTCCGCCACCAGCTCCTCCCTGGCATAGGCCGCACTGCCCACACAGCCATGGAGGTTGCGGGCCAGCCTGCTCGGGTGGCCCGTGCTGTGGAGCGCCTCATGGGCCCAGGTGGCATAGAGGGCCGCGCTCGATCGGAACGCTTGGCGCTCTGGTAAGTGAATCCTGTCGGCCTGGGGGTTGTAGAAGGCCATGGGCCCTCCGTGTTGGATGGGCACCGGCCACTGCCGCAGCACGGCCTCCGCTTGGGCCAGCCGTTCTGGTTCCGGCCGGCTGGCCTCCCCCGTTTCGGCCTGGCGGCTGTGAATCAGCGCCGGCAAGGCATCCCCCTCCAGATCCTGGACATTGAACAGCGAGACGGGCACATACCTCACCCAGCAGGTGTTACGAGTGCTGTCCTCGCTCTCGGGTTTGGCCTTACGTCTTACCTGGGGCCGCAGCACGGTGACGACCTTGGAGCCTGTTTTGGGGAACAGGCCATGGGACTTAGCTTCTCCTGCTCCGCACCAGTAGGGAAGGGTGGCTCCACGCTGGTGCAGGCCGATCGTCAGCAGGATCGGATTAGCCCCCCTATAAGCTCGGCCGGAGAGGAGGTTCACGTGGTGGCCCCCGCTCCTGCTGTCCCATTCCCGTCGCCAGGGAGCGGTGCCCTGTTCCATCAAGGCAATGAGGGAAGCCACCAGGGTGTCGTCAATCTGTGGGCAGGCCATGGGAGCAGCACGGGAAGTGATGCCCTGTAAGTGCCACCTGCCGTCACGTTCAGTGGCTCAGCTCGCGTCGGAGATGGAAATAAAGATGTTCCGGATCTTTGTATTGCCTGGGCATGCAGGCATGAAGCGTGGTTAGCCGATGCCAGCACACACTCCGCTTGATCTGTTCCATGGTTTTTTCTTCCCGGATCAGGATCCTCATGGCCTTGCAGTAGAGCGGATAGCCAGCCTGGAGCTCTCCGATGGTGAGCGTGGAGGAGGTGGACTGACCCATGGCACCGCATCGGTTACCCCAACAGCATGGACGGTCGCCGTCCTCAGGGTCTGCCCCCGTTTGGGGGCAATCCGGCAGAACCATGCCTCAAAGCTGCACCATGCCGCAGCGCATCCCCTTGAGCACGGCTTGAAGGCGGTTGTTCACCCCAAGGGTTTGAAGCAGACGCTTGCTGTAGGTATGGGCTGTTTCCTCACTTACCATCAGACGTTTGGCGATATCTCTGTCGCTCATCCCAATGGATAGCAGGTCTAACACCTGGTATTCCCTTGGCGTCAGCCGTGGGCAGCTGAGATAGGGGAGCTGGCCGGTGCGCAGGGAAGGGCTCCGATAGGAGTGACCTCCCATGACAGCAAGGATCGCCGCTTTCAGGGGCTGTTGATCCTCCACGAAATCAGCCTCCGCCACCACTGCCTCCAGCCAGGGGGAATCGACAAATTCGGCGGGAATGACATCCCCCAGAGCCAGCACCACACAATGCAGCTCAGGATGGTTCTGCTTGGCCTTACGCACGAGTTCAAAGCCATTGCCACTTTCGAGATAATCCGTGCAGATCAGCAGTTGGTAGGCCGGATTAACGCTGGCCGACAAATAGGAAAGGCAGCTGTTTTGATCTGTGACCGCACAGGAAATAACGTTGCTTTCACCAAAACTCTTGCAAACAGCCCTGAGGAGAAATCTCCCCTTCATGGCCACCGCAATTCGCCCCCTGATTTCAACAGAAAGCAAGCCCTCCTCAGACGACACAGGGTCTGAAGTCAAGAGGTAGGGAGTGAAATCCATCGGGTATCAATCGTCGTAAACCAGACAGTTTACGTCGGATGGATTGAGATCACAGAACACTTCCAACGGCGAGGGAGCTTCCGTGGCATCGGGATGGCGCTGGCTAAATGCCTCGAGATCTCGAATGGTTTGTTCCAGTTTCCGCGTGGTTGCCCCATCTCCCTTTGATTGTGCTGCTTCCAAGGCCGAGCGGTAGGACTGCAGCTGATCAGCAATAGAGGCCATAAACAAAACGGCTCGAGCACCACATTGGAATGTAGCGATCGTCAGGGGTGCATTGGGTGAGCCAAGGGCACAATCCACCAAGTAGATATGCCTAATTTACCGCCCCTCCCTTGAGGGGCCCATTCGGCTGCACCAGATCTGAGGTCTCTCACTCCAGAGTGGTTGCAGACGTTCAGCGCCAACGAAAAACCAGGTTTGGCTGGTTTTTGAGGGCCTCATGGATCAGGGTGCGCTGACAGATGGGATCGAATGGGAGTTTGTCCGGGACAATCATGAAGATTTTGCACAGCTGCGATGGAATTGCCACGGTTCTCCAAGGATGCGTTAGCGAAGACGCGCCTTTATCAGCTGAGAGAGCTCGCAAGGCGCTTTGGTGTGGGCCGTTACAGCAGCATGTTGCGATTGGATCTCCTCACTGCCCTTCAGGGCAAGGCTCCGCGCCAGCAAGCCACGGCATCCTCCACGCTGGCGGTTCCCCCAGTGGAAACGGCTGATCACCCTTCTTTCGAAGAGCGTTCATGGGTATCAGCTCCCTCTCCAGTGGTGCAGCAGGTGGCAGTAGCTGCCGGGGCTTTTCACGAAGGGTCTGTCGTTGCGGCACCTGTTGGTGTTGCAGTAGCTGCTGAAGCTCCAGTCGCCGCAGG
>JBJTUM010000193.1:0-3323 GCA_046080725.1 Cyanobium sp. | reverse complement strand
CTGCTCAACCTGATCGAAATGGCCAAAGCCCACATCCGCGCCAAAGGGGAGCATCCCTTCCGAGTCGTGAAGCAGCAATTCAGCTTTCAGAAGACGAGGCTGAGGGGAATGGCGAAAAATCGCTGCAAGGTGCATGTGCTCGCCGCCTTAGCAAACCTGTTCATGGCTCGTCATTTGCTACTAGAGCCGATCTGAAAAAGGGATTGGTGTGCCTATTTGGCTAAATCAGGGCCAATAGACGAGGAAAAGAGCTGACAATCAGGCCAACTTTGACTCGATCGGCGCTCAGAACACAATGAAAGGCTCAGATTGAACAGTTGAGTCGCTTTTGGGTGGACAAAGGCGTGTTGGCCAGAGCTTCCTTAAGGCTGGTGGCTACATAAGGATGATCTTGGCCGAGTGCTTTTTCAGCAATGGCTAGGGAGCGGCGATGGAGAGTCTCAGCTGTGGCATAGTCCCCCTTTGCCCTCAGTAGCACCGCCAGGTTATTGAGGCTAATTGCAACATCAGGATGATCTGGACCGAGGTTCTTTTCTCGAATGTCCAGGGAGCGGCGATAGAGGTGCTCGGATGAATCGGTCTTCCCTTGTTCATACAGTAACCCCGCTATGTTATTGAGGCTGGTTGCAACATAAGGATGATCTGGGACGAACGCCTTTTCAAAGATGTCCAGGGAGCGGCGATAAAGAGGTTCTGCAGCGGCGTACTGCCCCTGGTCTCTCAGAAGGCCCGCCAGGTTACTGAGGCTGGTGGCCACATCCGGATGATCTGGGCCAAGGGCTTTTTCACTGATTGCTATAGAGCGGCGATAAAGGGGCTCAGCTTCACTGCTCTTTCCCTGGGCAATGAAAAGAACCGCTAGATTGTTGAGGATGGAGGCGACTTGTGGATGATTGGAACCGAGATCTTTTTGTACAATATCGAGTGTTCGGCGAAAAAGGTGTTCGGATGCGACGTACTGCTGTTGGCTAAAAAGAAGAACCGCCAGGTTGTTAAGGCTTATAGCAATATCGGGATGATTTTCTCCGAGGTTTTTTTCCTTTATTGCCAGGGAGCGGCGATAGAGCGGTTCGGCTGAGGTGTATTGCCCCTGTTCCCTCAGAAGATCAGCCAGGTTGTTGAGGCTAATAGCAACTTCAGGATGATCTGGTCCTAGGCTTTTTTCTTCAATGGCAAGGATCTGCCGCCAGATGGCTGCCGCTTCGCCGTACTTTCCCTCTGCGTCCAATTTGCCAGCCCGCTCAACCAAGGCCTCCACATCAGGCTGATTGCCGCTGCTCTGAGGAGCTGGTACTTGCCCCACCAGCGCTGGACTGGCATGGCTCAGTGGCGCTGAAACCAGCACCGCCGCAGCCATCAAGCTGATCGCCAGCTTTCTAGGCATAGTCAGTGCTCTTGTTTCCATCGCCAAACCATCAGCGCAAGGAAGGTAGTGGCGGATGAGGTGGCGAGCCATGGCAATCCAAAGGGGCCGCCACTGAAAGCAACAGCAACGATGGCTGCGGTGCCCAGGTTACGCCGCACGGCGGCACGCCTCAAGGGTTGCTGCAAGGGCAGGGCTTTGAGATCAGTGAAGTGGGTCATGGTGTGGGGGGATGGCAAGGATCAGAAGTCGCTGTGGGCAGGGATTGGCACCTGGTAGCCAATGGCTGCAACCGTGTAGGCCTCGATGCACACGGGCCTGCTCTGGCTCAGGAAGGAAGGTGCATGGGGGTCGTGCTCAAGGGCTTCCGCCAGGCTGATGGGCGACACCGTGTCGACAGCGAACGCATGGGATGCCATCGGGTAGAGCTGGCCCTCAAGGGTCTGCAGCTCGTCTGCGCTTAAGTGCCGTTGCAGCACCTCCAGGCTCTGGGGATGGGCAAAACCAGCGGCCTGACGGCCGGCAAGGCTAAGCGGCACGAGGTGATTGCCGCGGTGGCTCTGGTAGTGGTTGAACACCATGGGCTCTGGCCAGGAAGGGCTGAACAGCAGGATCCGTGAGCGGGCTGGCCCCAAGCGCTGAGCCAGTTCCACCGGCGAGTTGCCCCCCACCAGCCAGAGCGATTGGCAGCGCTCCAAGAACTGCCGGTCTTCATGGCTCATGACCTCATGGGCCATGGAGCCGATGCTGCCCCCCGCCATCCCCATGAACAGATCGGTCAACTGCAGCCCATCGCCAAGACCAAAGAACATGCCAACGAGCGTGCCGCCAACGCGCCAGAGCATCTGCTCCTCTTTGATGCGCGCCTGCTCCCCCATCACAACCCGCTGCAACACCTCACGGGTTTGGAAGCTGTAGCCCTGGCGAGCCACCTGCAGCATGGTGTCCGCATAGGGAACACTGGAGCTTGATTTGCTCGGTGTCAACTACGTTGGCGGGCGCGTACCTAATTGTCGCCGTACATTGATTGGCGTTGATCCGATAGAACGGCAGGAATCATTGAAGCAGTCATGATTGTGTGGGATGGATTGCGGGGTGTTCAGAAGAGAAAGGTTGAACCAGGGGAGCCTGAAGCTGGGCTTCCAGTGCTGCCTGCAGGGGATCCATCCCCTGGCTGATGTATGTCACCGTGAGCATGTCGGTCAGATCCGGCGTGCAGCGGCAATCAGGAAGCTGAGCCTGGGGGAAGGGGGAATCGCTGAACTCAAACAGATCCATGGACGTGGTGGCTGGTGCCACTGGTGTGGTGGGACGCTCTCCTCTCGTTCCGGGGGGGCTGGGGTGATTCCAAAGCTTTCTGTGGCGGAGATCTTGGTGAGGTTCAAGGGGGCCATAAAATGGGAAAGATCAGCCTAGGCAATCCGGGGGTAGCGCAAGACATCCGGATCAGCCGTTCAGCAGAATTCCTTCTTGATCAGCGTGGAATGTAATGGCACTTCTGTATTGCTGTCTTTGACTCACTTCAACACGCGAAGACGGTCATGGCCAGACAGCCAGTGATCCGGCACGTTAATCAGAAGATCCACGTCGGAGTCTGGCCGGGATGTTCCTTGCTGCGTGATCCAAACAGACGAACCTGGGCTTCTGGGATTGCTGCGATGATGTCTGCTGCAATCGCGTTGATCCTTGGATCCATCGGGATGGCATGAGTGGTAGACGGAGCTGCTGTCCTAGGGGATCCTGATTCACCCATTTTTCCGGGGCAGCACTGGCCTTGCAGATGTTGGGCTGACGCGGGCTTTCTGTTTTGCGTGACGCTGCCCCTGAGTGGCAGGGAAGGAGCTTGGGGCGGCGAAGCAAAGAGTGGTTGGTGGTCTGTCCATCTCGAAGGGCTTGTTGGCCGGCATTTCCGCTTATGAGAGCAACTCCTCAAGTTCCGCCCTGCTGAGATCAACATCCC
>JBJTUM010000192.1:0-3638 GCA_046080725.1 Cyanobium sp. | reverse complement strand
AGCTCGCTGAACGCCACCCCGGCGGAATTGTGGTGGGCATCGATGCCCGGGGGGGACAGGTGGCCACCCGCGGCTGGCTGGAAAAAAGTTCTCTTCAAGCCACCGACCTGGCCCGCCGTTTTGAGGGAAGTGGGGTCGCTGCCCTGATCACCACAGATATCGCCACGGATGGCACCCTTGCAGGCCCCAATCTGGACTTTCTCCGTGCCATGGCGCTGGCCAGTTCAATTCCGATCATTGCTTCGGGAGGGGTGGGCTCCCTGAGTGATCTCCTTAGCCTGCTGGTGTTGGCTCCCCTTGGGGTGGAGGGGGTGATTGTGGGGCGAGCCCTCTATGACGGGGGGCTGGATCTGAGGGAAGCCCTGCAGGCCATTGGGCCTGGACGATGGCAAGACCCAAGTAGCTTGCCGATTGCCTGAGCCTTGCTTCAGGCGTGCTGGGTGAGCGTGAATCACAAAAATCCTCTATAAAGAGGCAAGGTTCAGTTTTGCTTTTCGCTGTTCCATACAGGTTTGTGGCCCACTCCAACCCTCCATCTCTAATCCCTGGAGAGTGGTCCGTCTCCAGAGACCTTGCTACGGCTGAGGTTGCATCCGGCCTGGAAGCGGAGCAAGAATCAGCGGAGACTGTGGAAGCAGCCTATCGACGCTGCCGGGAGCTAGGACTGAGACTGAGCAAACAGCGACGGATGGTGCTGCAATTGTTGTGGGCCGAAAAAACCCATCTCAGTGCGAGGGATATCTTCGAAAAACTCAATAACCTCGGCCGCAATATTGGCCATACATCAGTTTACCAAAATCTGGAGTCCCTCCAGTCTGCAGGCGTGATCGAATGCTTGGATCGTGCCAGTGGTCGCCTTTATGGCTATAGAGCTGATCCCCACAGCCATCTCACCTGCCTGGACACAGGCGTAATTCATGATCTGGAAATATATCTTCCCTCCCAACTCCTTGCTCTGATCGAACAACAAACAGGATATCAGATTGAGGCCTACACTTTGAATCTTCTCGGTCGGCGGCAGCCATGACTGTGGCCAAGCCTCTTCCCCAGATCCTGATCCTTGGCGATGGGCTCTCCAGGGAGGGCTTGAAGCGGTGGCTGATCCAGGAGCCTCCTCTCTATCGGCTGGTGGATAGCCCCGAGCAACTGGATGGCGCACCCCGACTCATCCTTTGGAGTCTGACCACTCTCCCGCCCGCCAACATGCTTTTTGAAGAGCTTCGACTGCTGCAGGAGCGGTGGCATCCAGCGCCCCTGCTGATGCTCTCTTCAGGAGCCCTCTCCTATCCGAGGCCATTCCTCCTGGATCTCCCCGTGCAGGGATTGTTGGAGGCACCCGATGCCGCCAGCGTCCGAGAAGCCGTCTCAACCCTGCTCGAGGGCGGGCGTGTGGTGGATCTGCTCGGAAGCGCGGGCGACTCCTCCCCCTGGCGAGAGTCGGTGCCGATGGGGTTGGGACAGTGGCTCCTGGTCAGTGGTCTTCAGCAGATTGATGCGGAGTTGCGGGTGTGTCGCCAGCTTCTCAACCCACCCCCCACCACCTGGCTCGCCCAGATGCTGCTCGAGGGCAGGTGCCGAGAACTTCAGGCAGCCCGCTCCCTCCTGGTTTGGTTGTGGGGCCCCCTCACCATGGCCTGGGGCTTCGAATCCCCTCCAGAGCTTTCCCAGGGGGATGCCCTGAGCGCCTCCGCCGTCCCTCCATCCCCTGGGGTGTCTGGGACCGCCCTGGCCCCTGTGCTCAGCCTCACCCTGCGACAGCGCAATGCGGAAGGCATCTGGCGGGCCTTGCGGCAGCGATTGCAGGATGCACTTGCGATGGAGCCGGCCAACGTGAGCGGCCAATTGCTTGCCTTTGACGGCCTCCAGGAGCAACGGCGGCGGGATCTCCTGCTCGCGTTGCTCGAGCAGCTGGATCACCTCCGCGCCACCCTCCAAGAGGGTGATCAGAGCCCCGAAACCCTTCGCCAGCGCTGGGCTGTCTTACAACCCCAGCTGCGCCAGCAGGCCTTGCGTCAACTGGCCGGTCCCTATGTGCAGCTTCCCCGAGATGGGACCCTCCAACCCGTAGCAGAGACCCTGCTGAGCCAGAGCGATCTCGAGGGAGAGGATCCCGAACTCCCCGACCCCCATTCCCTGTTGGCCGCCGTTTTGCAGGCCCGCCCCCTTGTGGTAGAGGGCAGGCTCAGGGCTCCCGATGAGCCCCAGGCCGTGCTTTATCTCGAGATGCTTCTGGCCAACTGGTTGGTGCGGAACGCCGAGCAAATCAGCAGCCAGGTGCTAGCCCTAAGTGCGGAGTGGCCAGAACTCCGCCGTTACCTCTTGCGGGACAATCTCCTGCCCACCCGTAATGTCGAGCGCCTGCGCAACCAACTCAACGCCCAGGAACGCTGGCTCAGCTGGGTGGAACGGCCGATACAGCTCTATGAGAGTCGTCGCCCTCTCTTTTGCTTGAAAGAGGGTGGAATCGGTCGGCTGGATCTCACCGAACCGCGCGATCGGGAGCTGCGGCGCCTGAGCTGGCCCCAGCAACTCGTCACCCTGGCCCTGGAAGTGCGCGATGCCCTTGCCCCTCAGGCGCAAGCCATCGTGCGAGCCCTAGGAGACCTCTTCGTGGTGTTTCTCACCCGGGTGGTGGGCCGGGCCATTGGCCTTGTGGGGCGTGGAATTGCCCAGGGAATGGGAAGAAGCCTGGGCCGTTGACCCCCATAATTCGTCTGGTGTGGACCGTCGCTCCTCGCCCTTGTCTCCTCTCTCCGCCCTGCCTGTCCACGGGTCAATGAAGGTCCCCTCAGTCCGCTGGATCAGAGCCAAGAGTGTTGTTGTCCTCACCTGCCTTCTGGTGGCTCTCCTCGCCTGGCCTACTGGAGCCACGGCCAGCCAGGAGAATGATCGCTACGACGGCAACATCTTTGCCCTCTACGCCGGCAATGGCTCCTTGGTGCCTCCCAGGCTCACCCTGGCTGAGGCCCTGGCAGACCATCGGGTGACCCTGATGGTGTACTACCTCGACGACAGTGCGGTCAGCAAACGCTTTGCCGGAGTGGTTTCGGAACTGCAGAGGGTGTGGGGCAACAGCATTGAGCTCATGCCGTTGGTCACCGATCCCCTCCAAGGACGCGAGGACAGAGGCCCCACCGACCCCCTCCATTACTGGCGGGGGGTGGTCCCTCAGGTGGTGGTTCTCGGACAGAAGGGCCAGGTGATGTTGGATGCCCTTGGCCAGGTGGAGATTGATACCATCCATGCGGCCTTGAGTCGGGCCACAGGCTTGCCCCTCCCCCCCTCGAGCTCAGAGCGAAGAATGACGAGCTTCAACGAGCTCAACGATGGTTGGCAGTCGGTGGCTCCGGATGGCTCTGCTCGAGATTGACATGGACCTGCAGAAGCGGCTCGAGACGGATAGCCTTGGTTTGATCGAGGTTCCCGCCGAGCACTTCTGGGGGGCCCAGACCCAGCGCTCTCTGAAGCTTTTTCCCTTTGGCGAGAGGATGCCCCTGGCCATTGTTCATGCCTTCGGCCACCTCAAGGCCGCCTGTGCCGAAGTGAATGCCGCGATGGGCAAGCTGGATCCCAGCCTGGCTTCGGTGATCGTGGCTGCCGCGGAAGAAGTGGCGTCCGGAGCCTTGGATGAAGAGTTT